>CP052876.1:0-309544 GCA_020881835.1 Kineosporiaceae bacterium SCSIO 59966
CACAGAGTTGTCCACAGGTGTGGGAAACGGGTGACATGGTTGCGTCGGGTCCTCATCTGCTCCGGGCCCGCCCAAGAGGGTGCTGATGCGGACGGACCGGTCAGGCGCGGTGCTGCTGCTTGATCCGGTTGGTCAGCTCGGTGACCTGGTTGTAGATCGAGCGCCGCTCGGTCATGAGCTCGCGGACCTTGCGGTTGGCGTGCATGACCGTGGTGTGGTCGCGGCCACCGAAGGCCTGGCCGATCTTGGGCAGGGACAGCTCGGTGAGCTCCCGGCACAGGTACATCGCGATCTGCCGGGCGGTGACGAGGACCCGTGAGCGCGACGTCCCGCACAGGTCCTCGATGGTCAGCCCGAAGTAGTCGGCGGTCTGCGCCATGATCGTGGACACCGTGATCTCGCCGGCGTCGTCGTCGGTGATGAGGTCCTTGAGCACGACCTCGGCGAGGGCGAGGTCGACCTCGGCGCGGTTGAGGTTCGCGAACGCGGTGACCCGGATCAGGGCGCCCTCGAGCTCCCGGATGTTGGTGGAGATCTTGCTGGCGATGTACTCCAGCACCTCCGGTGGTGCCTGCAGCCGCTCACCGACCGCCTTCTTGCGCAGGATGGCGATCCGGGTCTCCAGGTCCGGCGGCTGGACGTCGGTGATGAGGCCCCACTCGAACCGGGACCGCATCCGCTCCTCGAAGCCGGAGAGCTGCTTGGGCGGCAGGTCCGAGGTGATGACGACCTGCTTGTTGGCGTTGTGCAGCGTGTTGAAGGTGTGGAAGAACTCCTCCTGGGTCTGCACCTTTCCCTGGAGGAACTGGATGTCGTCGATGAGCAGGACGTCGACGTCCCGGTAGCGGCGCTGGAAGGCGCTCGCCTTGTCGTCCCGGATCGAGTTGATGAACTCGTTGGTGAACTCCTCGGAGTTCACGTACCGCACCCGCACGCCGCCGTAGAGGTGCTGGGCGTAGTGGCCGATCGCGTGCAGGAGGTGCGTCTTGCCCAGCCCGGACTCGCCGTAGACGAACAGCGGGTTGTAGGCCTTGGCCGGGGCCTCGGCGACGGCGACCGCCGCGGCGTGCGCGAACCGGTTGGAGGCACCGATGACGAAGGTGTCGAAGGTGTACTTGGGGTTGAGCCGGGCCGGCTCCACCTCCCGGCCGCGCTCACGCTCACGACGTGAGCCCACCGGCCGGGGCGGGAAGACGTCGGCGACGTCCGGACTGTCGGTGCCGAGCAGGTCGGTGTCCTCGGTGCCGTCGCCGTGGTCGCTGCTGTCGTCGGCGAGGTGGTCCAGGTCGATGGCGGGGTCGACGGTCACCGCGAGCCGCACCGGCTGACCCAGCTGGTCGGCGAGCGCCTCCAGGACCGGTTCACGCACCCGCTGCTCGAGGATCTCCTTGGTCAGCTCGTTCGGGACGGCGAGCAGCGCCGTGCCGTCGAGGACGCCGAGCGGGCGGGTCAGGCGCAGGAAGCCCAGCTGCTGGGCGCTCACCCGGTCGTCCGAGCCGAGGGCGCCGACCACCGTCCGCCAGAGCTGGTGCAGGTCCGTCGGCTCACTCATCGGCGCTGGTCCACGAGCCTGTGCTCCTCCACGACCGGTCCCCCTCTACGACGGTGCCCTGTGCACGTCGGCGCGCGGTGCCGTCGACGCCGGACGGCGACCCGTCCGGCGTCCTAGTAGACCGCATCGGGGACGCTCGCCGTCCACAGGGTTGTCCACACGCTGTGGAGAGACCCGTCCTCGGGGCGTCGCTGGGACCGCGCCCCTGTCCGCGGCCGTGGACGGCGACGGGTGACCGACGGCGCAGGACGGTAACAACACCGCCGCCCCGGGACAAGGGTCGCGGCGAGGTGTTGAGCTGGTCGGCGGCACTCTGTTTGACCCCCGTCGGGGACGGACCGTACCGTGGGGTGCTGCCGTGTCACCGGCCCCTGTCGCATGTCCACGCGCTCTGCGTGCGTGGACGTCCGGTGGCGGCCGACGACCGCCGTCCCCGTGCGCCCCGCACGGTCGGAGCCGTGGAGTGTGGAGAAACAGTGAGCAAGCGGACCTTCCAGCCGAACAACCGTCGCCGCGCCAGGAACCACGGGTTCCGGCACCGGATGCGTACCCGCGCCGGGCGGGCCATCCTGGCTGCCCGTCGTCGCAAGGGCCGCAGCGAGCTCTCCGCCTGATCCGAGTCGCGACGTCGTGCTGCCGGCCGCTCACCGGATGCGCCGGTCGAAGGACATCGACCGGACGGTCCGGCGTGGGGTGCGCGCCGGACGCAGCCGGCTCGTCGTGCACCTGGTCCCGGACCTGCAGCACGGGCCGGACGCTCCGGTGACCGTGGCGTTCGCGGTCTCGCGCGCTGTCGGGAACGCCGTCACCCGCAACCGGGTCCGGCGGCGGCTGCGGCACCTCATGGCCGCCCGTCTCGGGGCCCTGCCCGCAGGGGCCGGGGTCGTCGTCCGCGCCCTGCCCCCGGCGGCGAGCGCCTCGTCCGCCGAGCTCGGCGCGGAGCTGGACTCCGCCGTCCGCGTCGTCCTCCGGCGATCGTCCCGGCACGGGACGTCGTGAACGGCGCCCGGCCGGACGGCGTCCTGGGCCTGCTCCGTCGCCTGCCCGCTCTCGCCCTCATCGGCCTCGTGCGGGTCTACCAGCTGCTGGTGTCGCCGCTGCTGGGGCAGACCTGCAAGTACTACCCGTCGTGCTCGGCGTACGCGGTGGGTGCCCTGCGCGAGCACGGCGCCGTCCGTGGCACCGGTATGGCGGTGTGGCGAGTGCTGCGGTGCAACCCGTGGAGCGCCGGCGGCGTCGACCACGTCCCGCCCCGCCGGGACCGGCAGCCGACCCGCGTGCCGTAGACCTAGACCAGAGACCGGTAGCCGTGCCTGCCGGTTGCTACCCGCCCGACCGCCAGGAGCCCGACCGTGGGAATTCTCAAGCCGCTCGAGATCGCCGTCGCGTGGATCATGGTTCAGTTCCACGCGCTGCTGACGACCCTCGGGATGGACGAGGCGGGCGGCTGGACCTGGGCGCTGAGCATCGTCGGCCTCGTCGTCGTCATCCGCATCCTGCTCATCCCGCTGTTCGTCCGGCAGATCAAGGCGTCCCGCGGCATGCAGCTCATCCAGCCGGAGCTGCGCAAGATCCAGGCGAAGTACAAGGGGAAGACCGACCCGGCCAGCCGTCAGGCGATGACCGAGGAGACGATGGCGCTCTACAAGAGCTCCGGGACGAACCCCTTCTCCTCGTGCCTGCCGATCCTGCTGCAGGCACCGATCTTCTTCGCTCTGTTCCGGGTGCTCAACGAGTACGTCGGCAAGCGGCAGGCCATCGGTCCGCTCACCGAGGAGCTCGCCGTCCAGGCCAACGAGGCGAGCCTCATGGGTGCCCGGCTGTCGTCCACGTTCCTCAACTCGGACGACATCAGCGTCAAGGTGCTGACAGTCATCCTGATCGTCGCGATGTCGGCGACGACGTTCATCACGCAGAAGCAGCTGATGACGAAGAACATGCCGGCCGCGGCGCTGGACAACCCCTTCGCCCAGCAGCAGAAGATCATGCTGTACGCCCTGCCGGTGATCTTCGCCGTGTCGGGCGTGAACTTCCCGATCGGCGTGCTCATCTACTGGCTCACGACGAACCTGTGGTCGATGGGGCAGCAGCTGTTCGTCATCCGGCGGATGCCGGCGCCCGGCTCCCCGGCTGAGAAGGCGCTCCAGGAGCGCAAGGCCCGGCGCGGCCGCGGATCGTCGGCGGTGACGCCGGCCGCCGAGGCCGGGACGACGGCCGGCGGGGGGACGACGCAGGTGATCGAGCCGACCAAGCCCCGGGGTCAGCGGCCGCAGCCCAAGCGCAAGGACCGTCGTCGGTCGGGGACCCGCCCAGCCAAGGGCTCGGGCGGTGGGTCGGGAGCCCGCCGCTCCACCTGACGCCGCTGACCTGCGCTACATCTCCTGCTAGATCCTTCTAGATGCCGCTAGACCCTTCGAGAACCCGCCGAGACGCTGCGAGACCCTGGTGGTCGGCCGACCACCGCACCGACGCAAGGAGCCTGTCGTGACCGACTCCCCTCACCTGACGCCCGACGTGGATGCACCACCGGCGGCGTCCGCTCCCGGCTCGCGGAGCCGCACGGGATCCGGGTCCGCTGCCTCGTCCCGCCTCGAGGAGGAGGGCGACGTCGCTGCGGACTACCTCGAGGAGCTGCTCGACATCGCCGACCTGGACGGCGACATCGACATCGACGTGGAGAACGGACGTGCCACGGTCTCCATCGTGGCCGACCCGGTCGCCTCCCGGTCCCTGCGCGCTCTTGTCGGCCGGGACGGAGAGGTGCTCGAGGCTCTTCAGGAGCTCACGCGACTTGCCGTGCAGACGAGTACCGGTGAGCGCAGCCGGCTCATGCTCGACGTCGCGGGGTACCGGGCCGCCCGCCGTGAGGAGCTCGAGGCCCTCGCCGAGCGCGCCGTCGCCGAGGTGCGGCGCAGCGGGGAGCCGGTGCGGCTCGAGCCGATGACGCCGTTCGAGCGCAAGGTGGTTCACGACGCGGTGGCCGCCGCCGGCCTGCGCAGCGAGTCCGAGGGCGAGGAGCCCGAGCGGCGCGTCGTCGTGCTGTCACCGCAGGAGTGACCATGCAGCGTCGGTACCGGTTCTCCGCGAGGGGCTGCCGGTGACGGACCCGACATCGCCAGCACGCGGTCACGTGGAGCCCGCGCCCGCCGCCGCGTCCACCGTCTTCGGTGCGCGACTGCCCGTCGCGGAGCGTTTCGTCGAGCACCTGGCGACGACGGCCGTCGAGTGGGGCCTGCTCGGCCCCCGTGAGCTGCCGCGACTGTGGAGCCGGCACGTCCTCAACTGCGCAGTGCTCGCCGAGCTCGTGCCCGAAGGTGTGGCGGTCGTCGACCTCGGCAGCGGCGCGGGGCTACCCGGCATCGCGCTCGCCGTCGCGCGACCCGACCTGCGGATCACTCTCGTCGAGCCTTTGGAACGCCGGGTGGCCTGGTTGGAGTCCGTCGTCGCCGACCTGGGCCTCGACGTCGTGGTGCGTCGGGCCCGGGCCGAGGACCTCCACGGCGAGCTCGCCGCGCCGGTCGTCACCGCCCGTGCCGTTGCTCCACTGCGACGTCTCGCGGAGTGGGGGCTGCCGCTGGTCGAGCCCGGTGGGGAGCTGCTGGCGATCAAGGGGCGGACGGCGCGGGACGAGCTGGACGCCGCCCGCCCCGCCCTCAGTCGTCTGGGAGCCGCTGGCGCCGACGTCGTCGAGTGCGGCGCCGACCTCCTGCAGACCCCGACGACCGTGGTCCGGGTTAGGGTCGCGGTCGCCAGCGGACGGACTGGGAGGAGGGCGCGGTGAGTGAGGCGGTCCGTGTCGCACGTGGCCTGGGCTGGCCCGAGCCGGACAGGTCCTCGACCGGTTCCGCACCGCGAGCCCGGCCTACCGGGCTCGGGTGGCCAGGACCGCGTCCGTCCTCGGAGGCCAGCGTCAAGGCCAGCACCGAGGGACATGGACCCGCAGCTGTTTCACGTGAATCGAGCGGCGAGGATCCGGTTCCACGTGAAACGGAGCCGGACGAGGACACTCGGCGCGAGCTCGCCGACGTCATCCCGGAGGCGGATGACACCACCCCCCTGGCCCGCAGTGTCGCCGAGGACGCTCGTCGGCGGATCCAGCTGTCCGGGCGTCGTCTGCCGCGACCGGAGCAGACCCGGGTCCTGACCGTCGCCAACCAGAAGGGCGGGGTCGGCAAGACGACCACCGCGGTGAACATCGCCGCCGCGCTCGCCCAGGCGGGTCTGCAGGTGCTCGTCATCGACACCGACCCCCAGGGCAACGCCTCGACCGCCCTCGGGATCGAGCACCACGCCGAGGTGCCGGGGGTGTACGACGTACTCGTCGAGGGTGTCCCGCTCGCGGACGTCGTCCAGCCCTGTCCCGACGTCCCGGGGTTGCGCGCCGCTCCGGCCACCATCGACCTCGCCGGAGCGGAGATCGAGCTCGTCTCCATGGTCGCCAGGGAGACCCGGCTCCGGCGTGCGCTCGAGACGTTTCTCGAGGGTGCTGAGGAGCGAGGAGAGCCGCGCGTCGACTACGTGCTCATCGACTGCCCGCCGAGCCTGGGCCTGCTCACCGTCAACGCGTTCTGCGCCGCGCAGGAGGTGCTCATCCCGATCCAGTGCGAGTACTACGCCCTGGAGGGACTGACGCAGCTGCTGAAGAACATCGAACTCATCAGAGGTCACCTCAACCCCACGCTGCACGTGTCGACGATTCTGCTGACCATGTACGACGGACGGACCCGGCTGGCCGCCCAGGTCGCCGAGGAGGTGCGCAACCATTTTCCCGACGTGGTGCTGCGGACGACCGTCCCCCGATCGGTACGGATCAGCGAGGCGCCGAGCCACGGTCAGACGGTGATGACCTACGATCCGGGATCAAGTGGCGCGCTGTCCTACCTGGCGGCCGCCCGGGAGCTGGCCGAGCGGGCTGAGCAGCACGGGGCATCTGTGTGACGAACGAGGAGACCATGACGAGCGAGGAGACACGGTGAGCGACAGGCGTCGTGGTCTGGGCCGGGGACTGGGAGCGCTCATCCCGGCCGCCCCTGCCGGTGGCCGACCGGTCGGGGACCGGCCGGTCGACGTGTTCTTCCCGGGCGCCGCGCGGGACGACGAGGCGGAGACCGAGGGGGTCTCTGGTTCTGACACAGGCGGCGGCGCCACCCCGTCCGCTGACAGTCGTGATGGTTTCACGGGAAACGACGACGCGGACGCCGGTGGCACCGCGGCACCGGAGGGTCTGCTGCCGGTACCCGGCGCCCAGTTCGCGGAGATCCCCGTCGACTGGATCCGGCCCAACCCGCGACAGCCTCGCCAGGTGTTCGACGAGGACGCTCTCGCTGAGCTCGTGCACTCGGTCCGGGAGATCGGGGTGCTCCAGCCGATCGTCGTCCGGGAGGTTCCGGACGACGTCCCCGAGGGTGAGTCGCGCTACGAGCTGGTGATGGGCGAACGGCGGTGGCGGGCCGCCCAGCGGGCCGGGCTGGAGACCGTGCCGGCCATCGTCCGGGACACCGGCGAGAACGATCTGCTGCGGGACGCGCTGCTGGAGAACCTCCACCGGGCCGACCTGAACCCGCTGGAGGAGGCCGCCGCCTACCAGCAGCTCCTCGACGACTTCGCCTGTACCCACGACGAGCTGGCCGCCCGCATCGGCCGGTCGCGACCGCAGATCTCCAACACCCTGCGTCTGCTGCGGCTGCCGCCTCTGGTCCAGCGGCGGGTGGCGGCGGGCGTGCTGTCCGCCGGGCACGCCCGGGCGCTGCTCGGGCTGTCCGACGGCGCGGCGATGGAACGACTCGCCCAGCGGATCGTCGCCGAGGGCCTGTCGGTGCGGGCCACGGAGGAGATCGTCGCGGTCGGGGGCGACGACGAGCCACCGGCTCCCCGGCGTCGCCCTCGAGCTGGCGAGCGGCACGAGGCGCTCGACGCGCTCGCCGAGCGGCTGTCCGACCGGTTCGACACCCGGGTCTCCGTCGCCCTCGGACGCCGGAAGGGCCGGTTGACGGTGGAGTTCGCGACCCTCGAGGACCTCAACCGGATCGTCGAGATGCTCGCCCCTGGTGACGCCGGCGTGCTGCGCGGCCGTACCTCGTCGGCGCCCGACCAGGACTGAGCCGGACACTCCTGCCCGGCAGTCCTGGGCTCCCGCATCGATTGCGCACGGAGACCGAGGCGTGGCCTCGTTCCTCTTGTACCTTCTGCTCTTCAGTGATGTCGTGCGGAAGTACGCGACTGGAGGCGGTGCTCGCGTCGGGTGTGGAAAGCCAGGTTCACCGAGCCGCACCGACGAGCCGTCGAGCCGGCGGGACGACAACGGAACTGTGACTCGAACGTACGTACGACAACTGACAGCCTGCCTCGCTCTCGACGGGCTGCCGCCGCCTGCCTCGCCCCGGTCCTCGACAAGGCCGGGTCCGTCCTCACCCCCGTCGGGCGAGGGCCCGCTCGACGAGTCGCCGGTACACCCAGCCGTGGTCGTCACCGGCGGCGGTGAGTCCCTGCGGCAGCAGTGACAGCTCCGTCATGCCGGGCGCGACGTTGGTCTCCAGGAACCACGGCGTGCCCTCGGCGTCGACGATGAGGTCCGTCCGGGACAGGTCGCGCAGGCCGAGCGTGCGGTGCGCGGTGAGCGCTGCCTCGGCTGCCGCGCTCGCCGCCTTCTCCTCGAGCCGGGCCGGAACGAAGTACTCGGTCCCGCCGGCGGTGTACCGGGCGTCGTAGCCGTAGACCGTGCCGGCGGCAGGCACGATCTCCACCGCGGGCAGGGCGCGCGGTGCCTCCTCGTCGGCGACCACGCTGACGGCCACCTCCGTGCCGCGAACCGCGCGCTCGACGAGGGCGACCTCGCCGTAGCCGTAGCAGTCGACCATCGCCCGCGGCAGCTCCGAGGGCTCCTCGACGACGCTCACCCCCAGCGCGGAGCCGCCGCGGGCCGGCTTGACCGCCAGGGGCAGCCCGAGCCGGTCGACGAGGGCTGCGAGCACCGCCCGCGCCCCGAGCTCACGGAACACCGAGTGCGGCAGGGCCACCCCGGTCGGCACGGCGAGCCCGGCTGCGGCCACCACGGACCGCGCCACCGGCTTGTCGAACGCCCGGCGGCACGCGGCCGGCTCGGCGCCGACGTACGGCAGGTCGAGCAGCTCCAGGACGTCGCGGACCGCGCCGTCCTCGCCGGTCGAGCCGTGCAGCAGCGGCCACACGACGTCCGGACGGTCGGACTCGAGGGAGGGCAGGAGGTCCGCGTCGACGTCGCGGGTGGTGACCTCGCAGCCGGCGGCGCGCAGCGCCTCGGCGACACGGCGCCCCGACCGCAGCGACACGTCACGCTCGTGGGACAGGCCGCCGGCCAGCACGAGGACTCGGGGACCGGTGCCGCTGCTCGCCATCGTCGGGCTCCTCGGTTCTTGTCGGACCTGGCTCGTCGTCGGGGTCGTCGTCGGGGCGTCACCTGGAGGGTCGGCCTGGCGGTCAGGTGACGTCCGGCCCGGGGGCGTCGCCGGCGGGACCGCGGCCGGTGGCGCCCGGGGCGGCACCGAACGTGTCGATCAGCTCGGTCTCGGCCCGGACCACCTCGGCCAGGCGCCGCACCCCCTCGGTGATCCGGTCGGGGGAGGGGTAGCAGTACGACAGCCGCAGGTGGCTGCCTCCGGAGCCGTCGGCGTAGAACGCCGTCCCGGGCACGTAGGCGACCCGCTCGGTGACCGCGCGCGGCAGCATGGCAGCGGCGTCCAGGCCGGCCGGCAGGCCGAGCCACACGTAGAACCCGCCGCCGGGCACGGTCCACGACGCGGTCGGCAGGTGGTCCTCCAGTGCCGCCAGCATCGCGTCCCGCCGCTCGAGGTACTGCTCCCGGAACGCCTTGATCTGCCCCCGCCAGTCGTGGCGGGACAGGTAGCCGGCCACGGCCGCCTGGGCGAACGCGCTGGGGCACAGGATGGCCGCCTCGCTGGCCAGCACGAGCCGGTCCCGGACGCCGGGCGGGGCCAGGGCCCAGCCGACCCGCAGCCCGGGCGCGAAGGTCTTCGAGAACGTCCCGAGGTACACGACCCCCTCGGCGTCCGTGGCCCGCAGGGCCGGCAGCGGGTCGCCGGAGAACCCGAGCAGGCCGTAGGGGTTGTCCTCCAGGACGAGGACGCCGTGGCGGCGGGCGGTCTCCAGCACGGCGGCCCGGCGCCCGGCCGCGAGCGTGACGCCGCCGGGGTTGTGGTGGTTGGGCACGGTGTAGAGCAGCTTGACCCGGCGGCCCTCGGCCCGCAGCCGGGTCAGCGTCTCCTCCAGCGCGACCGGGTCGAGGCCGTCGGCGTCCATCGGCACGTGGACGACGTCGGCCTGGTAGGCGGAGAACACCCCGAGCGCCCCGACGTAGCTCGGTGCCTCCGCGACCACGACGTCCCCCGGGTCGACGAACACCCGGGTGACGAGGTCGAGCGCCTGCTGGGAGCCGGTGGTGACGACGACGTCCTCGGCGGACGCCGCGATCCCCTCCTCAGCCATCACCTCGGTGATCAGCTCCCGCAGCACCGGGTCTCCCTGGCCGGACCCGTACTGCAGCGCGGTGGCCCCGGAGGTGCGCACGAGGTCGTCGACGACGTCGGCGACGGCGTCCATCGGCAGCGCCGCGAGGTTCGGCATGCCCCCCGCGAGTGAGACCACTTCCGGACGGTTGGCGACCGCGAACAGGGCGCGGATGGCGGACGCCGTCATCCCGCGGGTGCGGGTGGCGTACGTGTCCACCCACGGGTCGAGCCGGTTCCCCGTGGCCATCGGGTCCCTCCCTCGCCGTACGATGTTTCCTACCCGCCTCGCGTGCAACCCGCACCGGCGGGCCGCTGCAGCAGATCGTCGCCTGGGAGTGTCGCATGGGAGTCGCCCGGACCGTCGCTGCGGGGCTGTTTGCGGGCGCCGTCGTGGCGTTCGTGGCGGAGCTGCTCCGGCCGCGCCGCCGGCGTCGTCCCGTGGCGGGCGGCTGACGGTCGGGGAGGATGAGCCGCTTCCTCGCCCCGCTGACGCTGGACCGTCTGGACGACCTCCCGGCGGCCTGCCGCCGCTGCGTGCACTGGGAGCTCGACCCGGTGGCCGGCGAGCGCGCCGTCCGGGCCGGGGACGCCGCCTTCGAGAAGGAGGCCTGGCTGTCCGCGGTGCTGCTGGAGTGGGGCACCGCAGGCCGCATCGCCTACGTCGACGACGTCCCGGCCGGGTACGTCACGTACGCGCCCCCCGCGTTCGTGCCCCGCTCGACGGCGTTCCCGACCTCCCCGGTGTCCCCGGACGCGGTGCTGCTCATGACCGCGGCCGTGCTGCCCCTGTACCGGGGTGGGGGCCTGGCCCGGATGCTCGTCCAGGGTGCGGCGAAGGACCTCACCCGGCGCGGGCTGCGGGCCATCGAGGCGTTCGGGGACGCCTCCCCGCCTGCGGTCCCGCCTGACCCGGCGGACGTCCGGACGGCTGAGGCCCCCCCGGGGGGCTGCGTCGTCCCGGCGGAGTTCCTGCTCGCGGTCGGCTTCACCACCGTGCGGCCGCACCCCCGTTACCCGCGGCTGCGGCTCGACCTGCGCACGGCGCTGTCCTGGCGGGAGGACGTCGAGGCCGCGCTGGAGCGGATTCTCGCCGGGGTGCGCCACCCCGTGCTCACCGGCTCCTGATCAGGTCCTGATCAGGCAGGGCCGTCGGCCGCCCGGACCCGGGCCAGGACGTCGTCCACGCGCAAGGTCCCGGTCGCCGGGTCCTCGTCCTCGGGCAGGAAGAGCCGCTGGACGGCGACGAGCAGGGCCTCCGCGCAGGTGTCCCGGAACGCGGGGTCGGCCAGCCGGCGGGCGTCGCCGGGGTCGGTGAGGTAGCCGAGCTCGACCCGCACCGCGGGCATCCGGGTGAGCCGGAGCAGGTCCCAGGTGCGGGCGTGGGTCCGGCAGTCGACGAGGTCGGTGCGGGCGACGAGCTCGCGCTGCACGAGGTCGGCGAGCCGGGCCCCGACCGGTGACCGGGTGCCGACGCGGGGGTCGCCCCAGTACGACGTGGCCACCCCCTGCCCCGCGGTGCCCGTGGCGGCGTCACAGTGCAGGGAGACGAACAGGTCGGCGCGGACGTCGTCCGCCAGCCGCGCCCGGTCCCTGGTGCTCGGGTTCTGCCCCGCCCCCCGGGTCAGCACCGCCGTCACCCCCGAGGCGGCGAGCCGGCCCTCGAGGCGCAGCGCGAGGTCGAGGACGACGTCCGCCTCCCGCAGCCCGTTCCCGACGGCACCGGGGTCGTCCCCGCCGTGACCCGGGTCGACGACGACGACGCGGCCCACCAGGCTGCTGCCCGACCGGCGCACCCGCTCGGTGTCCCGCAGTGCGCCGACGTCACCGCCGCGCACGGTCCGCTGGAGCCGTTGCAGGGCCCGCAGCGTCGCCGGGCCGCAGGTGCCGTCCGGGGTGAGGCCGAGACCGCGCTGCAGCTCGCGCAGCGCCCGCTCGGTGGCCGGGCCCAGCACGCCGTCCACCCGGTCGTCGAGCAGGCCCAGCGAGCTCAGCCGCTCCTGCAGGGCGGTGACGTCGTCGCCGTGCACCAGGTGGCCGGGGGTGTAGCGCAGGATCCGGTCGCCGAGCCGCCACCGGGCGGCGTCCAGGGCGCGGGACGTCTCGGCGCCGACCACCCCGTCGGAGGTCAGCCCCCGCTGCTGCTGGAAGCCCCGGACGGCGCGCTCGAGGCGGGCGTCGAACAGCCCGGGGTCCTCGCCGGGAGCGGTGGCGCAGTCCAGGCCGACGGCGGCGAGCTGCTCGCGCACGGCGGCGACCCGCGGCCCCCGGTCACCGCGGCGCAGCAGCTCGTCGAGACGTTCCACCCGGACCCCCACCTCTGCACCCGGACACCCACGCCGGCAGGTTCCGGCGATGCTACGCCGGAACGGTCCGGTCCGCCCGGAACACCCGGTCGCGCGGAGGGACTGCGCCGGCGCTCAGCCGAGGAACTCGGCGAGGTCCTTGACCAGCACCGGCTTGGGCCGGGCGCCGATGACGGTCTTGACGAGCTCCCCACCCCGGTAGACGTTGAGGGTCGGGATGGAGGTGACGCCGTAGGACGCCGCGGTCCGCGGGTTCTCGTCCGTGTTGAGCTTGACGACCTTGATCTTGTCGGCGTACTCCTCGGCGAGCTCCTCGAGGATCGGGGCGACCTGGCGGCACGGGCCGCACCACGGAGCCCAGAAGTCCACGAGGGTCGGCTTGTCGGACTGCAGGACCTCGGCCTCGAAGGTGGCGTCGGTCACGGCCTGGGTGGCGCCCACGGGGCGTCTCCTCTCGGTCGGGTGCGGACAGGGATGTCGTGCAGACAGTCACCGTACGGCAGGCCGGTGACAGCGGTGGTGGGCCTGCTCAGGGCCGCAGACCGGCGGGCTCGGCCGGCTCGGGGCGGCCCGCCGCCTGGGCGACGTCCTGGTCCGGGTCGCCGGCTTCCCCGCGGGCGGCGAGGAACCGCTCGGCGTCCAGCGCCGCGACGCAGCCCGAGCCGGCTGCGGTGACCGCCTGCATGTACTCGTGGTCGACGACGTCACCGCAGGCGAACACGCCGGGCACCGACGTCCGGGAGGACCGGCCCTCGACCGCCACGTACCCCTTCTCGTTGAGCGCGACGACGTCCTTGAACAGCTCCACCCGCGGGTCGTGGCCGATCGCCACGAACAGCCCGCCGACCTCGAGGTCCCGCTCCTCGCCGGTGACGGTGTCCCGCAGCCGGATACCGGTGACCTTGTCCTCGCCGAGGACGTCGACCACCTCGGAGTTCCAGGCGAACCGGATCTTCGGGTCCTTCATCGCCCGCTCCTGCATGATCTTCGATGCCCGCAGCGAGTCGCGGCGGTGCACGATCGTCACCGACCGGGCGAACCGGGTGAGGAAGGTCGCCTCCTCCATCGCCGAGTCACCTCCGCCGACGACGGCGAGGTCCTGGTCGCGGAAGAAGAAGCCGTCGCACGTCGCGCACCAGCTGACGCCGTGCCCGGAGAGCCGGCGCTCGTTCTCCAGCCCGATCTCCCGGTAGGCCGACCCGGTCGCCAGGATCACGGCGTGGGCCCGGTACACCGCGCCGCTGCCGGTGGTGACCGTCTTCACCTCGCCGGTGAGGTCGAGCGCCACCGCGTCGTCCCAGACGAGCTCGGCGCCGAAGCGCTCGGCCTGGCGCTGGAAGCGCTCCATCAGCTCGGGACCCATGAGGCCCTCGGGGAAGCCGGGGTAGTTCTCCACCTCGGTGGTGTTCATCAGCGCGCCACCGGCGGTCACCGACCCGGTGAGCACGAGCGGCTGGAGGTTGGCCCGGGCCGTGTACAGCGCCGCGGTGTAGCCCGCGGGCCCGGAGCCGACGATGATGACGTCGCGGATCTGGTCGGTGGTCTGTTCGCTCACTGCCTCGCCTGCCTGCTTCCGGTCGGGGCCCGCGGATACCGCGCGGGGTATGTCTGACGGTCCGTGGCGGTCAACTGATCGTAGGCCCCGGCTGTTCCCGCCTCAGCCGGTGACGGACGCGTAGTGGACGAGGCCGTCCGCGCCGGGGGCGCAGGTGCGCTCCACCACCCACACCCCGCGCCGGTCGCCCTCGTCGAGGACGATGACGGCGACCGGCTCCCCCTGCCAGGTGGCGAGGTCGACCACCTGCGGCACCGCGCCCGGGGCGCCGAGCGCCACCAGGCACTCGGCGAGCCCCTGCGGCGTCGCCACCGGCTCCTCGACGGGCGCCGCCAGCGTCCCCGCCGGGCCGTCGGCGGACTCCTCGGCGGGCTCCTGGGCGGGCTCCTCGGCCCGCTCCTGCGGGTCGTTCAGCAGGGCCAGCACCTGCCGGGGCAGGGTGTCCGGCCCGTAGTCGGTGCCGCTGCGCAGGACCGGGGTGGCCGCGGCCCCGGCCACCTCACCTGCGGCGTCGGTGCTCTCGGCCTGGTCCGACGCACTGGTCGCCTGGTCCGACCCGGAGCCGCCGATCAGCTGGCCGGCGGTCAGCGCGCTGCCGGCGAGGACGACGAGGCCGGCGGCGACGGTCGCCCAGCGCGGGACCCTCGGCTGCGGCCGCTGCAGCGGGACGACGGTGGTGCCGGTGGTGCCCCCGGCCGGCTCCGGGCCGGCTGCCGCCGCGACCAGCGCGGCGGCGATCCGCGTGTCGAGGTCCGCCGGCGGCGGCGGGACGTCACGGCCCGCCGTGCGCAGCAGCTCGCGGACCGTCGCCATCTCCGCCACGAGAGCGGCGCAGGTCGCGCAGTCCCGGACGTGCGCGCGGACCTCGGTCGCCTCGGCGGAGGCGTCCGGCTCCGCCCCGGGCCCGAGCAGGAGGTCGAGCTCCTCGGGTGCGGGGTGGGCGCGGCCGGCGTCCGTGCTCACGTCGGGTCTCCGGGGGTGCGGGGAGCGGGCTGGGTCGGTGTCGCGGGCTGGGTCGGTGTCGCGGGGGACGTCGGGTTCGAACGGGGCGTCGGGGACGTCGGGGTCGAACCGGTCGTCGGTGGTGGGACGTCCTCGGCGACGGCAGGGTTCCCCGGACGCAGCGCCTGCGCCAGCGCGGCGCGACCACGGGCGCACCGTGACTTCACCGTGCCCTCGGCGATCCCGAGGACCTGGGCGGCCTCCGCGACGGTGAGGTCGTGCAGGTCGACGAGGACCAGCGCGACCCGCTGGTGCTCGGGCAGCCGGGCGAGCGCCGCGTGGACGTCGAGGCGCGCCTCGGTCGCGGCATGGTCGTCCCGGCGGTCCGCCACGTCGGCCGGCGGGAGCGGGTCGGTGCGCCGGGCCCGGGCCCGGCGCACCCGGTCCAGGCAGGCGTTGACGACGATCCGGTGCAGCCACGTCGTCACGGCCGCGTCACCGCGGAAGGAGCCGGCGTGCCGGAACGCCGACACCAGCGCCTCCTGCAGCGCGTCGGCGGCCTCCTCCCGGTCGCCCAGGGTGTGCACGGCCACCGCCCACAGCCGGTCGCGGTGCCGTCGGACCAGCTCGCCGAAGGCGTCCGGGTCGCCGTCGGCGTGGGCGGTGAGGAGGTCCCGGTCGCTCCTGCCGTCCCCGTGGTCCCGCAGACCCCGGTCGCCGACCTCGCCCGCCACCGTCAGCGCACCCCGACCGTGGCCAGCTCGACCCGGTAGTCGCCACCGACCTGCGGCAGCGTGGTGAACCACAGCACGAGGTACTGCGTCTCCACCGGCGTCTCGAGATCGATCGCCTGAGCCTCGCCGGTCGTCTCCACGGTGGCGAGCACCTCGGAGTCCTCCACCCCCGGACCGGGGGCGCTGCGGACCTCGACGACCCCGCCGCTGCCGCGGACGAGGAGGTCGACGCCGGAGACGAGACTGGGCCGGCCGAGGTCCACCGCGAGGCCCAGACCGTCCTTGAGGTTGCCGAAGGCCGCGGTGCTGTACGTGCTGGACGTCCAGGCCGTGGCGTCGTCACCGTCGACGGCACGCGGCGCCTCGCCGTCGTTCTCCTCCCCGTCCCCGAGCGGGTCGAGGGTGCGCACTCCCTGGACCTGCGGGGCCGGCAGCTGCGGGCTCGCGGTGGCGGTGGGCGTCCGCGTCGGCGTCGGCGTCGGCTCCACGGACGGTGCCGCGGACGACGTCGGGGTCACCGGTGCGGCGGCAGGGTCGCGCTCACCGATGGTGCGCAGCGACCCGACCGCCAGGTACAGGCCGGCGACGACGAGGGCGGCGACGACGACCAGTGCGACCGCGGTCTGCGTCCGCCGGGAGCGGCCGACCGTGACGTCGTCGTCCGGCAGCCCTGCGCCGCCGGCGGGATCCGGCGACGAGAAGGCCGCTGTCGGCCCGGTGGTCCCGGCGGCCAGCTGCACCGGGAACCGGCTCGGTGGTCGCGTCCCAGGCTCCTCGACGTCCGGCCCCTCGACGTCCGGGCCGGTGACGACGGCGTCGTCGACGGTCGTGCTGCGGTCCCACGGGGCCAGCTCGTCGGCGAGCTCGGCCGGGGTGCGCGGACCGTCGCCGTGCGGGCCGAGCGTGACGGCGCACAGCGTGTCGAGGTCGTTCGGCACCCCGGGCACGATGTCCGCCGGCGGGACCGGGCGGCCGGCGACCAGCGGCGCGGCCGGCACGCCGTCGACGCTGCCGAACGGCCAGCGTCCGGTGAGCCCGGCGTACAGCAGCGCCACCAGGCCGACCGCGTCCGCCCGGCTGGCCGCCGCGGCGTCGTGCGGGTCGACGTCCTCGCGGCTGTCCGGCGGTCCGGCCAGGGTGGCGTCCACGGCCAACCCGGCCACCTTCACCGCCCCGTCGGTGCCCAGCACGAGGGAGGCGGGCGTCAGCCGGGTGTGGTGCAGGCCCGCCTGCGAGGCGGTCGCCAGGGCCCGGGCCGCCTCGCCGACCAGGACCCGCACCCGGGCGGCGGGGAGCGGACCGGACCGCAGCCGCTCGGCGAGAGACTCCCCGGCGACGAGCTCGGAGACGACGTAGGCGACCTGTCCCGTCCCAGGACCCGTGCCGACGGTCTCGGTGCCCACGTCGAGCACCCGCAGCAGCCGAGGGTCGTCGACGACGGCGGCGCGCCGGGCCGCGTCCAGGGCGTCCGCGGCCGCCTGCCCGCTCACCACCCGGACGCCGACAGGCCGCTCCAGGGCGACGTCGACGGCCCGCCACAGCGAGGTGCCCGGGGCGACCTGCAGCCGTTCCTCGAGCCGGAACCGCCCCGCCAGGACCGTGCCGTGGCCCACGCCGTCCAGGACCGTCACCTCCACCTGAGTCTGCGCCGACCGGGCGCGCCGGGGCGTCCGTCGCCGCGGCGCCCTCATGCTAGGTGCCGGCGGTGCTCGGCAGGCCCGGCGCCGGCCGTGTCGCCCGGTCGGTCGTGGTGGAGCGTCAGGGCAGCGGGTGGCCCTCGACGTGCGCCTCGACGTGCGCCCAGTCCGCGATCCAGCCGATCCGGTGGACGACGAACGTCGTGGCGTCCCGGCCGACGACGAGCCGGACCGTCCCGTCCGGCAGGGCCTCGAAGGACTGCGGCGGCACCTCGTTGAGCGGGTTCGCCTCCGTCGCCGCGGACAGCGCCGCGGTGTAGGCGGACTGGACGCTGCGGGTGCGGCCGAGGTCGGTGCTCGCCTCGCGGGCGGCCAGGGCACCGTCGTCCTCGACGGCCAGGCGAGACACCCCGATCGACACCGCGTCGAACGCGACGACGCCGACGACCGCCCCGACGACGACGAGCTTGGTCAGCCAGCCCACGATGATGCCGCCGGCGTCGTCCCGGCGGCGGGCACGGACCCCCTCCACGGCCTGCGCATCGGCACCCGGCGGCCCCGACTTGAGCCCGGCCCTACCGGACCTCGCCGCGCCGTCCCGGTCGGGCGAACCGGCGCAGCCCGGGCACCCGGCGCAGGACGGCGTCGAGCTCGTCGACGTGGAGCACCCGCAGCGCGAGCAGGTAGGTCAGGGTGATCGCCGAGCCGGCGAGGAGCGCGGTGCCGAGCGCGCCGGTCCGGCTGGACCAGGTGAGGTCGGACAGCACGGCGGAGACGCCGACGCCGACGAGTCCGGCGACGGTCCCGGCGGCCAGCAGCCGGACGTGGGTACGGACCACCCGGGCGGTGTCCAGCCCGCCGAGCCGGCGGCGCAGCAGCACCGCGGACAGCACGGCCCCGACGACGTGCGCGACGCTCATCGCGACCGCCACCCCGACCACCATGGCCCGCGGCGGGAGCAGCGCCCAGGCCAGCACGTTGCCGACCGACCAGACGGCGACGACCACGGCCTGGACGACGAACGGCGTCCGGGCGTCCTCGAAGGCGTAGAACGCCCGGTTGAGCAGGTACGAGGCGCTGAACGCCACCAGGCCGAGGGCCATCCCGGCGGCGACCCGGGCGATCGCCTGCGCCTCGGCGTCCGTGGCCTGGGCGCTGATCAGCCGGCCCGCCGGGCCGGCCAGCACGAGCAGGCCCACCGTCGCCAGCACCGAGGCCACGCCCAGCACCCGCAGCCCGCCGGAGACGTCCCGGCGGACGGCGGCGACGTCCCCGTCCGCGGCGGCACCGCTCATCCGGGTGAACAGGGCCGTGACGAGGGAGACCGCGATCAGCGAGTGCGGCAGCATGAACAGCAGGTACGCCAGCCCCCAGGCCGCGTAGCCGGGGGTCTGCGCGGCGAGCTGCGGGGGCAGGTCCTTGGTCGCCTCCCGTGCGGCGGCGGCGATGTTCGTCACGAGCAGGTAGCCCAGCTGCCCGACCAGGACACCGGCGAACGTCCACGACGCGACCCGGCCCGCCGTCCCCAGACCCATCCCGCGCCACCCGCCCCGCGGACGGAAGCGGAAGCCGGTCCGGCGCAGCGGGACGACGAGCACCAGCGCCTGCGACACCACGCCGAGGGTGGCCGTGCCAGCCAGTACGGCGATCCGCTCGGGGGTCCAGTCCTCGACCGGGTGCGCGGCGGCGCCGGAGCCGAAGAGCGCGACGAACACCAGCAGGCCGCCGATCGCGACGACGTTGTTGAGTGCCGGCGCCCACATGTACGGGCCGAAGGACCCACGGGCGTTGAGCACCTGGCCGAGCAGCGTGTACAGCCCGTAGAAGAACACCTGGGGCAGGCACCACAGGGCGAAGGCGACGGTGAGCGCGAGCAGGTCCCCGTCGAAGTCGTTGGCGTACAGCGTCACGACCAGCGGTGCGCCGACGGTGAGCCCGACGGCCAGGGTGAGCAGGACCGCCAGGGCGACCGACAGCAGCCGGTCGGTGTACTCCTGGCCGCCGTCGCCGCGCCGGGCCGCCCGCACGATCTGCGGGACCAGGACGGCGTTGAGGACACCGCCGGCGATGAGCATGTAGAGGTTGTTCGGGATGGTGTTCGCCAGGGCGAAGGCGTCCGCGGCGGGGGCGTTGACGCCGATCGCCCACGCCAGCACCGCCGCACGGACGAACCCGAGCACCCGCGAGGTCGCGGTCCCCGCCGCCATCACCGCCGTGGAGCGCAGCAGGCTCACCGGACCACCCCGGTGGACTCGCTGCGCCGTCGGCCGCGGCGGATGGTGCGGACCAGGCCGCTCACCAGGACGAGTGCCAGGACGGCGCCGACGACGAGCAGGCCCCGGGTCTCCCAGTCGGCGCGCACCCGCACCGGGACGACCACCGGGGACCCCAGCGAGGTGCCGTCGGGCGCGGACAGGGCGATCTCCACCTCGGTGTCGCCGTTCGCCACGGCACGCACCGGGACGGCGACGCGCTGCGCCCCGCCCGCGTCGACGACGACCTCCACCGGGTCGTCGGCGACCAGCCGCGGGCTGCGCGGCTGTACCGACACGACGACCGACACGTCCTGGTCCAGCTCGTTGGCGACGGTGACCGGCAGGTCGGCGGCGGCCGACACGACGTTCACCGTGCTGCCCTCGACGACGTGGACGCCGGACACCACCTGCTCGGCCCGGGCGCCGAGCTCCGCGACGGCGTCCTGCCAGGCGGGCCTGGCCTCCCGCCAGGACACCGACGTGGCCGCCACGGCCGAGGCCTCGGCGGACTCGAGCACGTCCTGCGGGCGGCTCAGGGCGGAGGAGACCCGGCGAACCTGTTCCAGCGCCTCCGCGACCTGGCGCAGGCCCTCGGCGGGCAGGGCGGCGGAGCGGCCGGTGGCGGACTGGCGGACCGCTGCCCGCTCCACCTCGGGCGGGGCGGCGTCGAGCAGCGCGTCGAGGGGGGCCGGACGGGTCCACGGCGTCCCGGTCAGCGTGGCGAAGGCGTCGGCGGCGGCGTCCGGGGACGGGTCCCACCCGCGGGGCAGGGTGACGAGCAGGTGCGGGACGTCGTCCCCGGCCGCCCGGGCCAGCACCGCCGTCTCGGCGGCCAGCCGGGACCGGGCCAGCACGTCGCCGTCGCCGTCCGTCGCGTCGGTGAGCACCGTGGACAGGGAGGTGTCGGCGAGCAGGCCGTCGAGCCGGTCGGTGCCGGCCGGCACCGTGCTGCGGCCGGAGACCACCGCGTCCGGGTCGAGCGGCGGGTGGGCTCCGGCGCCGAGGACGACGGCGGTGGCCCCGGCCCGGACGGCGAGGGCGAGGGTCTGCTCGTCCGCCCCGCCCCCGGCCGGCCACGCCGCCTCGGCCCGGACCGGGCTGTCAAGCAGGTCACCGACGGCGTCCCGGCCCTGGCGGCGCGCCAGCGCGTAGAGGTCCCCGGCCTGCCCTCCGGCGGCCGCGAGGGCGACCAGGTCCGGGTCCCACTGCGGCAGGGCCAGCACGTCACGTCCGTCGGCGGCGTCCCGGGCCGCGGCCAGCCACTGCTGGCCGGCCGGGGTGTCCGCCGCCGAGCGGAGCAGGCCGGGGTCGACCGCCCACGCGGCGTGCGACGGCGAGGTCGCGGCGAGCAGGCGCCCGAGCCGACCGTCGTCGGCGGTGAGCGCGTCCACGGCGGACGCCGGCAGGCGGGCGCTCGCCACGTCAGGGGGGCCCGCGGTCACCGGGACGAGCACCGACAGCGGCATCCGCTCGTCCGCCGGGACCTCCTCGCGGGGGTCCCAGACGGTGAACGCGCGGGCCACCGCCGCCTGCTCGAAGCTCGGGCGGCGCAGCACCTCCAGGGTCAGGCCGCGCGGTCCCCAGGCCACCGCGGCGGTGGACAGCCCGAGGGCCTCGGCCGGTGCGCTCAGGGTGATCCCGGCGGTGCCGCCCGGCGGGAGCTCGTCGATCCGGGTCTCCGCGAGCGGCTGGTTGCCCGCTCGGATGCCCGACCGGTTCTGCGCCCACGCGTCGACGGCGTCCCGGGTGGGCAGCCGCACGGTGTAGGCCTGCAGGCGGACGAGCAGGTCGGTGGCGGCGACCCCACCGGTGTTGCGCAGGGTCGCGGTCACCGCCACCTCCCCGCCGGGGCGCAGCACGGTGGGGGTCACCTCGTGGACGTCGAGGACGATCCGGTCGCCGACCGGAGCCGGGTCCTGCGGTGGGGCGGGGACACCGTCTTGTCCCGCCGCCGGCACCGTGGCGGGCAGGACGGTGAGCAGCGCGAGCACCACGACGAGCAGCAGGCGGCCCCTCATCGCCTGGCCGTCACGCACTGTCCGCGAGCAGCGCGGTCGCAGCCCGGGCGATCCTCCGCTCGTTGGCGAAGGCCAGCCGGGACCCGAGCTCGTCGATCGGCACCCACTCGACGTCGACCGCCTCGGCGTCCGGGTCCCCCTCCACGGTGAGGCGACCCCCCGTCGCCTCCAGCAGGTAGTGGTGCACGGTCTTGTGGATCCTGCGGCCCTCGACCGCGAACCAGTAGTCGATGGTGCCGAGATCGCCGACCACTCGGCCGCGGATGCCGGTCTCCTCCTCGATCTCCCGGACGGCCGCCTGCTCAGGCGTCTCGGCGCCCTCGAGGTGACCCTTCGGTAGGCACCACTCGAGCCGCCCGGCCCGGTTGACCCGCGCGATGACGGCCACGGTCGGCGGGCTGGCGGCGAGGTCGACGACCAGCCCGCCCGCCGAGGTCTCCTCGACCGTGCGCCAACGGCCGCCACGGGGCCGGGCTCGACGGGGGGCGGCGGGCATGCGGCTCACTGTAACCAGCGGCCCTGCCGCGGCCCTGGTCCGACGTCCCGGCCCGGTCTGGCAGGCTTGGACGTCGTGCCCCAGCAGAGCTCGACCCCCGGCCAGACCGGTGACGTGGCCCCCGACCCGGTCCGTGCGGCGTTCGAGGCCGCCCGGGCGGACGCCGTCGCAGCCGTGCTCCGCAACGCGCCGGTGGTCGTCGAGCTGGGCGAGCTGTTCTCCCGGGCCGGGCACGAGGTGGCCCTGGTCGGCGGGCCGGTGCGGGACGCGCTGCTCGGGCGCCTCGGCGACTCGGTGTTCGACCTCGACCTGGCCACCAGCGCGCGCCCGGAGGAGACCCTCGCGCTGCTGGCGCCGTGGGCGGACGCGCACTGGGACATCGGTCGGGAGTTCGGCACCATCGGCGCCCGCAAGGGCGACCTCGTCGTCGAGGTCACCACCTACCGGTCCGAGGTGTACGACCCGTCCTCCCGCAAGCCCGTCGTCGCCTACGGGGACACCCTCGAGGGCGACCTGTCCCGGCGCGACTTCACCATCAACGCGATGGCCCTGCGGCTGCCCGAGATGGAGTTCGTCGACCCGTTCGACGGGACGACGGACCTGGCCCGGGGGCTGCTGCGGACGCCAGGGTCGCCCGAGCAGTCCTTCGACGACGACCCGCTGCGGATGATGCGCGCGGCCCGGTTCGCCGCCCAGCTCGGCGTCCGGGTGGCCCCGGACGTGCTCGCGGCGATCCAGGCGATGGCCGGCCGGATCGAGATCGTCTCGGCCGAGCGGGTGCGCACCGAGCTGGAGAAGCTCGTGCTCGCCCGGGACCCGCGAGCCGGCCTCGAGCTCATGGTCTCCACCGGCCTGGCCGACCACGTGCTGCCCGAGCTGCCGGCGCTGCGGCTGGAGATCGACGAGCACCACCGGCACAAGGACGTCTACCAGCACACCCTGACCGTGCTGGACCAGGCGATCGCCCTCGAGGACGGCCCCGAGGGGCCGGTCCCCGGGCCGGACCTCGTGCTGCGGCTGGCCGCGATCTTCCACGACGTCGGCAAGCCGGCGACCCGACGCTTCGAGCCCGGCGGCGGCGTCTCCTTCCACCACCACGAGGTGGTCGGTGCGAAGCTCACCGCCAAGCGGATGAAGGCGCTGCGGTTCGACAAGAGCACGATCAACCAGGTGTCGACGCTGGTGGCGCTGCACCTGCGCTTCCACGGGTACAGCGAGGGGCGGTGGACGGACTCCGCGGTCCGCCGGTACGTCGCCGACGCCGGTCCGCTGCTCGAGCGCCTGCACCGGCTGACCCGCGCGGACTGCACCACCCGCAACCAGCGCAAGGCGGCCCGGCTGTCCCGTGCCTACGACGACCTCGAGCAGCGGATCGCCGAGCTGCGCCAGCGCGAGGAGCTGGCAGCGGCACGCCCCGACCTGGACGGCAACCAGATCATGGAGATCCTCGGGGTGCGACCGGGCCCGGTCGTCGGCCGCGCCTACAAGCACCTGCTCGAGCTGCGGCTCGACCGGGGGCCGATGAGCGAGGAGGAGGCCCGGGCCGCGCTGCTGGAGTGGTGGGCGCAGCAGCCCGAGTCCCGGTCCTGACCCGGCCGGTCCTGTCCTCCACAGCCCCCGGCCACGTCCCGTCGTCCACAGCCCGGGACCGGTGACCCGTCCCGTCCGCCGGTTCGGTCCACGCTCGCCGGCATGGCGGACACGGACAGGGACGACGTGGGGAGCCGGCGGCTGCTCCGGCTGGTGTGGGCGCTGCTCGTCGCGGTCGCCAGCGTGCTGGGGCTCGGCGCCACCGGGGTCTGGGCCCAGGTGGACGAGCGGAACCGAGGTCCCGGTCTGGCCCACCCGGCGACGTGGCTGGGCAGCCACGGCACGTTCGGCGGTGACCCGTGGGCGTGGTGCGTCGACGCAGGCCGGGCCGCCCCCGAGCCGGGCTTCACCTGGACCGGCCGGCCGCTCGAGGCGCCCCGCACCAGCTACCTGCTGACCCGGTACGCGGCCCAGGAGACCGACGAGGTCCACGCCGCGCTCGCCTACCTCGTGCACACCTCCGCGGAGCTGCCGCACGACCCCCGCACGCGGGTACCGTCCGAGCCGCCGACCCTGCACGGGGTGGACCTGGGCCCCACGGTGCGCGCCCTGGCCGCGGAGGCGGCCGCAGCCGCGGGGCCCTACGACCTCCAGGTGTCCCTCGACGTCGACCCGCAGGCCCGGTCTGCGACGGCCCGGGTGCTGCTGGCCAGCGCCTCCGGCGCCCCGGTCGCCGGGTGGCCGGTCGACGTGACCGTCACGGGCCCGGCCGAACCGGCCGGGGACGGCGGGGACGCTGGGGGCACCGAGGAGCCGCGGGTGTCCGCAACTCGCCCGCTCGAGGTGCCTCTGCGCCTCACCGGGGACGGCACGGTCACCGTGGCGGCGAAGGCCACGGTGCCGGCCGGCACGGTCACGCTGCACACCGCCGACCGGGCCGGCGTGCAGCGCGTGGTCACCCCGGTGCCACCGGTCCCGGTGACCGGGCAGGCCACCGCGGACGTGCTGCTGCCGTTCGCGCCGTCCGTGGTGACCCGCACCTCCGCGGAGCGCGTCACGGCCGGGACGCCGGTCACCGACCACCTCGAGGTCGGCCTCGTCGAGGGGACGTGGCCCGACGGCCACGCCGTGGTCGTCACCTCGACGCTGTGGGGACCGTTCCCCGAGGCCCCGGCACCGGCACCGGAGGCACCCCCGGGCGCACCGGCAGTGGGCACGGTGGAGACCGTGGTGACCGGCCCGGGCAGGTACGAGACCCCGCCGCTCACGCCGGAGCACCCGGGCTGGTACGTCTGGACCGAGCGGGTGCCCGCTGACGAGCGGCAGCCCGGGTGGGCCGGCCGGTTCGGGCTGGCCGCCGAGACGACGCTCGTCGAGGCGCCCGCGCCACCGGAGCCGACCGTGCCCCCGGTGCCGGAGGGCGCACCGCCGCCGAGCCCGGCACCTCCCGAGGCCACGGCACCGCCGCAGGTGCCCGCACCGCCGGAGGCGTCAGCCCCACCGGAGGTGTCAGCCCCACCGGAGGCGACGGTTCCCCCGGCCGTGCCCGAGCTGCCGCGCACCGGCGGTGTCGCGGTGGTCCCGGCCATCGCCGGCGCAGCCCTCGTCGGGCTCGGGATCAGCGCCCTGGCCGCAGCAGGTGCCGGTAGGCCAGCCCCGCCCCGGCGTACCAGAGGGCGATACCGGCGTACAACCAGCGGGCGTACCCGTCGTCCGGGACGATGAGCACCGAGAGCGCGGCGGCCCCGACGAAGGCGGCGTTGTAGATGGCGTCGTAGAGCACGAACACCCGCCCGCGGAAGGCGTCGTCCACCTCGTGCTGGACGATCGTGTCCACGCTGATCTTCAGTCCTTGCGCGGCCAGCCCCAGCACCAGGCCGACGACGACGGCCCAGGCGGTCGAGACACCGACGACGAGCGTGGCCTGGGTGGCGGCGGCCAGCAGCAGGGTCGCGCTGACCCACGCGGGGGCGCCGAGCCGCCGGACCACCACCGGCGTGACCACCGCCGCCGCCACGAACCCCACCCCGGACGCCGCGACGACCACGCCCAGCGTGGCCAGCGCGGCGTCCGGGTCGCCGGGCGGGTTCAGCCGGTTCCGGGACAGCAGGATGAGTGCGATGAACGTCACGGCGAAGGCGAGCCGGTGTGCTCCCACCGACAGCAGCGACCAGCCCGCGACCGGCCGGTCGCGGACGTGCCGGACGCCGGCGACGAGATCGGCGACGAGCCGGCGCAGCGCCTCGGCCGCGGACACTCGCTCCGGTTCGTCGGGCCCCAGGCTCCGCCGCCCCAGCCGGGTGGCCAGCAGGGCCGCCGTCAGGCACACCGCGACGACGACCCCGAGGAGCTGGGCGTCGCCGGTGTCGCCGTCCGGGAAGGCGGGGCGCACGGCGAACCCCACGGTCGCCCCGACGAAGGCGCTGGCACTGCCGATCGTCGGGCTCACCGCGTTCGCCGTCACCAGCCGGTCGGCGGCCACGACGTGCGGCAGGGCGGCGGACAGCGCCGCGAGCAGGAACCGGTTGACCGACAGGGCCAGCAGCACGAGCCCGTAGAGCACCGGACCGGTCCCGAGCTCGACCAGCGCCCACCCGGTCGCCGTGACGGTCACCGCCCGGACGACGTTCCCCCAGACGAGGACCTGCCGGCGCTGCCAGCGGTCCAGCAGCACCCCCGCCCACGGTCCGACCAGGGTGAACGGCAGGAGCAGGACGGCGAACGCCGAGGCGACCCCGGCGGTCGTGGCCTGTCGCTCCGGGGAGAAGAAGAACAGCGACGCCAGCGCCACCTGCATCAGCCCGTCGCTGCCCTGGCTCGTCACCCGGACGGCGAGCAGCCGGCGGAACCCCGGTCCGGCGAGGACGGCACGCAGGTCGCCGAGGGCGGTGCCGGGAGGGGTCACGCGGTCAACCTAGGGGCGGCCGGTGCGCGCGACGGCGCCCGGGCGGGTCCGCCGGGACCCACCCGGGCGCCGGGTGCCGCGGGTCAGCTGCGGTGCCGCCTCAGCGGTCCACCTCGCCGCGGATGAACTGCTCGACCTTGGTGCGGGCGACGTCGTCCGCGTGCTGCTCCGGCGGGGACTTCATGAAGTACGACGACGCGGACAGCAGCGGGCCGCCGATCTCGCGGTCCAGGGCGATCTTGGCGCACCGCACCGCATCGATGATCACGCCGGCGGAGTTCGGGGAGTCCCAGACCTCGAGCTTGTACTCCAGGTTGAGCGGCACGTCGCCGAACGCCCGGCCCTCGAGCCGCACGTACGCCCACTTGCGGTCGTCCAGCCACTCGACGTAGTCCGACGGGCCGATGTGCACGTTGCGCCGGCCCATGTCGTGCTGGACGTTGCTCGTCACGGCCTGCGTCTTGCTGATCTTCTTGGACTCCAGCCGCTCCCGCTCGAGCATGTTCTTGAAGTCCATGTTGCCGCCGACGTTGAGCTGGTAGGTCCGGTCGAGCACGACGCCGCGGTCCTCGAACAGCTTCGCCAGCACCCGGTGGGTGATGGTGGCGCCGACCTGGCTCTTGATGTCGTCGCCGACGATCGGCAGCCCGGCGTCGGTGAACTTCTTCGCCCACTCGGGGGTGCCGGCGATGAACACCGGCAGGGCGTTGACGAACGCCACACCGGCGTCGATGGCGCACTGGGCGTAGAACTTCGCCGCGTCCTCCGAGCCCACCGGCAGGTAGCAGACGAGCACGTCGGCCTCGGCGTCCCGGAGGGCCTGGACGACGTCGACGGGGTCGGCGTCGGACTCCTCGATCGTCTCCCGGTAGTAGCGACCCAGACCGTCGAGGGTGGGCCCGCGCTGGACGGTCACCCCGAGCGGCGGGACGTCCGCGATCGTGATCGTGTTGTTCTCGCTGGCCAGGATGGCCTCGGAGAGGTCGAAGCCGACCTTCTTGGCGTCGACGTCGAAGGCGGCCACGAACTGCACGTCCCGGACGTGGTAGTCCCCCAGCTGCACGTGCATGAGGCCCGGCACCGTGCCGGCCGGGTCGGCGTCGCGGTAGTAGTGGACGCCCTGGACGAGCGAGGCGGCGCAGTTGCCGACCCCCGCGAGGGCGACGCGGACGGAACCCATTCGGTTGCTCCTTCTAGTTGTCGTCGTGGCCTGCCGACGGCCGGCCTCGGGTGCTGGCCGAGCCGTCGGACCGACCGAGTCGTTCGTCCTCGATGAGGGTGTCCAGCCAGCGGACCTCCCGCTCCACGGACTCCAGGCCGTGGCGCTGCAGCTCGAGGGTGTACGAGTCGAGCCGCTCCCAGGTGCGCGCCATCGACTGGCGGACGCCGTCCAGACGCTCCTGCAGCCGGCTGCGCCGCCCCTCGAGGATGCGCAGCCGGGTCTCGGCGTCGGTCCGGCCGAAGAACGCGAAACGGACGTCGAACTGCTCGTCCTCCCACGCCGTCGGGCCGACCTCGCCGAGCAGGGCCTGGAAGTGCTCCTTGCCCTCAGCGGTGAGCTGGTAGACGATGCGGCCCCGCTTGCCTGACAACGGGTGCGGGAGCGCGGCGTCCGCGGTGGCGGTGCTGGACTCCGCGATCCAGCCGTTCGCGAGCAGCTCCTTGAGGCAGGGGTACAGGGTGCCGTAGGAGAACGCGCGGAACGAGCCGAGCATGGAGTTCAGCCGCTTGCGCAGCTCGTAGCCGTGCATCGGGGACTCGTGCAGCAGGCCGAGGACGGCGAGCGTCATGACGCTGCTGCGACGGCTCACCTGGCACGCCCCCTTCTCGACTGGCCGGCCGGCGGTGTCACGGGCACGGTGGTGATGTACCGGCTCGACGTCCCGGCACGATGTACCGGCCCGATGTACCGGCTCGATGTATCGGTTCGATACATCGGAACGATAGGCGGGGGCCGGGGTGTTGGCAAACCGGGAACCGGCCCGTCGGTTCGGCGTCACCGCCGGTACACCGCGTGGCTACCGGCGGGGGGCACCGGCCGATCTCGTCCATACTTGACCGGGCTGCCCGCAGGCAGCGTCCCGTAGACCTGGAAGAGAGACCGTGGCACGTCCAGACCAGCCTCGTCCCGCCGGTAACCGGTCGGCCCCCGCCGGACGCCGCGAGCGCCCGGGCAACCGCGGACGCCGCTGGGCCGCGGTGCTCGGGGGACTCGTCCTGCTCGGCGTCGTCCTGGCCGGGGGGCTGTTCGCCGTCGGCTACGCGGCCACCGACATCCCGGACCCCAACGAGCTCGTCGACGCCCAGACGACGACGGTCTACTACAGCGACGGCGAGTCGGTGATGGGCGAGTTCGCCGCCCAGGACCGCACGATCCTGGCTCCCGAGGAGATCCCCGAGCACGTCAAGCAGGCCGTGATCGCCGCCGAGGACCGCACCTTCTACGAGAACCGCGGGATCTCCCTGACCGGTATCGCGCGGGCCTTCTGGAACAACCTGCGCGGCAACTCCACCCAGGGCGGGTCGACGATCACCCAGCAGTACGTGAAGAACTACTACCTGGAGTCCGACCGCACCCTCACCCGCAAGATCCAAGAGGCGTTCATCGCCATCAAGATCGACCAGCAGCTCGACAAGGAGCAGATCCTCGCCGACTACCTCAACACGATCTACTTCGGGCGCGGCGCGTACGGGATCCAGTCCGCCGCCCAGGCCTACTTCGGCAAGGACGCCGGGGAGCTGACCGTGAACGAGGCCGCCCTGCTCGCCGGGATCATCCCGGCCCCGAGCCGGTGGGACCCGGCCGAGAACCCCGAGCGGGCGCAGGAGCGTTACGAGTACGTGCTGTCCGGGATGGCCGACCTCGGGTACGTCGACGAGACCGCGGCGTCCCAGCCGATGCCCGAGACGATCGCCTACGAGCCGACCGACCGGCTGGCCGGGCCGACCGGCTACCTGCTCACCGGCGTCCGGGACGAGGTGCTGGCCCGTACCGCGTTCACCGAGAACGACCTCGACCGCGGCGGCCTGTCCATCGTCACCACCATCGACAAGGACGCCCAGGAGGCCGCGGTGGCGGCCGTCCAGGACCCGGAGAACCTGCCGGTCGAGGGCCGCCCGGAGACGCTGCAGGCCGCGCTGGTGTCCATCGACCCGGCATCCGGGGCGGTGCGCGCGATGTACGGCGGTGAGGACTACCTCACCCGCCAGCGCAACGCCGTGACCCAGGACATCGCCCAGGCCGGGTCGACGTTCAAGCCGTTCACCCTGGTCGCCGCCCTCGAGCAGGGCATCTCCCTGCGCACCGAGCTGCCCGGATACAGCCCGATGGAGTTCCCCGACTTCTACGTCGACGAGTCCGGCGAGCCGGTACCGGTGAACAACTTCGACAACGCCCAGTACGGCGAGATCGACCTGGTCCGGGCGACCCAGAACTCCGTCAACACCGTCTACGTCGGTCTCAACGAGATGGTGGGGCCGGACGCGACGGCCGACGTCGCCGTCCGCGCCGGCATCCCGCAGGACGCGGTCACCCCGCCCACCCCCTCGAACGTGCTGGGCAGCCCGTCGGTGACCCCGATGGCCATGGGCGAGGCCTACGCGACGTTCGCCGCCCAGGGCGTCCACCACGAGCCGTACCTCGTCGAGCGGATCGACCAGGACGGCTCGACGGTCTACGCCGCGGACATCGAGGAGCGGAGGGTCATCGCCGAGGACGTCATGGCCGACACCACGTACGCGCTGCAGGCCGTCGTCGAGGCCGGCTCCGGCCGCGCCGCCAGCGCCCTAGGCCGCCCGGCCGCCGGCAAGACCGGCACCTCCAACGACAGCCGGTCGGCCTGGTTCGCCGGCTTCGTGCCCCAGCTCGCCACCGTCGTCGGCATCTACAACGTCGGGCCGAACGGGGAGCAGCTGGAGATCCCGCCGTTCGGTGGGCGGCGCTCCATCACCGGCGGCTCGTTCCCGGCGCAGATCTGGACGGCGTACATGAGCTCGGCGCTCGAGGGCGTCGAGGTCGTCGACTTCCCGCCCCGAGGGGACGTCGGGGAGGTCCCGCGCGAGCAGGTCACGCCGACCCCGACGCCGACGACCACCACGACCACCCCGACCCCGACGACGACCACGACGACGACCACCCCGACGCCGACGACGACCACGACGACGACCACGCCGACCCCGACCCCGACCACGAGCACACCGAGCCCGACGACCACGCCGCCGCCGCCGGAGGGCGACCGGCGCCGGTTGTGCGAGATCGACCCCACGCTGCCGTTCTGCCCCGACCCGGAGCCCACCGGCGGGGACGTCGGGGACGCGGGGGACGGCGTCGGGGAGCAGCCGCCGGTCGAGCCGGGCGCCTGACGGGGACCCCGTGACGAGGCCGGTCGCGCCGACCCGCGAGGACCCGGTCGCCCGGGTGGCCAGCGAGGTCGCCGGAGGACCGGCCGGCCGGCACCTGGCCGCCGGGCGCGGCCGGTGGCCCGCCACCTCGGTCCTCGCCCTGCTGACCGTCCCCACCCTGGTGCTCGCCGTCCTGCTGCGGCAGCCGTGCCGGGCGCTGCGGTTCGCGTCCCCGGACCAGCTCACCCACGCCTGCTACTCCGACGTCCCCGCGGTGGTCTCGGCCGCCGGGCTGGACCGCGGCGTGCTCCCCTACCTGTCGACCCCTGACCCGTCGAGCGCGGACGGGACACGTCTGACCGAGCCGATCGGCACCGGCTGGCTGCTCGCCGCCCTGGCCGCGCTCGCCCCGGACGGGGCGGACGCCGTGGTGTGGGTGTTCGACCTCGCGGTGGTGCTCGTCGCCGTCGCCCTCGTCGTCACCGTGCTGGCCGTCGCGGCCCTCGCAGGTCGGCGGCCGTGGGACGCGGCGCTCGTCGCCGTGTCCCCGGTCGTCCCGGCTGCCGCCCTGGTCTCCCTCGACCTCGTCGCGGTCGCGCTCGCCGTGCTCGGCGTGCTCGCGCAGGCCCGCAGCCGCCCCGGGGTGGCCGGCGTCCTGCTCGGCCTGGCGGTCGTCGTCCGGCCGACCGCCCTGCTCGTGCTGCTCGCCGTGCTCGTCCTGGCCGTGCGCGCCGGGCGGCGTCGGACGGCCGGCACCCTCGCCGGGGCGGCCCTCGCCGGGTGGGGGGCGGTGAGCCTGCCGGTGCTCGCGGTCAGTCCCGCCGCCTTCACCGCGTCGTGGCAGGGGACGCTCAGCCTGGACGCCGGCTACGGGTCGCTGTGGCTGCTGCCCCAGCTCGCCGGGGCGCCGCTGCCCGCCGGCGTCGTCCGGTGGTTGGCGCTCAGCGCGGTGATCGCCGTCGTCGTCGGGGTGCTGGCCTGGGCACTCACCCTGGCGCACAGGCCCCGGCTGCCCGCGCTCGTCGTCGTCCTCGTCGCCGGCGTGCTCGTGGTGTCCCCGGCCGTGCCGGTGCAGACGTCGCTGTGGCTGCTGCCCTTCGCCGCGCTCGCCGTCCCGGTGTGGCGCGACCACCTTCTGTGGGGGGCCGCCGAGCTCGCCTACGCCACCGGCACCTGGCTGTACCTGTACGGGCTGCAGGAGCCCGACCGCGGGTTGCCGCCGTGGGCGTACGGCACGCTGCTGGTGCTCCGGCTGGCCGCGATCGGCTGGCTGGCGGCCCGAGCCGTGGCCCTGTCCCGGTCCCCCGAGCGGGACCCCGTGCGGGCTCCGGCCGACGCCCCGGGGCTGGGCCGCGACGACCCCGCGGCCGGTCCGCTCGAGGGGGCCACGGACGCCGTCGTCGTCCGCTTCCGCTGACAGCAGGTACCCTGGACCGTCGGACGCCGCAGGTGCGGCGTCCGTCGTCTGACGCACCAACCCTCCTGTCACGGAGAGACCGTGACCGCTGAGTCCAGAGGAGGTGGGTTCTGAGCATGCGTCGTTATGAGCTGATGGTGATCCTCGACCCCGAGCTCGAGGAGCGCACCGTCGCCCCGTCTCTCGACAGGTTCCTCAACGTCGTCCGCAGTGGCGGCGGCTCCGTGGAGAACGTCGACATCTGGGGTCGTCGCCGGCTGGCGTACGACATCCAGAAGAAGTCCGAGGGCATCTACGCGGTGGTCGACCTCACCGCCACCCCGGAGGTCGCCAAGGAGCTCGACCGGCAGCTGAACCTCAACGAGGCCGTGCTGCGGACCAAGCTGCTGCGCCCCGAGGTGCACTGACCGCTGCTTGTCGGAGCACGCCGCTACCGTCCTGCAGACACGTCCGAGACGAGGGAGGCCCCATGGCCGGCGAGACCAAGATCACGGTGATCGGCAACCTCACGAACGACCCCGAGCTGCGGTTCACGCCGTCCGGGGCCGCGGTCGCCAACTTCACCGTGGCGTCCACTCCGCGCAACTTCGACCGCCAGACCAGCGAGTGGAAGGACGGCGAGACGCTGTTCCTGCGCTGCTCGGTGTGGCGGGACGCGGCGGAGAATGTCGCCGAGTCCCTCGTCCGCGGCAGCCGCGTCATCGTCACCGGCAACCTCGTGTCGCGCTCGTTCGAGACGAAGGAGGGCGAGCGCCGCACCGTCAACGAGGTGCAGGTCGACGAGGTCGGCCCGTCGCTGCGCTACGCCACCGCCAAGGTCAACAAGACCAGCCGCGGCGGCGGGGGCTTCGGCGGCGGCCAGGCCGGTCAGGCCGGTGGCCAGCAGCAGGAGGACCCGTGGGCCACCAGCCCCGGCTCCGGCGGCCAGTCCGGCGCAGGTCAGGCCGGCCAGGCAGGCGGCGGCTGGGGCGGCGGCTCGTACTCCGAGGAACCGCCGTTCTGATCCGCTGAACCGCTCCCTGAACCACTCATCCACCCCCCATCCCGGGTCACCACAGCAGAACCCGGGCTCCCACCGAAGGAGCACCACGATGGTCAAGCCGGCTGTGCGAAAGCCGAAGAAGAAGCAGAACCCGCTCAAGGGCGTCGAGTACGTCGACTACAAGGACACCGCGCTGCTGCGGAAGTTCATCTCCGACCGGGGCAAGATCCGCGCCCGCCGGGTCACCGGGGTCACGGTCCAGCAGCAGCGTCAGATCGCCAAGGCCGTGAAGAACGCCCGCGAGATGGCCCTCCTGCCGTACTCGAGCTCGGCGCGCTGAGGAGGGACGACAGATGAAGCTCATCCTCACCCAGGAGGTCACCGGTCTCGGCGAGCCCGGTGACGTCGTCGAGGTCAAGGACGGCTACGGCCGCAACTACCTCGTCCCCCGCGGCCTGGCCACCGCCTGGACCAAGGGCGGCCAGAAGCAGGTCGAGGCGATCCGCAAGGCCCGGCAGAGCCGGGAGATCGCGACGCTCGAGGAGGCCCGCTCGGTGAAGGCCTCGCTGGAGTCCGGCCGGGTCCGCCTGCCGGTCCGGGCCGGCCAGTCCGGCCGGCTGTTCGGCGCCGTGACCCCCGCGGACGTCGCCGAGGCCGTCAAGGCGTCGACCGGTGCCGAGATCGACCGGCGCAAGGTCGAGATCGACCAGCCGATCAAGTCGCTCGGCTCCCACCAGGTGCAGGTCCGCCTGCACCCGGAGGTCCAGGCGACCATCGACGTCGAGGTCGTCGCCGCGTCCTGACGCCGGCGCAACACCGCCACGACAGCCGCCGTCACGACGGGCCTGCCCCGGCTGGGGCAGGCCCGTCGCCGTCCGGGGTCGTCGTCCGGGATGGTCAGCGGGCCGCCCCGGTGACCAGCCACGCGTCCCCTCGCGCCCGCAGACCCAGCGTGACCGCTCGCGCCAGCATGAAGCCCAGCCCGAACGCCACCCACAGCCAGACCAGGCCGGTCGTGCCGCCCGGGGCAGCAAGGAGCACGAGCCCGGCAAGCGGCAGGTAGGCGACCAGGGTGAGCACGCCGGCCACCGCCAGGTACCGGCCGTCACCGGCGCCGATGAGCACCCCGTCGAGCACGAACACCCAGCCGGCGACCGGCTGGGCGAGCGCCGCGACCACGAGTGCCGCGGTGACCGCCGAGCGGACCGCCGGGTCCGGCGTGAACAGGGCCGGCAGCACCGGGGAGGTGGCGAGCAGCAGCGCGCCGAGGACGACGCCACTGGTGACGCCCCACTGCAGCATCCGGCGGGTGGCGCCGCGGGCCTGGGCCACGTCGCCGGCGCCCAGTGCCCGGCCGGTGATCGCCTGGCCGGCGATGGCGACCGCGTCGAGAGCGAACGCGAGGAACGTCCACAGCGTCGAGACCACCTGGTGGGCGGCCAGTGCGGTGTCGCCCTGCCGGGCCGCGACGGCGGTGGTGACGAGCAGGGCCACCCGCAGGGTCAGCGTCCGCACGACGAGCGGCAGGCCGGACCGGCCGGCGGCCGCGACCCCCCGACGCCGGGGGGCCAGCGACACGTCGTGGCGGCGCGCTCCCCGCACGACGACGACCGCGAGGGCGGTGGCCATCCCCAGCTGGGCGAGCACCGTCCCGATCGCCGACCCGGCGATCCCCAGCCCCAGCCCGTGCACGAGCACGACGTTGAGGACGACGTTCGCCCCGGCGCCGGTCGCCGCCACGACGAGCGGGGTCCGGGTGTCCTGCAGCCCCCGCAGCACCCCGGTCGCGGCGAGCACGACGAGCATCGCCGGCAGCCCGGGCAGCGACCAGCGCAGGTAGGCCTCGGCGTGCGGCGCGGCCGCGGTCGACGCCCCCAGCGCAGCCACGATCTCGGGCGCCCACAGCCAGCCGGCGACCGCTGTCGGCACGCCGAGCCCGGCGGCCAGCCACATCCCGTCGACGCCCTGGGCCAGTGCGGCCCGCAGGTCCCCGGCGCCGAACCGGCGGGCCACGGCGCCGGTGGTCGCGTAGGCGAGGAAGACGAACATCCCCACCGCGGTGGCCAGCGCGGCCCCGGCGACGCCGAGACCGGCGAGCGGGGCGGTGCCCAGGTAGCCGATGATCGCCGAGTCGGCGAGCAGGAACAGCGGTTCGGCGACGAGCGCGCCGAACGCCGGCACGGCCAGCCGGAGGATCTCCCGGTCGTGTCCCCGCCCCTCCCCCCTCCCCCTCCCTCGGTGATCATGCAATCCCGCCACCCTGCCTCTCTCCCTCCCCTCGGTGAGCGCTCGAGACGTCCTGTTCGTGATCAGTCGACAATCCCCTCGTCGTGATCATGCAATCCCGCCACCCTCCGGCTCGCAGAATGCTGGGTTGGTGACGCGACACGCCGGCCAGGCTGTGCTGAGCCCAGCATTCTGTGGTGGCGGCGCCCCACCCGACGGCGACTGACATGGCGACCAAGACCAGCTTTCGTCTCTCGGGGTGGCGGGATTGCATGATCACCGAGGGGTGCGGCCCGGAGGGTGGCGGGATTGCATGATCACGCGGGGGGGCGTGCGGGGGGTGGCGGGATTGCATGATCACGGGTGGGAGTGGGTGATGGGGCAGGCGTCGGCCAGTTGAACCACGCGTGAACAGCCCCCGTCCTCCCGGAGTCGATGTCCCGCGAGAAAAGTTCTGTCCACAGTCGGTGGAGGAGCGTCGACGCCGGTCAGGAGCACGCGCCGGAGTTGTCCCGTCATGGTTGTCCCCAGGGTTGTCCACGACCTGTGGACGACGCGCGTGCGGGCTTCCACACGGCGTCCACACGCTGTGCACAGGTGGGTGCACAGCGGCGTTTGGGACTGGGTCGGCACCGGGCCTAGCGTGCCACCGCGCAGCAGCGAGCAACGGCCGGCACCGGCGTTGTCGGTGGTCCGTGTCGTACTGGTGTCTGACAGGCCAGACGGCGGACGCGGACGGCACGGACGTCGCGACGCGGCGGTGCCGAGGAGGAGGCGGACATGACGACGGGGGAGCAGGTGACGCGGCGATGACCTCGGTCGCGGACCTCGGCGAGTACGAGCCGGCCGGTCCGCCGTCGGAGGACCTCGGGCGCACCCCGCCCCAGGACGTCGCGGCGGAGCAGAGCGTGCTCGGCGGGATGATGCTCAGCAAGGACGCCATCGCCGACGTCATCGAGGTGCTGCGCGGCACCGACTTCTACCGCCCCGCCCACGAGCTCGTCTACGAGGCGATCCTCGACCTGTACGGCCGCGGGGAGCCGGCCGACGCGGTCACGGTGGCCGACGAGCTGACCAAGCGCGGCGAGCTCGCCCGGATCGGCGGCGCGGCGTACCTGCACACCCTGATCTCCTCGGTGCCGACGGCCGCGAACGCCGGCTACTACGCCCGGATCGTGCACGAGCGGGCGGTCCTGCGGCGGCTCGTCGAGGCGGGTACCCGGATCGTCCAGCTCGGCTACTCCGCCTCCGGGGACGTCGACGACATCGTCAACAGCGCCCAGGCCGAGGTGTACCAGGTCACCGACCGGCGCAGCAGCGAGGACTACCTGCCGATCTCCGAGATCATCGAGGGCACGATCGACGAGATCGAGGCCTCGAGCCACCGCGGCGACGGCATGATCGGCGTCCCGACCGGGTTCGCCGACCTCGACCGGCTCACCAACGGCCTGCACCCGGGCCAGATGATCGTCATCGCCGCCCGACCCGCGATCGGCAAGTGCCTCGCCGCCGGGTCCTTGATCACCGACGCGTACACCGGGCGCCGGATGACGATCGCCGAGTTCGTCGCCCGCGGTCAGGTCGGTGAGCGCCTGGGCGTGCACACCCTCGACGAGCGGTGGCGACTGCGGATCGTGTCGCCCAGCGACGTCGTCGACAACGGGCTGCGGCAGGTGCTGCGGCTGCGGCTCGCCTCCGGCCGCGAGGTGACGGCGACGCCGCACCACCCGCTGCGGACTCTCGAGGGCTGGGTGCCGTTGGCGGACCTGCGCCCCGGGGACCGGATCGCGGTCCCCCGGCGGCTGCCGTCGTGGTCGCGCCGCCGCCCCTCCCCGTACGGGGACGCCGTCGTGGCCCTGACCGGGTTCGTGCTCGGGTCCGGCCGGCTGGTCGCCGCGGACGTCGTCGGTGTCGACGTCCGGGACGACGCGGTGGCGGCGGACGTGCGCGCCTGGGCCGCCGAGTCGGGCCTCGACGTGCGGGCCAGCGGAAGGACCCTGCTGCTGGGCCCCGGCACCAGCGGACGCAACGACCTCGCGGTCGCGCTGCACGCCGTCGGTCTCGCCGGTCTGACCGGCACGGGGATGCGGGTGCCGGACGGCTTCTTCGCCTTGCCGGACCGCCAGGTGCGCCTGCTGCTGCGCCGGCTGTTCGCGGCCGCCGGAGAGCTGAGCGCCGGTGCCGGCCGGGTCGAGGTGCGCCTCGCGGCGCGCACCGAACGGCTGGCCCGGGACGTCGCCCACCTGCTGCTGCGGTTCGGCGTCCTGGCCGAGGTTCGCCGCGACGACACCGCCGGCTGGCAGGTGCTGGTCCGCGACCCGGAGCAGGTGGCCACCTTCTGCCGAGACGTCGGCGTGCTCGGCCAGGAGAACCGCTGCGCCGAGGTGCTCGCCGCCTGCGCCCAAGCGGCACGGGTGGAGACCCTGCCGGCCGAGGTCACCCGGCTGCTGGTCAAGGCCGGGGCCGCGACGGACGACGTGACCCCCCCAGCCGCCGCCGGTGACGGGGCCAGCGGTCACTCCCGGGGCGCGGGTCTCGGGCGGGCCGACCTGGCCCAGGCAGCCGAGGACCTGGCCGCCGAGGGCCTGGCCGCCGGGGACCTGGCCGCCGGGGGCCTGGACGCCGGGGAGCTGCGGGCGCTCGCGACGTCCGACGTGTGGTGGGACGAGGTGGTCGCGGTGGAGCCGGCCGGTGTCCAGCGGGTCTACGACCTCACCGTGGAGGGCACGCACAACTTCGTCGCCGACGACGTCGTCGTCCACAACTCGACGATCGGCCTGGACATCGCCCGGTCGGCCGCGATCCGCCACCAGCTCGCCACCGTGATCTTCTCCCTGGAGATGAGCCGCAACGAGATCACGATGCGGCTGCTGTCCGCCGAGGCGCGGATCCCGCTGCAGAACATGCGCAAGGGCACGATGCGCGAGGAGGACTGGACCAAGCTCGCCCGCACGATGGGCCAGGTCTCCGAGGCGCCGTTGTTCATCGACGACAGCCCGAACATGACGCTCATGGAGATCCGGGCCAAGTGCCGCCGGCTCAAGCAGCGCCACGACCTCAAGCTCGTCATCGTCGACTACCTGCAGCTGATGACCTCGGGCAAGCGGGTCGAGTCCCGCCAGCAGGAGGTCTCGGAGTTCTCCCGCGCGCTGAAGCTGCTCGCCAAGGAGCTCGAGGTGCCGGTCATCGCCATCTCGCAGCTCAACCGCGGCCCGGAGCAGCGCACCGACAAGCGGCCCGCGATGTCGGACCTGCGCGAGTCGGGGTGTCTCACCGCCGACACGCGGATCCTGCGGGCGGACACCGGTGCGGAGACGACGATGGGTGAGCTGTACGCCGCCGGCACCACCGACGTGCCGGTGTGGGCGCTGGACGACTCGCTGCGGTACGTGCGCCGTCACCTCACCCATGTCTTCCCGACCGGCCGCAAGCCTGTCTTCCGGCTGCGGCTCGCCTCGGGCAAGCAGGTGCGGGCGACCGCGAACCACCCGTTCCTCACCTACGACGGGTGGACGGCGCTCGGCGACCTGCGGGTCGGCGACCGGCTGGGTGTGCCTCGGCACGTGCCGGCACCCGAGCTCGTCGCCGTCTGGGACGACGCCGAGGTGGTGCTGCTGGCGCACCTGCTGGGTGACGGCTCGTTCGTCCGGCGGCAGCCCATCCGCTACGCCAGTGTGGACGAGGCGAACCTCACGGCGGTGACGGACGCGGCGCGGCACTTCGGCGTCACCGCGGTCCGTGACGAGCACGCGGCGGCTCGGTGCACCACGCTGCGGCTGCCCGCGCCCTACCACCTCACCCACGGGCGCCGGAATCCCATCGCGGCGTGGCTCGACACCCTCGGCCTGTTCGGCCTGCGCAGCCACGAGAAGTTCGTGCCGGAGGGCGTGTTCCACCTGCCGAAGCGCCAGATCGCGCTGTTCCTGCGGCACCTCTGGGCGACTGACGGGTCGGTGACCGTCCAGAAGGACGGGGCGGGTGGGCGCATCTCCTACGCCTCGACCAGCCGTCGCCTGGTCGAGGACCTGTCCCGCCTGCTGCTGCGCTTCGGCATCTCCGCCCGGCTGCGTACCGCGACCGCGAAGGGTGACGACCGGCGCGGGTACACCCTCGACATCTCCGGCGTCGACGACCAGCGGCGCTTCCTGCAGGAGATCGGCGTGCACGGCGAGCGGGCCAAGGCGGTGGCGCGACTGCTGCCCGTCGTCACGGCACGATCCGGCAACCCGAACGTCGACACCGTCCCGGTTCAGGTCTGGGACCGGGTGCGCGACGTCCTCGCCGAGGAGGGCATGACCCACCGCGAGCTCGCCTCCGCGATGGGCACGCAGTTCTGCGGGAACGCGATGTGGAAGCCCGCCCCGTCACGCGAGCGCCTGGCGCGTGTTGCCGACGTCCTCGGTGACGCCGAGCTCGAGGTGATGGCGGTCAACGACCTGCTGTGGGACCGCGTCGTGGCGATCGAGCCGGACGGCGAGGAGGAGGTCTTCGACGCCACCGTGCTCGGCACGCACAACTTCGTGGCCAACGGCATCGCCGTCCACAACTCGATCGAGCAGGACGCCGACATGGTGATCCTGCTGCACCGGGAGGACGCCTACGAGCGGGAGTCACCGCGGGCCGGCGAGGCGGACATCATCGTCGCCAAGCACCGCAACGGCCCCACGGACACGATCGTCGTGGCGTTCCAGGGCCACTACTCCCGCTTCGTCGACATGGCGCACGGCGTGTGAGGAGACGACCACGAGGAGCCCACGAACAGCCGACGACGACCCCGAGCCGGCAGGTCCCGTGACCTGTGACGGCCGGCAGGTTGTCGCCGCACCCCTCCAGCGCTCAGACTTCGCCGCATGACCACGAGACGGATCACCCACTGGATCGGCGGCAAGCCCTGGACCGGCGACGCGGCGCGCACGGGGCCGGTGTTCGACCCGGCGACCGGCCAGGTCACCGGTCACGTCGACCTCGCCGACGCCGGCACCGTCGACGAGGCGGTCGCCGCCGCCCACGAGGCGTGGCAGGAGTGGCGGCACGCCTCGCTGACCCGGCGCACCCAGGTGCTGTTCGCCGTCCGGCAGATCCTGAACGAGCGCAAGGCCGAGCTGGCCGAGGTGATCACCTCTGAGCACGGCAAGGTCGTCTCCGACGCGCTCGGCGAGGTGACCCGCGGCCTCGAGGTCGTCGAGTTCGCCTGCGGGATCCCGCACCTGCTCAAGGGCGGGTTCTCCGAGAACGTCTCGACCGGGATCGACAGCTACTCGATCCGTCAGCCGCTCGGCGTCGTCGGCGTGATCTCCCCGTTCAACTTCCCGGCGATGGTCCCGCTGTGGTTCGTCCCGGTCGCCATCGCCGCCGGCAACGCGGTGGTGCTCAAGCCGAGCGAGAAGGACCCCTCCGCCGCGGTGCTGATGGCGCAGATGTGGGCGGACGCGGGCCTGCCCGACGGCGTCCTCAACGTCGTCCACGGCGACAAGCCGGCGGTCGACCGCCTGCTCGAGCACCCCGACGTCCGGGCGGTCAGCTTCGTCGGGTCCACCCCGGTCGCCCGCTACGTCTACGAGACCGGCACCCGGAACGGCAAGCGGGTGCAGGCCCTCGGCGGCGCCAAGAACCACATGGTCGTGCTGCCGGACGCCGACCTCGACCTGGCCGCGGACGCCGCCGTCAACGCCGGGTTCGGGTCGGCCGGCGAGCGCTGCATGGCGATCTCGGTGCTCGTCGCCGTCGAGCCGGTCGCCGACGAGCTCGTCGCCCGGATCGCCGAACGGATGGCCACCCTGCGCACCGGCGACGGGCGGCGCGGGTGCGACATGGGGCCGCTCGTCACCGCCGCCCACCGGGACAAGGTGGCCTCCTACCTCGACGCCGGCGTCCAGGCGGGCGCCGAGCTCGTCGTCGACGGCCGGGACGTCCACCCGGACGGCGAGGAGAGCGGCTTCTGGCTGGGCCCGACCCTCTTCGACCGGGTCACCCCGCAGATGCCGGTCTACACCGACGAGATCTTCGGTCCGGTGCTGTCCGTGGTCCGGGCCGCGTCCTACGACGAGGCGCTCGCGCTCGTCAACGCCAACCCCTACGGCAACGGCACCGCCATCTTCACCAACGACGGCGGCGCCGCCCGCCGCTTCCAGCACGAGGTCGAGGTGGGCATGGTCGGGGTCAACGTGCCCATCCCGGTGCCGATGGCGTACTACTCCTTCGGCGGGTGGAAGAACAGCCTCTTCGGCGACTCGCACGCGCACGGCACCGAGGGCGTGCACTTCTTCACCCGCGGCAAGGTCGTCACCTCCCGGTGGCTCGAACCCTCCCACGGCGGGCTCAACCTCGGCTTCCCGACCCAGCAGTGACCCAGCCCCAGCAGTGACCCCAGCAGTGACCTGAGCAGTAAGGACGGACATGACGCTCCCCGACCTGACCCCGCAGCAGGTCTACGACCTCGACCGCAAGCACGTCTTCCACTCCTGGTCCGCGCAGGAGCGGATCACCCCGATGGTCATCACCCGGACCGAGGGCAGCTATGTCTGGGACGGCGAGGGCCGCCGGCTGCTCGACCTGTCCTCCCAGCTGGTCAACACGAACATCGGGCACCAGCACCCGGCGGTCGTCGCCGCCATCCAGGAGCAGGCTGGGCTGCTGTGCACGATCGCCCCGCAGCACGCCAACGCCGCCCGCTCGGAGGCCGCCCGGCTCGTCGCCGAGGTGACCCCCGGCGACCTGGACCGGGTGTTCTTCACCAACGGCGGCGCGGACGCCGTCGAGCACGCCGTCCGGATGGCCCGGCTGCACACTGGCCGGCCCAAGGTGCTGTCCCGCTACCGCAGCTACCACGGCGGCACCCACCTGGCGGTGAACCTCACCGGCGACCCGCGCCGCTGGCCGTCCGACTCCGGCACGGCCGGCGTCGTCCACTTCCACGGACCGTTCCTCTACCGGTCGGTGTTCCACGCCACCACCGAGCAGGAGGAGAGCGAGCGCGCCCTGGCCCACCTCGAGCAGGTGATCGAGATGGAGGGCCCGGCGACCATCGCCGCGGTCATCCTGGAGACCATCCCCGGTACGGCCGGGATCATGCCGCCCCCGCCGGGGTACCTGGCCGGCGTGCGTGAGCTGTGCGACCGCTACGGGATCGTCCTCATCGCCGATGAGGTGATGGCCGGCTTCGGCCGCACCGGCGCCTGGTTCGCGGTCGACCACTGGGACGTCGTCCCGGACCTGCTGACCTTCGCCAAGGGCGTGAACTCCGGGTACGTGCCGCTCGGCGGGGTGGCGATCAGCCCGGCGATCGCGGCGACGTTCGCCGACCGCCCCTACCCCGGCGGGCTGACCTACTCGGGCCACCCGCTGGCCACGGCCGCCGCCGTCGCGACGATCACGGCCATGCGCGAGGAGAAGATCGTCGAGAACGCCGCGCGGATCGGTGAGGAGGTGCTCGGCCCGGGCCTGGCCCGGCTCGCCGACCGGCACCCCTCGGTCGGTGAGGTCCGCGGGCTCGGGGTGTTCTGGGCCGTCGAGCTCGTCGAGGACCGGCAGACCCGGACGCCGCTGGCTCCCTACGGCGGCACCAGCCAGGCGATGACCGACCTCGTCGCGGCCTGCACGGCGAACGGCGTCCTGCCGTTCACGAACTACAACCGGCTGCACGTCGTCCCCCCGTGCACGATCACCGCCGCCGAGGCGGAGGAGGGCCTGGCGGCCCTGGACGTCGCGCTCGAGGCCGCCGACGCCCACGTCCGCTGACCGGAGCCCGCTGACCGGAGCCCGCTGACCGGGGTCAGCTGACCGGGAGAGTCAGGCGTCCGGCCAGCGGGGCACCGCGTCGTCCGGCCGCTGCTCCTCGAACCAGGCCGCCGCGTCGAGCACGTCGGCGTCGGCGAACCGGCGCCCGGCGAGCTGCACCCCCACCGGCCGCCCGTCGCCGGTGAACCCGGCGTTGACGGTGGCCGCCGGCTGGCCGCTCATGTTGTACGGCGCGGTGAAGGCGATGTGCGCCATCTCCCGGCCCGGCTCGGTGAACGGCATCGGCTGCTCCGCCGGGAACGCGGCCACCGGCGCCACCGGGGACAGCACGAGGTCGAACCCGGACGTCGCGGCGGTGGTCCGGGCCGCCAGCTCACCGATCGACTGGTAGGCCTGCAGCACCCGGACGCCGGTCAGGTCCGCGCCGCCGAGCGCCCACTGCGCCACGAACGGGTGCGCCGCAGCCCGCCGCTGCGGTGGCAGCGACCGCACGTCGTTCCACGAGCGCACCCGCCAGAACAGGTCGAGGTCGTCGAGCAGGTCCTGGGTGGCGAACGGGGGGATCTCCTCGACCCGGGCGCCGCCGTCGGCGAAGACTGCCGCCGCCCGCTCCACCACTGCTCGCACCTGCGGGTCGACCGGTGCGCCGCACCCCGCGTCCAGGTGCACAGCGACGCGCAGCCCCCGCGGCGGGCGGGGCCGCACCACCCGGTCGGCGTCCCCGGCGGGTGGCAGGCTCGTCCAGTCCCGGGCGTCGGGCCGGGCGATCACCGACAGCAGCACGCCGAGGTCGCCGACGGTGCGGGCCATCGGCCCGGCCACCCGGCCCAGGTACGGCGCGGCGAGCGGGACGCGGCCACCGGTCGGTTTGAGGGTGGCCAGGCCGAGCCAGGTGCCCGGCAGCCGGATCGACCCGCCGATGTCCGTGCCGACGTGCACCGGTCCGTACCCGCCGGCCGCGGCTGCCCCGGCCCCCGAGCTGGACCCGCCCGTCGTCCAGGCCGGGTCCCACGGGCTGCGGGTGACGCCGTGCCTGCTCGACACGCCCGAGGAGAGCATCCCCCAGTCCGGCATCACGGTGGAGCCGAGGACGACCGCCCCTGCCTCCAGCAGCCGGGCGGTCACCGGCGCGTCGTCGTCGGGAACCACGGGGTCGACGGCGGCCGTGCCGGCGGGCATCGGGACGCCGCGGCGGGCGAGGTTCTCCTTGAGCGTCACCGGGACGCCGTCCAGCGGGCCGAGGGGCTCACCGGACCGCCAGCGGCGGGCGCTCGCCTCGGCCTGGGCCCGGGACGCGGTGGCGTCCCGCACCCAGAACGCGTTGAGCACCGGCTCCCGCCGGTCGATCACCGCCTGTACGGCGTCGTGGACGTCGACCGGGCTCAGCGTCCCGTCCCGGTAGCGGGCCACCAGCTCCCGCGCAGTGAGCGTCGCCGGGTCCCGGTCCCGGCTCGCGGCCGTGGTCTGCGGGTCCGCGTGCTGCGTCATCCTTCGGCACCTCCCGGTCGGTCCGGCGCCCCGCTCGCCACGTCTGTGCGGAGCACACCGGCCCGGACGACGCACGTCAAGTGTGTCCCAGGTCTCACCACGGGCCGCGTCCGGGCTGTCAGAATGCCGCAACCACCGGACGCCCCGGCGGACGGTGACCGCGACAGCGGTGGGCCGGCGCCCACCGGCACAGGACGGAGACCTGACGTGAGGCACCACAGGAGGCGGGCCGCCGTGGCGGCCGCCGCGGCCGCGACCCTGCTGCTCGGCGCGTGCTCGGCCGGGTCCGGCAGCGAGCCGGACGGCGACGCGACCACCGGCACCACCGGCACCACTGGCACGACTGGCTCCGGCGGCAGCGACGACACGCTGGCCGTCGGCCTCGTCGCCGAGCCCGCCAACCTGGACTTCACCACCACCGACGGGGCCGCCATCCCGCAGGCGCTGCTCGTCAACGTCTACGAGGGCCTCGTCAAGCTGAACCAGGACGGCGACATCGAGCCGCTGCTGGCGACGTCCTGGGAGGTCTCCGAGGACCGCCGGACCTACACCTTCCAGCTGGTCGAGGATGCCGTGTTCAGCAACGGCGAGGAGTTCACCGCCGAGGACGCCGTGTTCTCCATCGAACGGGTGCAGCAGGACTGGACGACGTCGCTGAAGGCCGGGATGGACGTCGTGGAGAGCGCCGAGGCGGTCTCCCCGACCGAGCTGCGGGTCACCCTGAGCCGGCCCAGCAACGACTGGCTGTACCGGATGACGACCCGGATCGGCGCCATGTTCGACACTGAGGGCGTCGACGACCTGGCCAACAACCCGGTAGGCACCGGCCCGTACCTGCTGGGGGAGTGGGCCCGCGGCGACTCGATCACCCTCGTCCGCAACGACGACTACTGGGGTGAGGCGCCCTACTTCGCCGAGGTCACCCTGCGGTACTTCGACGACGCCACCGCGCTGAACAACGCGCTGCTCACCGAGACCATCGACGTCGTCGGCACCGTGCAGGCCCCCGAGTCGCTCGGCCAGTTCGAGGGCGACGACCGGTTCCAGATCATCGAGGGGATGACGAACGGCGAGGTCGTCCTGTCGATGAACAACGCCGAGGGGCCGATGACCGACAAGCGGGTCCGCCAGGCGGTGCGCCACGCCATCGACCACCAGGCGCTGCTCGACACCTGCTGGGGCGGGCGCGGCACGCTGATCGGCAGCATGGTCCCCCCGACCGACCCGTGGTACGAGGACCGCACCGGCGACTACGAGTACGACGTCGAGGAGGCGCGCCGCCTGCTCGAGGAGTCCGGCGTCGCGGGCACGCCGATCCGGCTGCGGATCCCGGCCCTGCCCTACGCGGTGTCCTGCGGCACCGTCGTCGAGAGCCAGCTGGAGGAGGCCGGCTTCACCATCGAGCTCGACCAGCTCGAGTTCCCGGCCGCCTGGCTGCAGACCGTGTTCACCGACCACGACTACGACATGTCGATCATCGCCCACGTCGAGCCGCGCGACCTCGGCGCCGTGTTCGGCAACCCCGACTACTACACCGGCTACGGCGACCCCGAGCTCGTCGCGCTGCTCGAGGCGGCCGACAGCGGCACCGAGGAGGAGCAGGTGGAGAACATGAAGGCCGCGGCGGCCCTCATCTCCCAGGAGGCCGTCGCCGACTTCCTGTTCCTCCTGCCGAACCTCATCGTCGCCGAGCAGGGCATCACCGGCCTGCCGGAGAACGCGATCGGCGAGTCCTTCGACCTGACCGGGCTGGCGCGGTCCTGACCGTCCCTGCGCCGCGCCAGTCGGGCCCACCGAGCCGATGACCGTCCGGGTGCTGCAGCGTGTCGCCGTCCTGCTGGCGAGCCTGGCGGTCAGCTCGGTGCTGGTGTTCGCGTTCATGGCCGTGCTGCCGGGCGACCCCGCCCGGGTCGCGCTCGGTGTCAACGCCTCGGAGGAGGCCGTCGCCCAGCTGCGCGCCGAGTTCGGTCTGGACCGGCCGGCGCTCACCCGTTACCTCGACTGGGTCGGCGGGCTGGTCACCCTGGACCTGGGGACGTCGTACGTCACCGGCGCCGAGATCGGCCCGCAGATCACCGACCGGCTGCAGGTCACGCTGTGGCTCGTCGTCACCGCCATGGTCCTGGCCGTCGTGGTCGCCGTCCCGGTGGGCGTGCTGATGGCGGTCCGGCACCGCCGGCTCTCCGGCGTCGTGCTGTCCGCGCTGTCCCAGGTCGGTGTCGCCGTCCCGGCCTTCCTCGCCGGCATCCTGCTGATCACCGTGTTCGCCGTCGGGCTCGGCTGGCTGCCGGCGAACGGCTGGACGCCGCCGAACCGCGACCCGGGGATGTTCCTGCGCCAGCTCGTCCTGCCGGTGCTGTCCCTGGCGCTCGTCCAGGGCGCCGTCCTCACCCGGTACGTCCGCAGCGCCGTCCTCGACGTGCTGCGCGAGGACTACCTGCGCACCGCCCGGGCAACCGGCCTGCGGCCGGGCCAGGCGCTGGTGCGGCACGGGCTGCGCAACGCCGCGATCCCGGTGGTCACCGTCCTCGGCCTCCAGCTGGCCACGCTGCTCATCGGCGCCGTCGTCATCGAGCGGGTCTTCGTCATCCCCGGTCTGGGCAGCCTGCTGCTGGACGCCGTCGCCAACCGCGACCTCATCGTCGTCCAGGACGTCGTCATGCTGCTCGTCGTCGCCGTGCTCGTGACCAACTTCGTCGTCGACCTGCTCTACCTGGCCATCGACCCGCGGCTGAGGACGGTGACGACGTGAGCGCACCGGAGACCGCTGGCCTGCCCGCCGAGCCCGCCGTCGGCCCCCCGGAGGAGGCCGTCCCCACCACGTCCCGCCGGCGGCTCGGCGGCAACCTCGTCGTCGGCGGCTCGCTCGTCGCGCTCGTCCTCGGCGCGGCGCTGCTGTCGTTCCTGTGGACGCCGCACGACCCCACCCTCGTCAACGCCGCCGACCGGCTGCTCGGCCCGTCGTCGTCCTACTGGCTGGGCACCGACAAGTTCGGCCGCGACGTGCTGAGCCAGATCCTCGTCGGCGCCCGCACCACCCTGTTCGTCGGCGTCGTCGCCGTCGGGGTGGCAGCCGTGGTCGGCGTCCCGCTGGGCATCCTGGCCGGGATGGCCCCGCGCTGGGCCGGCCAGCTCATCATGCGCGGCAACGACCTGCTGCTCGCCTTCCCCGCCCTGCTGCTGGCGATCATGTTCGCCGCCGTCTACGGCGGCAGCACGCTGACCGCGATGGTGGCCATCGGCATCGCCACCGTGCCGAGCTTTGCGCGGATCATCCGCAGCGGCACGCTGCAGGTCATGCGCACCGAGTACGTGCTCGCCGCCCGCGCCGCCGGCCGGCGCCCGGTGGCGATCGGCGTGCGGCACGTGCTGCCGAACGTCGCCGGTCTGGTCATCGTGCAGGCCTCGGTGAGCTTCGCGATCGCCGTCCTCGCCGAGGCTGCGCTGTCCTTCCTCGGGCTCGGCACCCCGCCGCCGACGCCGTCCTGGGGCCGGATGCTGCAGGAGAGCCAGGAGCTGCTGTGGACGGCGCCGCGCCTGGCGGTCGTCCCCGGGGTCGCGATCGCGCTCGCCGTCCTGGGCTTCAACCTGCTCGGCGACGGGCTGCGTGACCGCTTCGACCCCCGGTTGGAGGACCTCCGGTGACTGACGTGCTGACCGTGACCGGGCTCGGCGTCACCGCCGGCGACGTCCGGCTCGTCGACGACGTCGGGATGACGGTGCGCGCCGGCGAGCGGGTCGGTCTCATCGGCGAGTCCGGCTCCGGCAAGTCGCTCACCGCGCTCGCCCTGATGGGCCTGCTCCCGGAGGAGCTGCACCCGCACGGGTCGGTCCGGGTCGCCGGCGTCGACCACGACCTCGTCGGCGCCGGCGAGCGACGCCTGTCCCGGGTCCGCGGACGGCGGATCGCGATGGTGTTCCAGGAGCCGATGACCGCGCTGGACCCGACGATGCGGGTCGGCCGCCAGGTCGCCGAGGCGCTGCGCGTGCACGGTGCCGCACCGAGCCGCCGCGCCGCCCGGGAGCGCGCCGTCGACCTGCTCGACCAGGTCGGCCTGCCCGACCCGCGGGCCGCCGCGGCGGCCTACCCGCACCAGTTCTCCGGCGGCCAGCGCCAGCGGATCGTCCTCGCCCTTGCGCTGGCCAACGACCCGGCCGTGCTCGTCGCCGACGAGCCCACCACCGCCCTCGACGTCACCGTCCAGGCGCTCGTCCTCGACCTCCTGGTCCGCGCCGCCGGTCGGCACGGCTCGGCGCTGCTGCTCATCACCCACGACCTGCCCGTCGTGGCCACTGCGTGCGAACGAGTGCTCGTCATGTACGGCGGCCGGGTCGTCGAGTCCGGGCCCGTGCACGAGGTGCTCACCCGGCCCCGGCACCGGTACACCGAGGGCCTCGTCGGCGCCTCCGACCTCACGACGGTCGACGAGCGCGGCCGCCTCGCCACGATCCCCGGCTCCGTGCCGCCGGCGGGCCGGTTCCCGGCCGGGTGCGTGTTCCGCACCCGGTGCCCGGCCGCCACCGCCGTGTGCGCCCAGCGCCCCCCGTGGACGGCGACCGGCCCGGACACCGGGTACGCCTGCTTCCACCCCGCGGGCGAGGACCGCCGTGGCTGAGCCCGTCCCCGCGGGGACGGCCGCGGCCGAGCCCACTCCGGCGGTCCGGGTCCGCGGCCTGACCCGCACCTACCGGCGGCCCAGGACCTCGCTGCTGCGGGCGAGCCCCCCGGTGCACGCGCTGCGCGGCATCGACCTCGACGTCGCCGCGGGTGAGCGGTTCGGCATCGTCGGGGAGTCCGGCTGCGGTAAGTCCACCCTGCTGCGGATCCTCGCCGGCCTGGACCACCCGACGACCGGGTCGGTGCGCATCGACGGTGAGGAGATCGCCGGGGTCCCCGAGCGCCGGCTGCGCGGGCTGCGACGCACCCTGCAGCTCGTCTTCCAGGACCCGATGAGCTCCCTGGACCCGCGGATGCGGGTGCGTGACATCGTCGCCGAGCCGCTGGTCGCCCAGGGGATCGGTGACCGCCGCGCCCGGGTCGTGGAGGCGCTGCGCGAGGTCGGGCTCGGCCCCGAGGCCGTCGACCGGTACCCGCACCAGTTCTCCGGCGGGCAGCGGCAGCGGATCTCCATCGCCCGGGCGCTGGTGACCCGGCCGCGGATCCTGCTCGCCGACGAGCCGGTCAGTGCCCTGGACGTGTCGGTGCGCGCCCAGGTGCTCAACCTGCTCGCGGACCTCGTCGAGGAGCTGTCCCTCACCCTGGTCCTCGTCTCCCACGACCTGTCCGTCGTCCGGCACGTGTGCGACCGGGTGGCGGTCATGTACGACGGCCTGGTCGTCGAGACCGGCCCCACCGAGCAGGTCTACACCGACCCCCAGCACCCCTACACGCGGCGGCTCGTCGCCGCCATCCCGACGGTCGAGCGGGCCCTGGCCGGCGCCACCCCCGCCGACCTCGTCGCCGACCCCGATCCCGAGCTCGACCCCGACCTCCAGGAGGACCGGCCATGAGGCCCGGACCGACGAACACCCTCACCGACGTCCGCGGCCTGCGCGTCGGGCACGCCGAGCGGCGCGGCGGCGGCTGGCTCAGCGGCACGACCGTCGTCCTCGCCCCGGACGGCGGCGCCACCGCCGGCGTCGACGTCCGCGGCGGCGGCCCCGGCACCCGGGAGACCGACCTGCTCGACCCGCGGGCGATGGTCCCCCGCGTCGACGCCGTCGTGCTGAGCGGCGGCAGCGCGTTCGGTCTCGCCGCCGCCAGCGGCGTCGCCGACGCCCTCGCCGCCGACGGCACGGGGCTGCCGGTCGGTGGGCCCGGCGAGGTGGTGCCGATCGTGCCCGCCGCGGTGATCTTCGACCTTGGCCGGGGCGGGGACTTCACCTGCCGGCCCGGCCCCGAGCTCGGTGCCGCCGCCTACGCCGCGGCCCGTGGCGACGGCGGGGACGGCCCGGTCGCCCAGGGCTCCGTCGGGGTCGGCGCGGGCGCCCGCGCCGGCGCGCTCAAGGGCGGCGTCGGGTCGGCCAGCGTCGTGCTGGACGACGGGACGACGGTCGCGGCGCTCGTCGTCGTCAACGCCGTCGGCTCGTGCGTCGACCCGGCCACCGGCGAGCTCTACGCCACCCGGTTCGGGCTGCCCGGCGAGTTCGACGCCGTCCGGGTCCCCGACCCCGCGGACGTCGAGCGGGCCAGGGCGGCCGCGGCCGCCGGGGCGCCGTCGCTGGCGACGACGCTTGCGGTCGTCGCCACGGACGCCACGCTGACCAAGGCGCAGTGCGCCAAGGTCGCCGGCATCGCCCACGACGGGATGGCCCGCGGCATCCGGCCGGTGCACACCATGCTCGACGGGGACACCGTGTTCGCCCTGGCCACCGGCGAGCGCGGCGAGCCGGACCTGGCCGGGCTGCAGTCCGTCCTGGGCGCCGCCGGGGACTGCCTGACCCGCGCCGTCGGGCACGCGCTGCTCGCCGCCGAGGGCGCCGACACCCGCGACGGCCGGCTGCCCTCCTACCTCGAGGCGTACCCGTCGGCGGGCCGCCCGGCTGGGACCGCAGCCGGGGCCGCCGCCGGGCCCGGCACCGGGGGCGGACGGTGAGCGGCGCGGCCCGGCTGCTCGACCGGCTGCCCGCGGGCCTGCCGGTCGGGGACGGGTGGGTGCAGGTCGCCGAGCGGGCCGAGGTGCGCTTCCCCTACGACGGGACGCCGGTCGCCGCCGCCCCGGTGGGGGACGTCGCCACGGCGACGGCGGCCCTCGACGCGGCGGTCGCCGTCCGCGACCGGGTCGGCCGGCTGCCCTCCCACGTCCGGCGCCGGGCGCTGCTGGCGGCGAGCGACGTCCTGGCCGCCGCCGGCGAGGACCTCGTCGAGCTGCTCGTGCTGGAGACCGGCAAGCCGCGGGTGGACTGCCGGGTCGAGGTCGAGCGCACCCTGCTCACCCTGCGGACCGCGGCCGAGGAGGTCGCCCGGCTGCACGGCGAGACGGTCCCGCTGGACCTGCTGCCGTCGGGGGAGGGGCTGATCGGGTTCTGGGTCCGCAAGCCGGTCGGCGTCGTCGTCGGCATCGCCGGGTTCAACTACCCGCTGCTGCTCGCCGCGCACAAGGTCGCCCCCGCGCTCGCCGCCGGCTGCCCGGTGGTGGTCAAGCCGGCCCCGCAGACCCCGCTGGCCACCCTGCTGCTCGTGCACGCCGTCCGGGAGGCGCTCGCCGCGGCTGGTGGGCCGCCGTCCGCCGTCCAGCTGGTCACCGGCGGGCCGGACGTCGGACGCACCCTGACCACCGACCGCCGGGTGGGGGCCGTGTCCTTCACCGGCTCGGCCGCGGTCGGCCACCGGATCGCCCGGGACGCCGCACCCACGAAGGTGCTGCTCGAGCTCGGCTCCAACTCCGCGCTCGTCGTGGCCGCGGACGCCGACCTCGACGCCGCCGCCGACGCCGTCGTCCGCGGCGGGTACTACGCCTCCGGGCAGGCGTGCATCAGCGTCCAGCGGGTGCTCGTCGTCGAGGCCGTCCGGGAGGAGTTCCTGCGCCGCCTCGCCGACCGGGTGGCCGGCGTCGTCGTCGGCGACCCGCGGGACCCGGCGACCCAGGTCTCCGCGCTCATCGACCCGGCCGCGACCGCCCGGGTGCAGGCGTGGGTCCGGGACGCCGTCACCGCCGGCGCCACCCTCGTGGACGGGGGCCGGGTGGGTCCGGACGGCGTGCTGGCCCCGGCCGTCCTGCTCGACGTCCCGGACGGGGTCGCCGCCTGGGACGAGGAGGTGTTCGGCCCCGTCGTCGCCGTCCGGTCGGTGCCCGACCTCGACGCGGCACTGGCCGCCGTCAACGCCTCCCGCTACGGGCTGCACGCCAGCGTCTTCACCTCCTCGCTGGAGAGCGCGCTGCGGGCCGTGGACGAGCTCGAGGTGGGTGGCGTCGTCGTCAACGAGGTGCCCGGGTTCCGCTCCGACGTCATGCCCTACGGGGGCGTGAAGGACTCCGGGACCGGTCGGGAGGGACCGCGGTTCGCGATCGAGGAGCTCACCGTCACCCGGATGGCCGTCATCCGGCCGACCCCGAGGAGCAGCTGATGGACCTCTCACCGGAGGTGGCCCGCTACGCCGACCTGTTCCGCCTCGACGGGCGCACCGCCGTCGTCGTCGGCGCCGGGAGCGGTATCGGCCGCGAGAGCGCGTACGCCCTCGCCGCCCACGGCGCGAGCGTCGTGTGCGCCGACCGGGACCTGGCCGCTGCCGAGGCGACGGCCGCAGCCGGAGGTGCGCTGAGCGCCTACCCCCTCGACGTCCTGGACGCCGACGCCGTCGCCCGGGCGGCCGTCGAGCTGCCCGCGGACGTGCTCGTCGTCACCGCGGGGATGAACGTCCGCAGGCGCCTGCTCGACTACACGGCCGAGGACTTCGACCGGGTCGTCGCGCTCAACCTGCGCGCCGCGTTCCACCTCGTCCAGGCGTTCGGTGCAGGGATGCGTGACCGCGGCCGGGGCAGCATCGTCGCCTTCTCCTCGATCCGCGCCGTCACCGTCGAACCCGGCCAGGGGGTGTACGCGGCCACCAAGGCCGGGCTCGTCCAGCTGCTGCGGACCGCGGCCGCCGAGCTGGGGCCGCACGGGGTCCGGGTCAACGCCATCGCCCCCGGCGTCGTCGAGACGCCGCTGACCGCGCCGATCCGGGCCGTGCCGCAGTGGGCGCAGGCGTACGCGACGAAGAGCGCGCTGGGGCGCTGGTCGACGCCGTCCGAGCTGGCCGGCGCGGTCGTCTACCTCGCCTCGGACGCGTCGACCTTCGTCACCGGCAGCCAGCTGTTCGTCGACGGGGGCTGGACGGCGGTCGACGGCCGGTTCACCCCGCCGGAGGCGTGAGGGGCGCCCCCACGGGGTAGCGGTGCCGGCATGAGCGTGGACACCGGGACCGTCACGACACACCTCGACCGGCGCCGCTCCGTCACGGCGGCGCTGCTGATCGGCGTCGGGATCATGGCCGCCATCGACGAGATCGTCTACCACCAGGTGCTGGCCTGGCACCACTTCTACGACCGGTCGACTCCCGCGGTGGGCCTCATGTCCGACGGTCTGCTGCACGCCGCGGAGCTGGTGGCGATCGTCGGCGGCTTCTTCCTCGTCGCCGACCTGCGCCGCCGGCAGGCGCTGGCGGTACGGTCCGCGTGGGCCCGGTTCGTCACCGGGCTCGCCGTCTTCCAGCTGTTCGACGGCATCGTCGACCACAAGGTGCTCCGGGTGCACCAGGTCCGCTACGGCGTGGACCTGCTGCCCTACGACCTGGCGTGGAACCTCGTCGGCGTCGTCCTGCTCGTCGCCGGCATCGTCATGCTGCGCCGCAGCCGGGACGAAGGTCGTGGGTGACCCGCTGCCCCTCGGGCCCGCCGTCGGCCTCCTGCTGGCCGGGGGCTACCTGACCGGTGCCGCTGTCGCCCGGCGGCGGCTGCGGCGCTCGTGGCCGGCGTGGCGGACGGCGGCGTTCCTCCTCGGCGCCCTGGCCGTCGCCGTCGCACTGTCGCCTCCCGTCGCCGGGTTCGCCGCGCACGACGCGCGTGGCCACATGCTCCAGCACCTGCTGCTGGCGATGTACGCGCCGCTCGGGCTGGTCCTCGGCGCTCCGGTCACCCTCGCCCTCGGCGCCCTGCCACCCGGTGGCCGCCGCCGGCTTGTCGCCGTCCTCGGTTCGGCGCCGCTGCGGGTCCTGGCTCACCCGGTGGTCGCGGCGGTGCTCGACATCGGCGGGCTGTTCGTGCTCTACCTGACCCCGCTGTACCACCTGGCGATGACCGACCCCGTCGTGCACCACCTCGTCAACCTGCACCTGCTGCTCGCCGGCTCCCTGTTCACGTGGTCGGTCGCCGCGGTCGAGCCGGCCCCCGGCAGGCCGGGGACGACGACCCGGCTCGGTGTGCTCGTCGTCGCCGCAGGTGCCCACGCCTGGCTGGCGAAGCTCGTCTACGCGAGGGCCGCCGAGCCGCCGCTGGCCGGGATGCACCCGGTGGAGCAGGTCCAGGCCGCCGCCCAGTGGATGTACTACGGCGGGGACGTCGCGGAGGTCGCCCTCGCCGTCCTCGTGCTGGCCGGGTGGTACCGACGGCAGGGTCTGCGGCAGCGCCGGGTCGCTCGCGTCAAGCCCGCTTGACGCGGGTGGTGACGCCGGTCTCCGGCATCCGGACGCTCAGCACCGCGCCGACGGCGAGGACGGCGGCGGTCACCCAGAACGCGGCCCCGAACGACATCCCGTCGATGAGCCAGCCGGCGACGAGCGGGCCGGCGACGGCGCCGACGTCGGAGGACATCTGGAACGCGGCGACGACGGTGCCGCCGCGGCCGCGGACGACGTCCCCGACGACCGCGGCCGGCGCGGCACCGAGGAAGGCCGCTCCCCCGCCGTACACCGCCATCGCGACGAGGAACACCGGCAGCGTCTGCCACAGGGCGAGGGCCGCCACCCCCGCCGTGGTCACCACCGTCCCGGCGAGCATCGCGGGGCGGCGTCCGACGGCGTCCACAACCCGGGCGGCCGGCCACAGCAGCGCGGTCTGGGCGGCGGAGCCGACGAGGAAGCCGATGCCGACCCAGAACGGTCCGCGGCCCAGCGCGTCCGCGACGAACAGCGGGATCACCGCCGACCGGACGCCGAACAGCGCCCAGCCCGTGCCGAGGTTCACCACGAGTGCCGCCTGGTAGGCGGGCCGGCGCAGCGCGGCGCCCAGCGTCATCCGCTGCGGCGCGCCCTCCCCCGTGCCGACGTCGTCGCGCAGCCGGGCGCCGGCGAGGGTGGCGACGGCGACGACGCCGCCGAGGGCGAGCGTCCCGGCGTAGACGAAGAACGGGGCCCGCAAGGAGATGGTCGCGACGATGCCGCCGAGGGCCGGTCCGGCGAGCCCGCCGACGAGAAAGCCGGCCTGCCACAGGCTCGTGGCCCGCCCGCGCTGCTCGGGCCGGGCCACCCGGAGCAGCAGGCTCATCGCCGAGACGGTGAACATCGCCGACCCGACCCCGCCGAGCCCGCGCAGCACGAGCAGCTGGGTGTAGGTCTGCGCGAGGCCGGCGAACAGGCTCGACACCGCGACGATCGCGAGCCCGGTGGCCAGCACCCACCGCTCGCCGAACCTGTCGACGAGACGCCCACCGGCGAGCGCGAACACCAGGCGCATGAACGCGAACGCGGACACCACCGCCGCGGCCGCCGTCGCGCCGACGCCGAACTCCTGGGCGAACAGCGGGATCGCGGGGGCGACGATGCCGAACCCGATGGCTACCGCGAACGCGACCGCGGACAGGGCCCACACCTCGCGCGGCAGGTCGCCGGGCAGGCGTGGTCGCGGGACGGGCACGGGGGTCCTCCTGGGCACGGACGTCGAGCGGAGGCTACCCGGGCGGGACCGAGGTCCCGTCGTCGGATGGCGACTGGACACTTAGTTCAACGAATGTCGGTGTGCTATCGGCACGTTGGGCAAGCGAGCCAGTGAAACGGGCTCTTCGCAGTTGACGGTGTAGGTGGCGACGGCGCGTCGTTGGCCGGGTAGGGGTCGAGGTCTTCCGATGATGGGAGTTCTGACGCTGCCCATCCGAAAGACCTCGACATGCCTGACGCTACCTTCGCTGCACCGGACCTGACCACGTTCGCCCGTCTCGATGAGCTCGGTCTTGAGGTCACCGGGCAACTGCTCAAGCCCGATCGGGCGGTGCTCACCTGCCGGGTCGTCGAGCCGGACCAGTGGTGCCGGCGGTGCGGAGCCGAGGGCGTGGCTCGGGACACCGTCACCCGGCGCCTGGCCCACGAACCGCTGGGGTGGCGTCCCACGACCCTGCTGGTCACGGTGCGCCGATACCGGTGCACCGGGTGCGGGCACGTGTGGCGCCAGGACACCACCAAGGCTGCTGAGCCGCGCGCGAAGCTGTCGCGTCGGGCGTTGCGGTGGGCGCTGGAGGGACTGGTGATCGAGCACCTGTCCATGGCCCGGATCGCCGAGGCCCTGGCGGTGTCGTGGAACACCGCCAACACCGCGGTCCTGGCCGAAGGCAAACGCGTCCTGATCGACGACCCGCACCGTTTCGACGGCGTGCGCACCATCGGCGTGGACGAGCACGCCTGGCGGCACACCCACCGCGGCGACAAGTTCGTCACCGTCATCATCGACCTCACCCCGGTGCGCGAGGGCACCGGGCCGGCACGGTTACTGGACATGGTCGCGGGCCGCTCGAAGCAGGCCTTCAAGGCCTGGCTCGATGCCCGGCCCCAGCACTGGCGCCGCGGCGTGGAGGTCGTCGCGATGGACGGGTTCACCGGCTTCAAGACCGCCACCGCCGAAGAGCTGCCCGACGCCGTCGCGGTCATGGACCCATTTCATGTCGTACGGCTGGCCGGGGACGCCCTGGAGGACTGCCGACGCCGCGTCCAACAGGACACCCGCGGGCACCGTGGCCGTAAGGGCGACCCGCTCTACAACGCCAGGCGGACCCTGCTCACCGGCGCTGACCTGCTCACCGGCAAGCAGACTCACCGCCTGCAGGAGCTGTTCGCCGTTGACGCCCACGTCGCTGTGGAGACCACCTGGGCCGTCTACCAGCGGATGATCACCGCCTACCGCGACCCCGACAAGACCCGCGGCCGCGAGGTCATGGCCGCCATCATCGACTCCCTCGCCAGCGCGGTGCCCACCGGCCTGACCGAGTTGCGCCAACTGGGCCGGACCCTCACGCGCCGCGCCGCCGACGTCCTGGCCTACTTCGACCGCCCCGGCACATCGAACGGACCGACCGAGGCGATCAACGGTCGCCTCGAGCACCTCCGCGGCTCCGCCCTCGGCTTCCGCAACCTGACCAACTACATCGCGCGGTCCCTGCTCGAGACCGGAGGCTTCAGACCGCGACTACACCCTCAATCGTGAAGAGCCGGGTTCCCCATACGGGCATGCGATCTGGGCTGACGCCTGTGACCGAGTGTTCAGTGCGCGCTGTATAGTTCAGTCCATGCTGACTATTGCTTCGCGTCTCGACGTGATGAACCGCCTGGGTCGTGCACTGGCCGACCCCACTCGATCCCGGATCATCTTGACCCTGCTCGACCATCCCGCTTACCCGGCGGAACTGGCCCGAGATCTGGACCTGACACGCCCGAACGTGTCCAACCACCTGGCATGCCTGCGCGATTGCGGGATCGTCGTCTCCGAGCCCGAGGGTCGTCGGACACGATATGAGATCGCCGATTCACACCTGGCGCAGGCGCTGACGGCACTGGTCGATGCCACCCTGGCAGTGGACGAAGACGCCCCGTGCATCGATCCCGCCTGCTCGCTTCCCGGATGCGACGCAGCTGGGGAGGGCGCATGATCCTCACCTCGGTCTTGCAGGCGATGGGCCTGTTCGCAGCGACCAACATCGACGACATCATCGTGCTCTCCCTCTTCTTCGCGCGAGGGGCAGGCCAGCGCGGCACTACCGCCCGCATTCTGGCCGGCCAGTACCTCGGATTCGCCGGCATCCTCGGTGCCGCGGTCCTGGTGACCATCGGTGCCGGAGCATTCCTGCCCTCGGCAGCCATCCCGTACTTCGGTCTCATCCCACTGGGCCTCGGCCTCTGGGCCGCATGGCAGGCCTGGCGCGGAGACGATGACGACGATGACGACGAGGCCAAGGTTGCCGGCAAGAAGGTCGGCGTGTGGACAGTCGCAGGCGTCACCTTTGCCAACGGCGGCGACAACATCGGCGTCTACACCCCTGTCTTCCTCATCGTGGAACCTCTCACAGTAGTCGCCTACTGCATCGTCTTCCTCGCGCTCGTCGCGGTCCTGGTGGCCCTGGCAAAGTTCGTCGCCACCCGCCCCCCGATCGCCGAAGTGCTCGAACGCTGGGAGCACATCCTCTTCCCCATCGTTCTCATCGGCCTCGGCATCGTGATCCTCGTCAGCGGCGGAGCCTTCGGACTCTGACGTAGCGGCAGCGATCCAAACGGCCCCGACCGGGCGCACCCCTCTCGGTTCAGACCGCGACACCTACCTGCAGCCAGTCCTGCGTGATCGCGGCAACAAGACCGCCACGGAGCGCTGCAAAAACCCCGCCACCAAGCGAACGAAGCCACAGGTCGACAACCACCTGCACCACGGCAACGAGCTGGGCATCGACGAGCGCACGGTCTCCTGGCGCCGGGTCCTGGACGTCAACGACCGGGCACTGCGCAACGTCGTCATCGGCCTCGGCGACCGGGTCGACGGGGTGCCGCGGCAGAGCGGCTTCGACATCACCGCGGCCAGCGAGGTGATGGTGATCCTGTCGCTGGCGACCTCGCTGGCCGACCTGCGGCGCCGGCTCGGCCGGATCGTCGTCGCCTCCACCCGGGACGGCGCGCCGGTGACCGCCGAGATGCTCGGCGCGGCGGGGGCGATGGCAGTCATCCTGCGCGACGCCCTGCAGCCGAACCTGCTGCAGACCCTCGAGGGCACTCCGGCCCTCGTGCACACCGGGCCGTTCGGGAACATCGCCACCGGGAACTCCTCGGTGGTCGCCGACCTCGTCGGCGTCCGCACCGGGGACTACCTCGTCACCGAGGCGGGGTTCGGCGCCGACATGGGGCTGGAGCGGTTCGTCGACGTCAAGTGCCGGGTCTCCGGGCTGGTCCCGGACGCCGCCGTCCTCGTCGTCACCGTCCGCGCGCTCAAGGCCCACTCCGGGCGCTACCGGGTGGTCGCGGGCCGGCCGCTCCCGCCGGAGATGCTCGAGGAGAACCCGGACGACGTGCGCGCGGGGGCCCCCAACCTGCTGGCGCACCTGCGGATCGCCCGACGGCTGGGCATCTCCCCCGTGGTCGCGATCAACGCCTTCCCCGGCGACCACCCGAGCGAGCACGCCGTGATCCGCAGGCTCGCGCAGGACGCCGGGGCCCGGGTGGCCGTGACGACGCACGTCGCCGAGGGCGGCAAGGGCGCGCTCGCCCTGGCCGAGGCCGTCGTGGCCGCCGCCGGGGAGCCGTCCACCCTGCGCTTCCTGTACGAGCCGGAGGTGCCGCTGCCCGACAAGATCGAGCGGATCGCCCGCGAGATCTACGGGGCGGACGGCGTGGACCTCGCCCCGGCGGCCGCCGCGGACCTGCGCCGGTTCACCGAGCTGGGTTTCGGGCACCTGCCGGTGGTTGTCGCCAAGACGCACCTGTCGTTGTCGTCGGACCCGCGGCTGCTCGGTGCGCCGACCGGGTGGCGGCTGCCCGTGCGCGAGGTCCGGCTCGCCGCCGGCGCCGGGTACGTCTACGCGGTCTGCGGTGACATGCGGACCATGCCCGGTCTGCCGCGGCACCCGATCGCCGAGCGGATCGACCTCGACGACGACGGCGAGGTCGTCGGGCTGTCCTGAGGCCGTCCGCCGGCGGTCGCGCCGCGACCGGACGGGTCAGCGGCGAGTGAGCTGCAGCCGCCACGCTTCTGGGCCGCGCTCGAGGTAGGCCACGTCCAGCGCCCCGCCGTGCCGCTCGGTGAGGTGCCGGAGCAGGGGCTGCGGGTCGTGCGGGGCGACGAGGACGAGGGCGCCGCCCGTCGGCAGGGCGTCGACCGCACCGAGGACGGCGCCGTGCCGGATCGCGTGCGGGATGGCCCGGACGTCGAGCTCAGGCAGCGCGGTGTCGTGCTCGCCGCAGGCACACCCGCCCGAGTCGTGACCGCTGATGGAGACCGACTGCTGCATGGGAGGACCCTTCTAAGGAGGGAGCGGGACCGGGCTGGTGGCCCGGCGTCTTGTTTTACTACAATAGTACCCGTGGAAATTAAACCCGGTATGGGGCCGGCACCCGTCCGGACCGGGGCGACGGGCCGCTCGCTGTCGGGCCAGCGCGCCGTCGTCCTGGAACGCCTGCAGCACAGCGGTGAGCCGCTCACCGTCACCGGGCTCGCCGCCGAGCTGGGCCTGCACCCGAACACCGTCCGCGAGCACCTCGACGCGCTGGTCGAGCGGGGCCTCGTCGTCCGGGGGCGACAGGCGACCGGGCGACGCGGGCGGCCGGCGTGGACCTACGCGGCCGCGGCCGACCTCGTCGAGCCTGACACCAGGGTCCGCGACTACGCATGTCTGGCGACCGCACTGGCTGCGCACATCGCGCTGAGGAGCGCGGACCCGACGGGCGACGCCCTGGCCGCCGGTCGGGACTGGGGCCGCGGGCTTGCCGCCGCCCACCCGTTCGAGCGGCCGCCGTCGGCGACCGCGGTGCGCCGCCGGGTGGTCGCCCTGCTCGACGAGCTCGGGTTCGCCCCGCAGGACGACGCCCGCTGCACGACGGCCGCCCTGCGCCGGTGCCCGCTGCTCGACGTCGCCAGCCGGTACCCCGAGGTCGTCTGCCAGGTGCACCTCGGGATCGTCCGGGGCGCCATGGAGGCCTACGGCGGTCAGCCCGAACGCACCGCCCTCATCCCGTTCGCGGAGGTCGGCGCGTGCCGCCTGCACCTGCTGACGGCGGCCTGAAGGCCCTCCGTGACTGAGCTGCTGGCTGGACCCGTCACCGCTGGCGCGGCCGGCCACCCGCCGACCAGGCGGAGGCTGCCCTGGCCGCGGCTGCTGCTCCTGCTGCCCGCCGCCGCCGCCCTGCTGCTCGGCCTCGACGCCGCCGTGACGCTGCTCGGGCTGCCGGCCCCGCTCGCCGCGCCCCGGCTGGGGGAGGTGCACGGGGTGCTCCTCGTCCTCGGCTTCGCCGGCACCCTCGTCGCCCTCGAACGGGCCGTCGCCCTCGGCAGCCGCTGGGGCTACCTGGCCCCTGCGGGTCTCGGCGCCGGCGGACTCGCCCTCGTCGCCGTACCGTCCCCGGCGTTCGCCGGTGCGCTGCTCACTGCCGGGACAGCGGCCCTCGTCGCGGTCTACCTGCCGCTGTGGGGTCGTCAGCCGGCTGCGGCGGTCGTCGTCCAGGCTCTCGGTGCCGTGCTGGCGGTGGGGGCAGCGCTGTTGTGGTGGGGCGGCGTCCCGGTCCCGCACCTGCTGCCCTGGCTGGCAGGCTTCCTCGTTCTCACCGTCGCCGGGGAGCGGGTCGAGCTCGCCCGGGTCGCCGTCCTCGACCCGCGGGCGGAGCCCGTCGTGGTCGCGGCCACCGGCCTGCTCGCCGCCGGCGTCCTCGTCGGGCTGCTGTGGCCGGTCGCGGGAGCGGCCGGCACGGGTGCCGCGCTGCTCGCCACGACAGCCTGGCTGGCCCGCTACGACGTCGCCCGGCACACCGTCCGTGGCACCGGGCTGCCGCGGTTCACGGGCTGGGCCCTGCTCGCCGGGTACGGCTGGCTCGCCGTCGCCGGAGGGATCTGGCTGCTCGGCGGGCCGGTCACCGCCGGCCCCGGCTACGACGCCGTGGTGCACGCCGTCTTCCTCGGCTTCGTGATCTCGATGATCATCGCGCACGCCCCGGTCATCCTGCCCGCGGTGCTGCGCCGGCCTCTTCCCTACCGGCCAGCCATGTACGCGCCGTTGATCCTGCTGCACGTCTCGCTCGCCCTGCGCATCGCGGTCGGGGACCTGGGCGACGTCGGCTCGGCCTGGCAGCTCGGGGGCCTGCTCAACGTCGTCGCCGTCCTGCTCTTCGTCGCGGTCGCCGTGTGGTCCGCCGCCACGGCCAACCGTCCCCGGACGTCGTCGTGAGCCGTGCCGCCTGGCACCTGCGGACCGGTGCGGTCGTCGCGGCCTGGCTGCTCGCCCTCGTCGTCGTCGCCCTGGTCCACCCGTTCGTCCCGGCCGCGCGGTGGCTGCTGGTGCACCTGCTCGTGCTCGGCGCGGTGAGCAACGCCATCCTGATCTGGACCTGGCACTTCGCGGCGGCCCTGCTGCGGCTGCCGACCGAGTCGCTGCGCCGAGGCCAGGGGCTGCGGCTCGTGCTGTTCAACGCGGGCGCGCTCGGTGTCGTCGTCGGCACGGTCACCGGTGCCCGGGTCCTCGTGACGGCGGGCGCGGTGGTCGTCGCCGGGGTCTCCGGCTGGCACGCCACCGCGCTGCTGCGCCGGGCGCGGGCCGCGTTGCCGTCCCGGTTCGGTGTGACCGTCCGCTACTACGTCGCCGCGGGCCTGGCCCTGCCCGTCGGGGCGGTGCTCGGGGTGCTGCTCGGCCGACCGGGGCTGTCCGATGCCGGGCACGGTCGCCTCGTCGTCGCCCACGAGGTCGTCAACCTGCTCGGCTGGGTGGGGCTGACCGTCGTCGGCACGCTCGTCACCCTGTGGCCGACGATGCTGCGCACCCGGGTCGCGGACGGCGCAGAGCGCGCCGCCCGGCGGGCCCTGCCGGTGCTCGTCGGCGGGGTCGCCGCTGCGGCGGCTGCGGCCCTGGCCGGCTCGCTCGTCCTCGCCGCGGTCGGCGTGCTCGTCGTCCTCGCCGGCGTCGTCGCGGTTGCCGTCCCGCACGCCGAGGAGGTGCGCCGTAAGGCGCCGGTCGAGCTGCCGACCGCCTCCGTGCTCGCCGGGATGCTGTGGCTGGCCGGGTCGCTCGTCGTCCTCGCGGTCGGGCTGGCGACCGCGGGGGACTGGGCCGTCGCCGGTGAGCGGGCCGGTGCGCTGACCGCGCCGCTGCTGGCGGGGTTCGCCGCCCAGGTGCTGCTCGGCGCGCTCAGCTACCTCGTCCCGGTGGTGCTCGGCGGCGGGCCGTCCGTGCAGCGGGCGACCTCGACGCTGCTCGGACGTTCCGGCTGGGCCCGGCTCACCGCTGCCAACGCCGGTCTGCTGCTCGCCGTCCTCCCGGTGCCGAGCCTCGTGCGAGTCGTGCTCTCCGTCGTCGTCCTCGTCGCGCTCGGGTCCGCCCTGCCCCTGCTCGTGGGCGCCGTCCTGCTCGCCCGCCGGCTGCGCGGGGCGCCGCCGCAGCCTGCCGGTCCGCAACGGCACCCGACCGCCCAGCGCCGACTGGGCATGGCTGCCGCCGGCCTCGCCGTGGTCCTCGCCGGCACGGCCGGCGGCGTGGCGCTCGACCCCGCAGCCGCCGGCATCCCGCTCACCACCGCCTCCCCCGCGGCCGGTGCCGCCCCGGCCGGGGAGACCGGCCGGACGACGACGGTCACCGTCCGGGTCGAGGGGATGCGGTACGTGCCGGACGTCGTCGAGGTGCCCGCCGGGGACCGGCTCGTCGTCGTCCTCGACAACACCGGCGACGACCGGCACGACCTCGTCCTCGCCAACGGGGCCCGCAGCGACCGCGTCGGCCCCGAGGAGCGGACCCGCCTGGACGCCGGTGTCGTCACGGCGGACCTCGACGGGTGGTGCTCCGTCGCCGGGCACCGGCAGATGGGCATGGTGCTGACCGTCCGCGCCGTCGGGGACCTCGACGTGCAGGCCGACCCGGGACCGGCCTTCGACCCCTACGACCCGCGGCTCGACCCCGCACCGGCCGGCGCGGTGCACGAGGTAACCCTCCTCGTCCGGGAGGTCGAGCGGGAGGTCGCCCCCGGCGTCCGGCAGACGCTCTGGACCTTCGGCGGGACGGCGCCCGGACCGACGCTGCGCGGCCGGATCGGTGACGTCTTCGACGTCACCCTCGTCAACGACGGGAGCATCGGCCACTCGATCGACTTCCACGCCGGTGCGCTCGCGCCCGACCGGCCGATGCGGACGATCCAGCCGGGGGAGTCCCTGCGCTACCGGTTCACCGCCACCCGGGCCGGCATCTGGATGTACCACTGCTCGACGGCGCCGATGTCACTGCACATCGCCAACGGCATGTTCGGCGCCGTCGTCATCGACCCGCCGGACCTGCCGCAGGTCGACCAGGAGTACGTGCTCGTGCAATCCGAGTACTACCTCGGGCCGCAGGGCGGGGTGGCGGACGCCGACCGGGTCGCCGCCGAGCGACCGGACCTCGTCGTGTTCAACGGGTACGCGAACCAGTACGACCGGGAGCCGCTGACCGCCCGGGTGGGGGAGCGGGTGCGGGTGTGGGTGCTGGCGGCTGGTCCGCAGCGGGGCAGTGCGTTCCACGTCGTCGGCGGGCAGTTCGACACGGTGTGGTCCGAGGGCGACTACCGGCTGCGGCCGGGTCCGGGCGGGGCGCAGGTCCTGGCTCTTGCCCCGGCGCAGGGCGGCTTCGTCGAGCTGGAGCTACCCGAGCCAGGCCGCTACCCGTTCGTCACGCACGCCATGGTGGACGCCGAGCGCGGCGCGCACGGCGTCCTGGAGGTGGTGCCGTGACCGGAATGCCGGCGACCGGGCTACCGTTGGCGGTGGTTGAATGTCTAACCACTGCCGGAAGGGGCCTGCCGTGCCCGCGATCACCGTTCCTGATCTCACCGTGCTGCCCCGGTTGCCGCGGGTCGACCGCAGCGTGCTCACCGAGCGGCCCGTCCGCTCGGTGACGACCGCGCCCGACGGGTTGGAGGGCGAGGGCTTCCCGGTCCGGCGTGCGTTCGCCGGCGTCGACCTGCGCGACCTGGACCCGTTCATCCACATGGACCAGCTGGGCGAGGTGGAGTACGCCGCGGGCGAGGCGAAGGGCACCCCGTGGCACCCGCACCGCGGTTTCGAGACCGTCACCTACATCCTCGACGGGACGTTCGAGCACGCCGACTCCGAGGGCGGCGGCGGCGTGATCACGAACGGGGACACCCAGTGGATGACCGCTGGCAGCGGGCTGCTGCACATCGAGCGGCCGCCGGAGGAGCTGGTGCTCAGCGGCGGGCTGTTCCACGGCGTCCAGCTGTGGGTGAACCTGCCACGGGCCCAGAAGATGGCCCAGCCGCGCTACCAGGACCTGCGCGGGAACGAGTCGGCTCTGGTCAGCTCGGACGACGGCGGTGCGCTGGTCCGGGTCATCGCCGGTGACCTCGGCGGCCACCGCGGGCCCGGGGTGACGACGACTCCGATCACGATGGCGCACGCCACGGTGAGTCCGGCCGCCCGGCTGGAGACGGCCTGGCCGCCGGACTTCAACGCGCTCGTCTACGTGCTCGCCGGGCAGGGCACGGTCGGCCCGCAGGGCCACCGGATCCGCAAGGGCCAGCTCGCCGTCCTCGGCGCCGGTGGGGCGCTGTCGGTCGCCGCGGCCCCGACCCAGCCGCAGGCCGAGCCGAACCTCGAGGTGCTGCTGCTCGGCGGCCGGCCGATCCATGAGCCGGTCGCCTGGGCCGGGCCGTTCGTGATGAACACCCGCGCCGAGGTGGTCCAGGCGTTCGAGGACTTCCAGGCCGGCCGCCTCGGCCGGGTCCCGGCCGTGCACGGCGCGCCGACGTCCGTCGTCGAGGGCTGACGCGACAACGTATCCACCGTGCTGGGTCGCCGCGGCCCGGGCTCGGCTGCAGCGCTCGTCCTCTGGCTGCACGTGCTCCCCTCGCGGAGGAGGATGGACGTCGCCCGGGTCGAGCACGCAGCGATCACCTCGGCCCGTCGCGCAGACGTCCACCGTCGACTGTTCGGAGGGACTCAGTGATCGACTACTCGACGTTGATCCAGACAGCAGGAGCGCGGGCGAACGCTGCCGACAGCAACGAGGCACGGCAGGCGGTGGAGGCGGTCGTCACCGTCGTCGCACTGGCGCTGGACGACGACGAGCGGGGGCGGTTGGCCGACGTCCTGCCCGGTGCGCTCCGCGGCGCCGCAGCACTCCCGGGTCCGGCCACACCGGTGGCCAGCAGTGCGGCCCTGGTGCGCACGGTGAGCGAGCGGAGCGGCTGCCCGGCTGAACGGGCCCGCTTCTACACCCAGGCCGTGCTCGCCACCGTGGCCGACGCCGAGCCCGAGGTGGCGGAGCTGATCGCCCGGCGGCTACCGGACGGCCACGACCTGTTCTCACCGATCGACCAGGGAGTCACCGCTCGGGGGTCCGGGGTACCCACCCGGCAGAGCCCCCGCATTCTCGACCGAGACGAGATCGCCCGACAGCTGGACGGACTGACCGGATGGGAGGGTGACGAGCTCCGGCTGCGGAGAACCGTGGTGCTCCCGCCGGACCGGGTGCGGCCGCTCCGTGACGCCGTCGGTCGTGTCGAGCGGGAGCTGGACCATCACGCACGAGTCACGCAGGACCAGGGAGCGGTCACGTTCGAGGTCTGGACGCACTCCCTCGACCGCGTGACCGACATGGACGTGGAACTCGCCCGCAGGATCAACAGGGCGGTGGAGGAGATCGGCGCATCGGGATGACGCCGCCGCGTCTGCGGTGACGACACCCACGGCGGCCCCGCTGCTCAGGTCGGTGGCGCGTTCCACGACACCGACCGGTGCACTGTGCCACGGTGTGCCCGTGACCAGCACAGATGCGATCGCCGCCGACGGACTGCGGGTCCTCCGGCTCTGCAGTGTCTTCGAGCCCGCGCCCGACCCCAGCCGCCGACTGGGCGAAGAGCTCGACGGCCGCACCGCCGGGTTCGACCCCGTCGGCGGGATGCAGAACCACACCGCGGTGCTCACCCGCTACCTGGACGCCCGAGGCGTCGCACAGACCGTCCTGACCTCCCGGCTCGCCGGGCCCCGTGGGACGACTCGGCTGGGCGCGGGCGCGCTGGTGGTCCGGGTCGGCCTGCCGGTCCGGTTTCTGCGCCAGTTCTGGGCTCTCGCGGCGCTGCCGGCCGCGCTGCGACGGCGGTCGGGGGTCGACGTCGTCCACGCTCACCAGGGGGAGGACCTCGCCGTCCTGCCACTGGCCTGGCTGGCCGCCCGCCGGCACCGGTGCCCGCTGGTGGCGACCGTTCACTGCAGCGTGCAGCACACCCTGCGCGGACGCGGCCTGCGGGCCCTACTGCTGCACCGGCTCGGCGGGGCGGTCGAGCGGGCGACCCTGCGCCGGGCCGACGCGGTCGTCGTCCTCACCACGCGGGCGCGGGCGGGCTTGCTGGCCGACGGGATCGCCGCGGAGCGCGTCCACGTCATCCCTTCCGGCTTCGACCCCTCGATCTTCGCGGCCCCGGCCGACCGGCCACCGGAGCGAGCCGGCGGCCTGCGGATCGGCTACGTCGGGCGGCTGGCCCCGCAGAAGCGGCCGGACCTCGTGGTGCAGGCGTTCACGCGGATGGCCCAGCCGGCGCAGCTGGTGGTGGTGGGGGACGGCCCCGAGCGCTCGCGCGTCGAGTCGCTGGTGGCCGACAGCCCCGCCCGCGACCGGATCAGCCTGTCGGGGTTCGTCCCGCACGACGCGATCCCCGGTGTTCTCGCCGGGCTGGACGTCCTGGTGCTCCCGTCCGCCTACGAGGAGATGGGGTCGGTCCTGGTCGAGGCGATGGCCACCGGCCTGCCGGTCGTGGCCAGCAACGTCGGCGGCATCCCCGAGGTCGTGGGGGACGGCGAGACGGGGCTGCTGGTCCCCCAGGGTGACGTCGACGCGCTCGCGGCGGCCCTCGACCGGCTGGTCGCCGACGACGAGCTGCGGGGCCGCCTCGGCCGGGCGGCCCGCGCCCGGGCCGCGGCGTACGCCTGGCCGGAGCTGTCGTCCCGGGTGGCCGGCGTCTACGCCGCGGTCTCGGGGCGGGCGGCAGTGTCCTCGGCCCGCCGCTGAGGCCGAGGCGACTGCTTGTCCTCGGCGACGGGGCCGCCGACCCGGCCGCGGTCGGTTGTGGTGGCGGCACACGTGATGGCGGTACGAGGGTGGCGGGATTGCATGATCACGAACAGGGGGGAGGAGGGATCACGGTGGAGGGGGGTTCCGCGGGTCAGGCGTCGAAGTCGAGGACCACCTTCGGGGTCGTCGGCACCGACTGGCACGCCAGCCGGAAGCCGGCGGCGATCTCGGCGTCCTCGAGGGCGTAGTTGCGGGCCATCTCCACCTCACCCTCCACCACCTTGCAGCGGCAGGTGCCGCACACGCCCCCCTTGCACGCGTACGGGGCGTCGTTGCGGACGGCGAGGGTCGCGTCGAGGATCGAGCCCTCCTCGGGCATCGGGAACGTCGTCGTCCGCCCGGCCAGCCGGACGGTCACCTCGCTGCCCGACTCCTCGCCGTCCAGGCTGACCCGACGGGTCATCCGCGGCGCCTCGCCCTCGACGTGGAAGAGCTCGAGGTGGATGTCGGGCTTGGGCACGCCGCGCTCGACGAGCGTGGCGTGCACCTGCTGGACCAGGGCGTAGGGACCGCACAGCAGCCACTCGTCGACGTCGTCGGGGGGCAGCAGGGTGTCCAGCAGGCTGTGCAGCTTCTCCTCGTCGATGCGGCCGTGGAGCAGGTCGGCGTCCTGCCACCACTCGCGGGACAGCACGTGGACCAGCTGGAGGCGGTCGGGGTAGCGGTCCTTGAGGTCGGCGAGCTCCTCGAGGAACATCACCGACGCGGTGGTCCGGTTGCCGTAGACGAGGGTGAACCGGCTGGCCGGCTCTGTCTCCAGCACCGTGCGCAGGATCGACATGACGGGCGTGGTCCCGCTGCCCGCGACGACGGCGGCGTAGTGCTTGGCGTTCGCCGGGTCGACGGCGACGCCGAACCGGCCGGCGGGCGGCATCACCTCAAGGGTGTCGCCGACCTGCAGGCCGGTGCTGACGTGCCCGGAGAACAGCCCGCCCTCCAGGCGCTTGACCGCGACCCGCAGCCGGTGCTCGGACGGCGCCGAGCAGATCGAGTACGAGCGGCGGACCTCCTCGCCGTCCAGGTGCGCGCGCAGGGTGAGGTGCTGGCCCGGGGTGAACGCGAACACGTCGGCGAGGTCGTCGGGCACGTCGAACGACACCGCGACGGCGTCGTCGGTCAGCTGCTCGATCTGGGAGACCCGCAGCGGGTAGAAGGTGCTGTGCCCGCGGGAGGCCGCCACCTGCTGGTGCGTCGAGGTGGTGCCGGCCTCGTCCGTCACGTCGCCGCTCACCTCAGTCGTCACGTCGGGGCCCCTCAGATCGCCTTGAAGTGGTCGAACGGCTCGGAGCAGGCGCGGCACTGCCACAGCGCCTTGCACGCGGTCGAGCCGAAGTGCGACAGCTCTCGGGTGTCGAGGGAGCCGCAGTGCGGGCAGCGCACCGACAGGGTGACCGGGACCGCCCCGCCGGCCCGGCGGCGTCCGGGTGGGGCGATCCCGTACTCGGCGAGGCGCCTCTTGCCCTCGTCCGTCATCCAGTCCGTCGTCCACGCCGGGGACAGCACGGTGCGGACCTCGACGTCGGCGAACCCGTTGCGCCGCAAGGCGTCCACGACGTCGGTGCGGATGGTGTCCATCGCCGGGCAGCCCGAGTAGGTGGGCGTGATGGTGACGACGACGCGCCCGTCCTCGGTGACCTCGACGTCCCGCAGCACGCCGAGGTCGGCGATGGTGAGGACGGGTACCTCCGGGTCGGCCACCTCACCGGCCACCCGGCGGGCCGTCTGCGCGCGGGACGTCGCCGTCCTCACCAGGTCGCCCCGGGGTGCGAACGGTGCAGGTGCTGCATCTCGGCCAGCAGGTACCCGAGGTGCTCGGTGTGGACGCCGTCGCGACCGCCGAGCGGCAGCCGCCGGCTCGGCTCGGGCACGGCGAGAGTCGCCGCGGAGACGACGGGGGTGACGGTGTGCTCCCACTCGGCGCGCAGGGACGCCGGGTCGACGGCGACGCCGTCCTCCAGCAGCCCCTCGGGGACCCACGAGCCGTCGAACAGCTCCGGGACGTACGGCCAGACGGCGGCGAGACCGGCCTGCATCCGCCGGTGGCTCTCCGACGTGCCGTCGCCGAGCCGGATCACCCAGGACGACGCGTGCTCGAGGTGGTAGGAGACCTCCTTGACGGCCTTGCCGGCGACCGCGGCGAGCCGCTCGTCGGCGGATCGCTCGAGCCGCCGGTACAGCGCCTGGGCGTAGGCGGAGAAGACGAGCAGCCGCGCCATGGTCACGGCGAAGTCACCGTTGGGCAGCTCCACCAGCTGGACGTTGAGGACGTCGCGCTCCTCGCGCAGGTAGGCCAGGTCGTCCTCGTCGCGGCCGGCACCCTCGACCTCGCCGGCGTAGGTGAGCAGCATCCGGGCCTGACCGAGCAGGTCGAGCCCGATGTTGGCGAGCGCGACGTCCTCCTCCAGCTCAGGGGCGTGCGCGATCCACTCGGCGCAGCGGTGCGAGAGCACGAGCGCGTCGTCGCCGAGGGACAGCGCGTACCGGGCGAGATCGGGCAGCGCCCGGGTCGCGGGGGTGGCCCGTGCGCTCACAGGTGCGGCACCCCCTCGGGGATGTCGTAGAACGTCGGGTGCCGGTACACCTTGTCCGCCGCCGGGTCGAAGAACGCGTCTTTCTCGTCCGGGCTGCTGGCGGTGATCTGCGCGGCCGGCACCACCCAGATGCTCACCCCCTCGCTGCGGCGGGTGTACAGGTCGCGGGCGTTCTGCAGGGCGAGCTGGGCGTCCGGGGCGTGCAAAGACCCGACGTGCTGGTGGCTCAGGCCGCGGCGCGGCCGGACGAACACCTCCCACAGCGGCCAGTCCCGGCGGGCGGCGTCCGGGGCCTGGGCGACGTCCGGGGCCTGAGCGGCGTCCGGGGTGCCGGTGCTCACGCGACCACCGCCTGCGGGTCGGCGGCCTGCTTGGCGGCGTAGGCGGCGGCCTCGCGGACCCAGGCCCCCTCCTCGTGCGCGGCCCGCCGGGTCTGCAGCCGCTCGGCGTTGCACGGGCCGTTGCCCTTGAGCACGTCGTAGAACTCGTCCCAGTCGATGGCCCCGAACCGCCAGTGGCCGGACTCCTCGTCGAAGCGCAGCTCGGGGTCCGGCAGAGTGAGTCCCAGCACCTGCGCCTGCGGGACGGTCATGTCGACGAAGCGCTGACGCAGCTCGTCGTTGGAGTGGCGCTTGATGCCCCACGCCATCGACTGGGCGCTGTTCGGGGACTGGTCGTCCGGGGGGCCGAACATCATCAGCGACGGCCACCACCACCGGTCGACGGCGTCCTGCGCCATCTGCTTCTGCTCCGGTGTGCCGTGGCTGAGGGTGTGCAGGATCTCGAAGCCCTGGCGCTGGTGGAAGGACTCCTCCTTGCAGATCCGCACCATCGCCCGGCCGTAGGGACCGTACGAGCAGCGGCACAGCGGCACCTGGTTGACGATGGCGGCGCCGTCGACGAGCCAGCCGATGGCGCCCATGTCGGCCCAGGTGAGCGTCGGGTAGTTGAAGATCGACGAGTACTTCTGGCGGCCGGTGTGCAGGAGGTCCAGCAGCTCGGCGCGGTCGACCCCGAGGGTCTCCGCGGCGCTGTAGAGGTAGAGGCCGTGGCCGGCCTCGTCCTGGACCTTCGCCATGAGGATCGCCTTGCGGCGCAGGCTGGGGGCTCGCGTGATCCAGTTGCCCTCGGGCTGCATCCCGATGATCTCCGAGTGCGCGTGCTGGGCGATCTGGCGGATCAGGGTCTTGCGGTAGCCCTGCGGCATCCAGTCCCGTGGCTCGATCCGCTCGTCGGCCGCGATCAGGCGGTCGAACTCCGCCTGCAGGGCCGCGTCCTCCTCCGAGGACGGCGCAGCGGGCGCGGCGACCCCCGACGGGCGCTGGTCCGGCTGCTCACCGAAGTCGTTGCCGTACACGAGACCCTCCACGTGTCTGCTCCAACCGACCGAACGGTCGGTTCCCAGGATGCGGGAGGGACCTGCGCACCGTCAACCGGAGCCCGCGGCGTCCGGGGCTGTCGGTGTCCGGGGCCTGTCGGTGTCCGGCGCCCGTCGCGCGGCGCACGTGGCTCAGCGGCGCAGGCCGTCGAAGGCGATGCGGACGACGGCGTCCCCGAGCTCCTTCGGCCCCAGCCCGTGGTGACCGGTGGCTGCCGGAGCCACGTGCGGAGAGCCGGAGGGCCGGTACCACTCGACCAGCGAGTTGATCATCCCGAACAGCAGCCGGGTGACCACCGCGGGGTCGACGTCGTCCCGGACGTCGCCGTCCGCGGCCGCCTCGACGACGAGCGCGGCCACCGTCCGGTCGAACTCCCGGCGGCGCTCCAGCGCCCAGCGCTCGGTCTCGGTGTTGCCGTGCACCCGCAGCAGCAGGGTCACGTAGGGCAGCCGCTCGACGAGCACCGCCACCGTGCGGCGCACGACGTGCTCCAGGCGGTCGATGGCCCGCCCGGTGCTGGCCTGCGGCTCGGCGAGGACGTCGAACAGCGGCCCGACGGCGCGCTCCAGCGCCGTGCGCAGCAGCTGCTCCTTGCTGGCGATGTGGTGGTAGAGCGACGACTTGGACAGCCCGGACGCGCGGGACAGGTGCTCCATCGACGTCCCGTCGTAGCCGCGCTCGATGAACACGGTGACGGCGACGTCGAGCACGGAGTCGGCGTCGTGCCGGCGCCGGCCAGGGTGCCGCTCACCGGCTCCCGCCGGCGGGGCGGGCATCTGCGACACGGGCGGCCTCCCGCAGGGGTTGATGGTCCAGGCTTGATGGTCCAGGCCTTGATAGTGCACGGGCCGACCGGCAGCATAGGACCGACCGTTCGGTCGGATGCCAGCACACTCGGGAGAGAGGACTGCCCGCCCATGCCAGAGGCCTTCCTCGTGGACGGGGTCCGCACGCCCGTCGGTCGGTACGCAGGCGCGCTGTCCTCCGTGCGCCCGGACGACCTGGCCGCCCACGTCCTGCGCGAGCTGACCGCTCGGCACCCGGACGTCGACTGGGAGGCCCTCGACGACGTCGTCCTCGGCTGCGCCAACCAGGCGGGGGAGGACAACCGGGACGTCGCGCGGATGGCGCTGCTGCTCGCCGGCCTGCCCGAGACCGTCAGCGGGACCACCGTCAACCGGTTGTGCGGTTCCGGCGCCGACGCGCTGGCCGTCGCCGCCCGGAGCATCCGCGCCGGGGAGGCCGACCTCGTCCTGGCCGGCGGGGTCGAGTCGATGAGCCGGGCCCCGTTCGTCATGGCCAAGGCGCAGAGCGCGTTCGACCGGCGCGCCGAGGTCCACGACACGACGATCGGGTGGCGGTTCGTCAACCCCGTGCTCGAGGAGCGCTTCGGTACCGACTCCATGGGCGAGACCGCGGAGAACGTCGCCGCCGAGTTCGGGGTCTCCCGTGAGGACCAGGACGCCTACGCCCTGCGCTCCCAGGAGCGGGCGGCGGCCGCGCAGGCGTCCGGGCGGCTGGTCCGCGAGATCGTCCCCGTCCCGGTCCCGCAGCGCCGGGGCGACCCGGTCCTCGTCGACACCGACGAGCACCCGCGGCGGACGAGCCGGGAGGCTCTGGCCGCGCTGCGGCCCGCGTTCCGCGAGGGCGGCACGGTGACCGCGGGCAACTCCAGCGGCGTCAACGACGGGGCCGCGGCGCTGCTCGTCGCGTCGGAGGCGGCGGTCGAGCGCTTCGGCCTGCAGCCGCTGGCCCGGGTCGTCGGTGCCGCCACGGCCGGTGTGCCGCCGCGGATCATGGGCATCGGCCCGGTGCCTGCGAGCCGTCGCCTGCTCGACCGGCTCGGCCTGACCGTGGCGGACCTGGACGTCGTCGAGCTCAACGAGGCCTTCGCGGCGCAGGTGCTCGCGGTGCTGCGTCAGCTGGGGATCCCGGACGACGCCGAGCACGTCAACCCCAACGGTGGCGGTATCGCCCTCGGGCACCCGCTCGGGATGACCGGCGCCCGGCTCGCCCTCACCGCGGCCACCGAGCTCGCCGTCCGGGACGTGCGGCGGGCGCTGGTCACGATGTGCGTGGGCGTCGGCCAGGGCATCTCGGTCCTGCTCGAGCGCACCTGACCCACCTCGTCGTCCCAGCCCGCCGTCCGAAGAACTCTCGCCCCGCCGTCCGAAGAACCGTCCGAAGAAGGAGACCCCGTGAAGGACCTCAGCCCGCAGCCCGGTGACCTCGAGCCGATCGAGACCGCGTCGGTGGACGAGCTGCGCTCGCTGCAGCTCGAGCGGCTGAGGTGGAGCCTGCGGTACTCCTACGACAACGTCCCGCACTACCGGGCGGCGTTCGACAACGCCGGCGTGCACCCCGACGACCTGCGCTCCCTGGAGGACCTCGCCCGGTTCCCGTTCACGACCAAGCAGGACCTGCGGGAGAACTACCCGTTCGGGATGTTCGCCGTCCCCCAGGAGCAGGTGAGCCGGATCCACGCGTCGTCCGGGACCACGGGCCGGCCGACCGTGGTCGGCTACACCGCCAACGACATCCGCACCTGGGCGCACGTCATGGCGCGCTCGATCCGCGCCTCCGGGGGCCGGCCCGGTGACAAGGTGCACGTCGCGTACGGCTACGGCCTGTTCACCGGCGGTCTGGGCTCGCACTACGGCGCCGAGGCGCTCGGCTGCACCGTCATCCCGATGTCCGGGGGGATGACCGAGCGGCAGGTCATGCTCATCGGCGACTTCAAGCCCGACATCATCATGGTGACGCCGTCGTACATGCTCGCGATCATCGACGAGATGGAGCGGCAGGGCGTGGACCCGGCGTCGACCTCGTTGAAGATCGGCATCTTCGGCGCGGAGCCGTGGACGGACGACATGCGCCGGGAGATGGAGCAGCGCCTGGACATGCACGCGCTCGACATCTACGGGCTGTCCGAGGTGATGGGGCCCGGTATCGCGATCGAGTGCGTCGAGACCAAGGACGGCCTGCACATCTGGGAGGACCACTTCTACCCGGAGGTCATCGACCCGGTGACCGGGGAGGTGCTGCCGGACGGCGAGGAGGGCGAGCTGGTCTTCACGACACTCACCAAGGAGGCGACCCCCGCCATCCGGTACCGGACCCGCGACATCACCCGGCTGCTGCCGGGTACGGCCCGCACCATGCGGCGGATGGAGAAGGTCACCGGCCGCACCGACGACATGATCATTCTGCGTGGGGTGAACCTCTTCCCCACCCAGATCGAGGAGCTCATCCTGCGCACGCCGGCCCTCTCTCCCCACTTCCAGTGCTGGCTGTCGCGGCCCGGGCGGATGGACGAGATGACGGTCAAGGTCGAGCGGCGTCCGGACGCCGACGCGGACGTCGCAGCCCGCGCCGGGGAGGAGCTGCGGCACCTCGTCAAGAGCACGATCGGGGTGACGGTGGGCGTGGAGGTTCTCGAGCCCGAGGGCATCGAGCGGTCGGTGGGCAAGATGCGCCGGATCGTGGACCAGCGCCCGCGCTGACGGCGGACGACGAGAGGCCCCCGGCACGGTGCCGAGGGCCTCTCGTCGTCGGGTGACGAAACCGCAGGTCAGTGGTGGACCTCACCGCTCGGCTTGACCTCGCCGCGCCAGGCGCCGGTCTCGGTGCCACGCGACTCGATGAACTTCTTGAACCGGTCCAGGTCGCCCTGGGCCCGCCGGTCGACGATGTTCAGCAGGTCACCGGCCTTCTCCACGACGCCCTCGGGCTCGTACTCCAGGCGCAGGGTGATCTGCGTGGAGCCGGGGTTGCCCGGGTCGGTCCGGAACAGCACCGTGCCGTCGTTCTTCGTGCCCGCGAGCGAGCGCCACGTGATCCGCTCGTCGGGGGTCTGGTCCACGATCTCGGCGTCCCACTCCCGGGTGACACCGGCGATCTCGGCCTTCCAGTGCAGGCGCTTGTCGTCGAGCTGCTGGACGGACTCGACGCCCTCCATGAACTCGGGGAACGACTCGAACTGCGTCCACTGGTCGTAGGCGGTGCGGACGGGGACGTCCACCGTGACCGTCTTCTCGACCGTGCTCATGAGTGCTCCTCTCATCGGGTGCACTCACCGGGCTACCCCGGCCGGCGTCGTCCTACACGTGGCCCGGACGGTCACTCCGGCGGGTCGCCGACGATGACGTTGAGGCTGCCCGGCCAGGCGAGGTAGCGGACCGACAGGTTCGTCATCGTCGCCAGCCGGTTGCGGTTGCCGATGAGCGTGACGATGTGCAGCACGACCCAGGCGATCCAGGCCACGAACCCGCCGAACCGCGGTCCCCAGGGCAGCTGGACGACGGCCGCCGTCCGGCCGATCGTGGCCATGATGCCCCTGTCCCGGTAGGAGAAGGGCTCTGTCGTCTCACCGGCCAGCAGTCGCCGGATCTGCTCAGCGGCGTGGCGTCCCTCCTGGATCGCGGGCTGGGCCAGCTGCGGCGGCGGCTCGCCGTCCGCGGGAGCCGCAGCGTCGCCGACGGCGAACACCCGGTCGTGGCCGACCACCCGCAGGTCCGGCTCGACGAGGATCCGCCCTCCCCTGCCCTGGGGCAGTCCCCAGTCGCGGACGTCGTCGGCCACCTTGACCCCCGTGGCCCAGACGGTGGCCGCGCAGGCCAGCTCCTCGCCGTCCGAGAGGCGCACGCCGTCCGGCCGGACCTCCTCGACGGCGGTGCCGAGACGCAGCTCGACGCCACGGCGGCGCAGCTCCCGAGCGGTGTAGCGCTGGAGCCGCGGGACGAACGGGGCCAGCAGGCTGTCGGTCATCTCCACGAGCACGACGCGGGCTCGCGCCGGGTCGACCTCCGGGTAGGCGACCGGCAGGGCGGCGTTTCGCAGCTCGGCGAGGGCGCCGGCCATCTCCACACCGGTCGGTCCGCCCCCGACGACGACCGTGACCGGCTCCTTCGCCTCGGGACGGCCTTGGGCGAACAGCTCCAGGTTCGCCAGGACAGCGTCACGGACCCCGATCGCCTCGCGACGGGAGTAGATGGTCCGTGCGTTCTGCTCGGCGCCGGGCACACCGAAGAAGTTCGCCGTCACCCCCGGGGAGAGCACCAGGGCGTCGTAGCGTTCACGGGTGCCGTCGGCGCACAGCACCTGGCGTCCGGCGGTGTCCAGCCCCGTGACGGCCGTGCGGCGGAACCTCACGTTGCGGTAGCGCCCGCTGTAGGCGCGCAGTGCGAAGGTGACGTCTCCAGGGTTCAGGCCCCCGGTGGCGACCTGGTACAGCAGTGGCTGGAAGGTCGTGTACGGGTTGCGGTCGAGGAGCAGGACGTCGACGTCGTCCCGGCTCAGCTCACGGACGGCGGCCAGCCCGGCGAAGCCCCCGCCGACCACGACGACGCGGGGCCGGGCAGCGGCGGGGGCGGTCGACATGGTGCTCAGGGCAGGAGCTGGGCGTCGAGGGTGCGCTCGGTACCGGCCAGGGCCTTGTTGACCGGGCACGTCTCGTGGGCGAGCGCGGCCAGCTCGGCGAACCGGGCCTCGTCGACGCCGTCGACCTTCGCGCGGATCCGAGAGGCGGCGGTGGTGATGGCCAGTCCCCCGTCGACCCGGTCGACCGTGACGTCCGCGGTGACCTCGAGGGACTGCGCGGTCAGGTCGTTCCTGCCGAGCACGCCGGAGAAGTTCATCGCCAAGCACGAGGAGAGTGCGGCGGCGATGAGCTCCTCGGGGCTGGTGCTGCCCTCGGGCTCGCCGACGCGCCGCGGGAAGGTCACGTCGAAGCCGGTGGCGCCGGAGGAGGTGAGCTCGACGCGACCGGATCCTTCCTGCAGGGAACCGTGCCAGCGGGTGGTGGACGTGCGAGTAGCCATCTCGTCTCCAGTGGTCTCGGTGGAACGTCGGTCACCGAGCACGCTAGGTCGGGTCGACGCCCCCCGCCAGAGGTGGCGGGATTGCATGATCACGCTTGGCGGGGGCGGCGTCGTCCGGGGTCCCTCAGCCAGCGACGAGCTCCCGGACGGCACCGGCCGCCCGCTCGGCTGCCGTGACCCGCTCTGCCGCGTCCCGCCGGTCCGCCGCGTCCCGCCCGTCCGCCGCGGCTGATCGCAGCGCGACCCGGCACATCGCCGCCGCCTCGGCCGCCTGCGCGGCCAGGGCGCCTGCCCGGGAGAGCCGCCGGTGCAGGTCCGGTGCGCGTCCGTCCGGGCCTCGCGGGACGTCGAGTCCCGAGCTCGGCGCCTGCGCCTGAGCCCGGACGCACACAGCGCGCACGATGTCGAGCGACTCGGCGAGGGACGCGCCGACGAGCTCCAGCCGGTCGCGCTCCGGACCGGGGGGTACCGGCTCGATCACCTGGTGGAACCGGTCGACGGCTCGGCGGAACCGGTCGTGCGCCCGCCGCCACACCCCGTCACCGAGGGGGTCGGGTTCGCGGCGTCGGAACAGCCGTCCCCGGAGCGACATCGTCACCGGCCCCGCGTCGTCCGCACCCGTTCGTCCTGTGTGAGAGGCCTCTCAGAGGTACTGACCGGTGCCGTGCTGCGGAACGGGCCGCTGGTCGGGCTGGGGCTGACCAGGCATCCCCGGCGGCTGCGGGTGACCCGGCAGGGCGCGGCGCAGCTGCTCGAGCTGGGCTCGCGCCGCCATCTGCTGGGCGAACAGCGCGGTCTGGATGCCGTGGAAGAGGCCCTCCAGCCAGCCGACGAGCTGGGCGTGCGCGATCCGGAGCTCGGCGTCCGTAGGAGTGCTCTCCTCGGCGAACGGCAGGGTGATCCGGCGCAGCTCCTCGACCAGCTCGCCCGACAGGGCCTGCTCGAGCTCGGCGATCGAGCGCTCGTGCACCTCCGCGAGCCGGGCGCGCCCGGCCTCGTCCAGGGGGGCGTTGCGGATCTCCTCGAGCAGCTGCTTGACCATGCTGCCGATCCGCATCACCTTGGCCGGCTGCTCGACCATCCCGGCGATGTCGCCGGCCTCGTCGTCACCGTCGACGACGCCCATGCCCTGCGGGGTGACGACCACGACCCGCTGCTGGTCGTCGTCCGCCGGCGTACCGGGAGGGACCTGCGGCTGGGACTGCTTCGGCTGCTCGGTCATGCCCTCCATCCTGCCCCCTGGTTCGCCGCCGCGCCGTCCGGGTGGGGGCGCCGGTCCGGGGTGCGAAAGACTGACCGACCGTGGACTCCGCAGAGCACGACCGGACGCCGACCGGGCCGAGCCGTTCCGGCACGGGGGCAGACCTGCCTCCGGGGTGGACGGCCGGTCGTCCCGTCCCGCGGGACGTCGACGACCTGTTCCGGGTCGCTGCCGCCCACGACCGGTCCGGGCTGGGCAGGCCGACGACGACACCGGAGTCGGTCGCCGCCCGTGTCGTCGGCCCCGGGGCGCAGACCCGGGAGCACTGCGTCGTCCGGGACCCTGCGGGCGTCATCCGGGCCTGGGGGGAGGTGCACGACCGGGCCGCCGGCCGCACCGTCGTCGCCGTCCTCGTGGACCCGGGGCTCGTGGACCCCGGCCCGGCCGGTGCCGAACCGGACGACGGGACCGCCGACCGGGTCGCAGCCTTCCTGTTCGACTGGGCCGAGCAGCAGGGTCGTCGCCTGGCGCTCGAACGTGGCCTGGAGGCGACGCAGCTCGACGCCGGTGCGTTCGCCGGCGACGACCGCCAGCACCGGTGGCTGACCGCCGCCGGCTACGTGCACGTGCGGACGTGGTGGCAGATGTCCCGTCCGGTGGAGGCCGCCGAGGCCGCGGCCGACGCCTTCCCCCCGCCTGGCGAGGGGATCACCGTGCGTCAGGTCGTCCGGGACGACGGCACGCCGGACGAGCGCGACCTGCGGGCCGTGCACGACGTCCTGGAGGCCGCGTTCACCGACCACTTCAACTACCACGAGGAGACGTTCGACGAGTTCGTCACCCGTCAGCAGCAGGAGGTGGGTCACGCCTGGGACCACTGGTGGCTGGCTGAGCTCGAGGACGGTGAGCCCGTCGGTGCGCTCGTCGGGGAGGTCTCGGCCGGCGCGGACGGGCAGCCCGACGGCAGCTACGTCGCGTACCTCGGGGTGACCAGTGCCGCGCGCGGACGGGGAGTGGCGCGGTCCCTGCTGCACGCCCTCATCAGCGACGCCGCGGCCCGCGGCCGGGACCGGGTCGGTCTCGAGGTCGACGCCGACTCACCGACGGGCGCGGTCGGTCTCTACCAGTCCATGGGCTTCCGCACGCGCTACGTCACCGAGTCGTGGCACCGTGACCTCGTCGTCCGCTGACGGCCCGTACCACCGAACAGCCAAGGACCGCCGAGGAGGAGCCAACAGGTGACGAGCGAGGAGCTGGCGCAGCAGGTCGCCGAGCAGGCGATGGAGCAGGGGCTCACGGTGGCCACCGCGGAGTCCCTGACCAGCGGCCAGGTGGCGGCCCGCCTCGGCGCCGCGCCGTCGGCGTCCACCTGGTTCCGCGGGGCCGTGGTGGCCTACGCACCGGAGGTGAAGTTCTCCGTCCTCGGCGTGCCCGAGGGTCCCGTGATCACCGAGGAGTGCGCGCGGACCATGGTCGCGTCCGTCGCCCGTCTCCTCGGCGCCGACCTGGCCGTCGCGCTGACCGGGGCCGGGGGCCCGGACGAGGAGGAGGGGGAGCCGCCGGGCACGGTGTGGTTCGCCGTCCTGGCCCACGGGCGGGTGCACGCCGAGAAGCAGCGGTTCGACGGTGACCCGCCGCAGGTGGTGGAGGCGACCACCGAGCACGCGCTGCGGCTCCTGCTCGAGCACGCCCGGGTCGCCGGGGGGGCCGCCGCATGACCGGGACGCTCGACGTCGCCGCCGTCCGCGCCCGGTACCCGGCGCTGGCGGACGGCTCGGCCTACCTGGACGGCGCGGCAGGCACCCAGGTGCCGACCTCGGTCATCGACGCCGTCGCCGGCGCCTGGCGGGCCGGGATCGGCAACCACGGCGGCGCCTTCGCGGCGTCCCGGCGCTCGGACGAGCTGACCGCCGCAGCGCGCCTGGCCGTCACCGACCTCGTCGGCGGGCCGTCCCCGGACGGCGTCCTGCTGGGGCCGAACATGACGACGATGACCTACCGGGTCGCGAACGCGCTCGCGGCGACCTGGGGCCCGGGTGACGAGGTCGTCCTCACCCGGCTGGACCACGACGCCAACGTGCGCCCCTGGGTCCAGGCGGCGGCGCGGGCCGGGGCGAGCGTCCGGTTCGCCGACCCGGTGCTGCCGTCCCTGGACCTGCCGGTCGACGCGTTCGCCGACCTCGTCGGCCCACGGACCCGGCTGGTCGCGGTCACCGCCGCGAGCAACGTCGTCGGCACCCGCCCGGACGTGCGGGCGATCGCCGACCTGGCCCACGAGCACGGCGCACTCGTCTACGTCGACGGCGTGCACGCCACCCCCCACGGGCCGGTCGACATGGCCGCCCTGGGCGCCGACGTCTACGCGACGAGCTCCTACAAGTGGTCCGGGCCGCACCTCGGCGCCCTGGTCGCCGACCCGGCCCTGTGGGAGGAGCTGCACCCGGACAAGCTCGCGTCGTCCCCGGACGAGGTGCCCTACCGGTTCGAGACCGGCACACCACCGTTCGCCCAGCACGCCGGTCTCGCCGCGGCCGTCGAGCACCTGGCGGGCCTGCCGGTCACCCCCGCACCGGGCGGGACCCGCCGGCAGCGGCTGCTGGCGACGATGGCCGCCGTCGAGGCGTTCGAGACGGACCTGCTCGGCGTCCTGCTCGACGGCCTCGCCGCGATGCCGCACGTCCACCTCATCGGCTCCCCGGCCCGGCGAACCGCGACCGTGTACCTCACCGTCGACGGGTGGACGCCGCAGCAGGTCGCCGAGCACTGCGCCGCCGCTCAGGTCAACGTGTGGGCCGGGCACATGTACGCGTGGGAGCTCACCGGTCTGCTGGGGATCCGGGACTCCGGGTCCGCCGTCCGGGCCGGTCTCGTGCACTACAACGACCGGTCGGACGTCGACCGCCTGCTCGCCGCGCTCGGGGACCTCGGCTAGCTCAGACGGTCAGCACGATCTTGCCGACGTGGCTGCTGGACTCAAGCAGCGGGTGGGCCTCCGCGGCGTCCGCCAGCGGCATCCGGGTGTGGACGACGGGGCGGACGTCCCCGGACTCCAGCAGCGGCCACACGTGCTCGCGCACCGCCGCGACGATGGTGGCCTTCTCCGCGGCCGGCCGGGCGCGCAGCGACGTGGCGATGACCGCGGCGCGCTTGGCGAGGAGGGTGCCCAGGTCGAGCTCGGCCCGGCGTCCGCCCTGCAGGCCGATGACGACGAGGCGGCCGTTGGTCGCCAGGACCTCGACGTTGCGTCCCAGGTAGGCCGCCCCCATGTTGTCCAGGACGACGTCCGCCCCGTGCCCGTCGGTGGCCTCCCTCACGCGCTCGACGAAGTCCTCCTGCCGGTAGTCGACGAGGACCTGAGCGCCCAGGTCCCGGCAGCGCTCGAGCTTCTCCGGGGTGCCCGCGGTGACGGCGACCCGGGCGCCCACGGCGCGACCCAGCTGGATCGCCATCGTGCCGATGCCCGATGACCCGCCGTGCACGAGCAGTGTCTCGCCCGGCTGCAGGCCCGCGGTCATGAACACGTTGGACCAGACCGTGCAGACGACCTCGGGCAAGGCCGCGGCGTCGACGAGGTCGACCCCCGCCGGCACCGGCAGCACCTGGCCGGCCGGGACGACGACCTGCTCGGCGTAGCCGCCGCCGGACAGCAGGGCGCACACCTCGTCGCCGACGCTGAACCCGTCGACGCCCTCGCCGACCTCGGTGACGCGCCCGGAGCACTCCAGACCGGGGTACGGCGACGCGCCCGGCGGCGGGGGGTAGTGCCCCCGTCGCTGCATGACGTCGGCCCGGTTCACCGCGGTCGCGGCCACGGCGATGCGGACCTCACCGGGCCCGCACGCCGGGGCCTCGACCTCCTGCAGCTCCAGGACGTCGGCGTCACCGGGCTCCCGGATCACCACTGCGCGCACACCCCCGACCCTAGCCCCCGCCCCCCGACCCCCCCGTGATCATGCAATCCCGCCACCCCCCGCACGCCCCCCCGTGATCATGCAATCCCGCCACCCCCCCGCGACCCACCCGTGATCATGCAATCCCGCCACCCTGGCGTGCACCTGCCGAGGCCGTGCGTGGGCGACACTGGTGGCATGCCGAGACGGGTCACTTCGTGGGAGGGGTGCGCGGTCGTCGTCCTCGCGGGCGGCCGGTCACGCCGCATGGGGCACGACAAGCTCGCGGACACTCTCGCCCCCGCCGCCGGCACCACCGGCCCGTTCACCGTGCTCGACGCCGTCCTCGCCGGCGTCCCGGACGACGTGGAGGTCGTCGTCGTCGGACCGTCCCGGTCCACCGCCCGCCCGGTCCGCACGACCCGTGAAGATCCTCCGGGCAGTGGTCCGGCCGCCGGGGTGGGCGCCGGGGTGCGTGCCCTCACCGGAACCCCTGCACACGTCGTCGTGCTCGCCGGTGACGCCCCGTTCGGACCGGCTGCCGTCCCCGCGCTTCTCGCAGCCCTGCGCCGTGACCCGCATGCGGACGTGGCGGTCGCAGCCCCGCCGGACGGCCCGCCGCAGCCGCTGCTCGCCGTCTACCGGCGCGAGGCGCTGGCCCGGACGACGACCGGCCAGCTCCTCCACCGACCTGCTCGGGCGCTGATGGACCACCTCGCGGTCGTCGTCGTCCCGGTCGCCCAGGAGGCGACCCTGGACGTCGACACCCCGGCGGACCTCGAGGCGGCCCGGCGAGCGGCGCGCGCTCGGCTGAGAGGGGAGAGCGTGCGCGCCTGAGGTCCGGCGGGTGGGCGGAACTGTGGCCACAGAATGCTGCGCTCGTCCCGGCCTGGCCGGCGTGTTGCGCCACCAACCCAGCATTCCGCGAGCTGGTCGGTGGTCAGTGGGGTGGCGGGATTGCATGATCACGGCGGGGCAGGGGTGGGCGGGGGTGTGCAGGGTGGCGGGATTGCATGATCACGGCGGGGGTGGGGGTGGGGTGAGGGGCAAGGGCGACACGCCCAGCTGGACTGCTCCGATCGGGTGAACCGCACCGGTGCGGCCGGTCGTCACCGTCAATAGAGCCCGGAGCCGGCCCGAAGCAGAGAGGAACCGCGGCACTGCGTCGCGGGCGGTTTCTCGAGCGGAAGGTCGCCCATGCTGCGCAACACCGGCATCAGGTCGAAGATCCTGGCGGTCCTTGCACTGCCTGTGCTCGTCCTGCTGCTCGCAGCCACCGTCATCTCCGTCGGTGCCCTCACCGACGCGCGCCGGGCCGTGCAGGTCGAGTCCCTCGCGGGCCAGGCACCGGGGCTGACCACGCTCGTCCGTGGCCTGCAGGCCGAGCGGGCGCTCAGCATGCAGGTGATGGCCGGTGACACGAGCGCCGAGCCCGCGCTGCAGGAGGTCCGCGCCCAGGTCAGCGAGGGCATCGAGATGGTCCGCGCCGGCGTGGGCACGGTCGAGCTCGACCTGCTCGACGAGGCCGCCGCCAGCGGCGTCGCCGCGTCCGCCGCCGCCCATGACGACGTCGACGTCCTGCGCCGGCAGATCGACGGCTCCGCACTGTCCCCGACGCTCGCCTACGACCGCTACACCGACGCGATCGCGGCGGACGTCGCGCTCCCCGGCCGGATCGGCGACGCCGTCGACGACCGGGCGCTCGCCGACATGCTCACCACGTACACCGCGACCGAGCAGCTGGCCGAGCTCGTCACCGTGGAGCGCGACCTGGTCGCCCCCGCCGTCGCCGCGGGGGTGATGTCACCGGAGCTGCAGTCCCGGGTCGCTGACCTGATCGCCCGCCAGGACGTCGTCCGTGACCAGGCGACCGAGCTCGCCGAGAGCGTCGGCGTCCGGGTCCCGACCACCGGGTACGCCCTGCAGATGGCCCGGCAGAAGACCGTCGAGGACGCCGACGGCGTGCTGGAGAACATCGACCCGGCCACGTGGCAGCGGGCCGCCGAGACCGAGGTCGCCTCGCTCGGCGCGGTCGAGGCCGAGCTCGCTGAGCTCGCCGCCGCGCGCAGCGCGACCCTCGCCGACGACGCACGGACCTGGGCGATCCAGGTGGGGGCCGGCACGGCGCTGCTCGTCGTCGTCCCGGTGCTGCTGGCGCTGCTGCTCTCCCGCAGCATCACCGGTCCGCTGCGGCGGCTCACCGACGCCGCCGGCGAGATCCGGCGTGAGCTGCCGACGATGGTCGAGCGGATGCAGACCCCGGGCGAGGGCCCGGGTCTGACGCTGCCGGAGATCCCGGTGACCTCCCGGGACGAGGTGGGCCGGCTCGCCGCCGCGTTCAACGACGTCAACAGCACGACCGTGCAGGTCGCCCAGGAGCAGGCCGCGCTCCGTGGGTCGATCGCGGCGATGTTCGTCAACGTCGCCCGCCGCGACCAGGTCCTGCTCTCCCGCCAGCTCGCGTTCATCGACCAGCTCGAGCGCACCGAGGACGACCCGCGCACGCTGGAGAACCTGTTCCGGCTCGACCACCTCGCCACCCGGATGCGTCGCAACGCCGAGTCGCTGCTCGTGCTCGCGGGTATCGACACCGGCCGTCGCCTGCGCCGTCCGATGCCGCTGTCGGACGTCGTCCGCACCGCGACGTCCGAGATCGAGCACTACGAGCGGGTCGACCTCGTGCTGCAGGCCGACCCGCCGATGGTCGGGCACGTCGCCCTCACGGCCGCCCACCTGCTCGCTGAGCTGCTGGAGAACGCGACGAACTTCTCCGACCCCGGCACCCGGGTCGTGGTGAGCACGGCGGCCGGCCCGCGCGGCGTCGTCGTCAGCATCGCCGACGAGGGCCTGGGGATGTCCGCGGAGGAGATCGCCGAGGCGAACGCCCGGATCGCCGAGCCACCGGTCGCCGAGGTCGTCGGCGCCCAGCGCCTCGGGTTCTTCGTCGTCGGACGCCTCGCCCGCCGCCTCGACGCGACCGTCTCGCTGGAGCCTGGGACCGAGCGGGGCACCGTCGTGCGCGTCGACCTGCCCACGGCGCTGTTCGTGCCCGGGTCGGTCGCCGAGGTCCCGGAGCCGGACGGCGACGAGGCGCCACCGGCTCACGACCTGACCCCGGCTGGACTGCCTGCCCGGGTCGAGCCGGCGCCGCTGGGGTCCCCCGCTCCGGACGCCGAGCCGGCCCCGGACAGGCCTCGCACCGACGCAGGCCTGCCCCGTCGCGGCAGCGGCCTGCCCCTGCGGCAGCCGTCGATCGAGCCGTCCTCCCTGGCAGTGACGGCACCGGACGACGTGACGGCACCTCACGACGTGACGGCACCGGACGACGTACCCGAGGCCGTGCCGGATCCCTCGCCGGTCTCCCGTGGCGGGCTGTTCAGCTCCTTCCGTCCGCGTCGCCCCGGTGAGGCGTCCCAGACCGGCGCGGACGAGGTGCCGACGAACGGCCACACCCGCGCGCCGGCCCACCGGCAGCACGCCGCGGAGCCGGACGCCCAGCAGCCCGTCGAGCAGGAGCCGGTCGAGCAGCAGCCGGTCGCGCCCCAGCCCGAGGCCGCGCAGACGCCCGAACCCCAGCCCGAGCCCCAGCCCCAGCCCCAGCCCGAGCCCGAGCCCGCGCCCCAGCCCGAGCCTGAGCCCCAGCCTCATCTGGCGGCACCCGCCCTGGACATCCTGCCCAAGCGGGCCACGCTGCGCCGCCGGCAGTCGCGGGGCTTCCTCGGACGTCGCGGGGTCGCCCAGCCGTCCACCGTCGTCCCGGTCACTCGCCGGGAGATGCGGAACCTCGAGCAGGCGCTGAGCACCGCGGACTCCCCAGGCGAGCCGGTCGGCGCGTACGTCCCTCGGCACCAGCCTCCAGCGCGCCCGCGGGACGACGCCGCGGCGCGCGACCGGGAGGCGCCGACGCCGGACGGCGCCCCGGCCGCCCAGCGACCTGAGCCCGTCCCTGCGCCGAGCAGCCTGTTCGGCGTCCCGCCGCAGGCGGCGGATCGCGCCGAGTCCCCGGCTCCGGTGCCCGAGCCGGTCGGCTCCGGCGTTCGCGCGGCCGGTCGGGTGGCCCTGCCCGTGCCCGGCGACGGCCCGATCCCGTTGCCGACGCGGCCGGCACCCGGCCCCGCGACGTCCACCGACGGTGGGTCCGACGTCCTGCGGGAGCGGTCGGCGCTGGCCTCCGAGGCGCTGACCGAGCTGAGCCGACTGTCCGCCTACACCCCCGCCGCCGTCGACAGCAAGCCGCCGGCGACCCTCACCCGGCGCACCCCGGCCGCCAGTCCGGCCGCCCAGGTGGCGGTGCCGCGACCGGCCGCCGCACGCCGTCCGGGCCGTGACGCCGCCGACGTCCGCTCGATGCTCGCCGGCTTCCAGGCCGGGGTGAACCGCGGGCGCACCGACCCGGCGGGTCCACCTTCGCCGAACGGCGACCAGCCGGCTACCGACCAGCCGGCCACCGACCCGTCCCCGACCGCCCCGACGACCGACACCGCCAGCACGACCGGAGGACAAGCGTGACCACGATGAGCACCGAGGCAGCCAACTTCAGCTGGCTTCTCGACAACTTCGTCAAGAGCGTGCCCGGCGTCCGCCACACCCTCGTGGTGTCGGCCGACGGCCTGCTCATGGCCATGTCCGACGACCTCGACCGGACCCGCGGCGACCAGCTGTCCGCGATCGTGTCGGGGATGTCGAGCCTCACCCGCGGTGCGGCCCGTCAGCTCGACGCCGGCGAGGTGCGCCAGGCGATCGTCGAGATGGACGAGTACTTCATGTTCCTCATGGCGATCTCCGACGGTTCCGTGCTCGCCACGATGGCCGACTCCAGCTGCGACGTCGGGCTCATCGGCTACGAGATGGCCATGCTCGTCAGCCGCACCGAGGCGACCCTGACCCCACAGCTGGTCTCGGAGATGCGCTCCCGCCTGCCGGTCCACGGCAGCACCCGCGCGCCGGTGATGGGGTGAGGACGGCGTGAGACACGTCGACGACCCGCCCGGGCACCTGGGGCCCGGCGAGGACCCTTCCGTCGAGGAGGAGACCTACGCGGTGCGGCCCTACGCCGTCACCGGCGGCCGGACGGCGTCCGCCTCCACCCAGATCCCGGTCGAGGCGCTCGTCCAGGCGCTCGCCGAGCCCGACGTCACGATGACGCCGGAGAAGCGGCGCATCGTCGAGCTCACGCAGCACCAGTACCTGTCCGTCGCCGAGCTCTCGGCGCACCTGCGATTGCCGGTACCGGTGGTCCGGATCGTCCTGGGCGACCTCACGTCGTCCGGGTCGGTGCGGGTCCACGGGACGTCCCGGTCCGACGGCTACACCCCCGCAGCCACCCTCAGCGTCCTGGAGAGTGTTCTCAATGGCATTTCCTCGCTCTGACGTCGCCTCCGCCGTGCCGGCGCAGGCCGCTCAGCCGGGTGGCGCCGGGACCCCGGACGGCCCGGACGCCGCGCCCACCGTGGTCAAGATCGTGGTCGCCGGCGGGTTCGCCGTCGGCAAGACGACGTTCATCGGCTCCATCTCCGACATCGAGCCGCTGACCACCGAGGCGCCGATGACCGAGCACTCCCTCGGCATCGACGACGCCGGCGGGGTCACCGACCGCAAGACGACGACGACCGTCGCGATGGACTTCGGCCGGATCGCGCTGCCGGGCAACCTGTGGCTCTACCTGTTCGGCACGCCCGGCCAGGACCGGTTCCTGTTCATGTGGGACGACCTGGTGCGCGGCGCCATCGGGGCGGTCGTGCTCGTCGACACCGAGCGGCTCGAGCAGTGCTTCCCCGCGGTGGACTACTTCGAGGCCCGCGCGATCCCGTTCGTCGTCGCGGTGAACTGCTTCGACGGCATCGCCCGGCACTCCCTGGACGACGTCCGCGAGGCGCTCGCCGTCCCCGCCCACGTGCCGATGGTCTACACCGACGCTCGCTCCCGTGGGGCGACCAAGCAGGTCCTCGTCACCCTCGTCCAGCTGGCGATGCAGCGCCTCACGGCCTGAGCCCTGACCCGGTGGAGTGTCCGGACCGGACGTCCGGAATGTGAGACAGCGCCCCTGCGGGGAAGCCTGCCGCGGCGACGGGCTGTTGGGTGTGATCGTGCGCATCTATGACGACGTGACCCAGGTAGTCGGCCGGACCCCGCTCGTGCGGCTCAACCGTCTCACCGAGGGGTGCGGCGCCACCGTCGCCGCCAAGCTCGAGTTCAGCAACCCCGGAGGCAGTGTCAAGGACCGGATCGGGGTCTCCATGATCGAGGCCGCTGAACGCTCGGGCCAGCTGCGCCCGGGCGGCACCGTCGTCGAGGCGACGAGCGGCAACACCGGCATCGCCCTGGCCATGGTCGGTGCCGCCAAGGGCTACCGGGTCGTGCTGACGATGCCCGAGACGATGTCCAAGGAGCGCCGGGCGCTGCTGCGTGCCTTCGGAGCCGAGCTCGTCCTCACCCCCGGCAGCGAGGGGATGAAGGGGGCGGTCGCCAGGGCCGAGGAGATCGGCGCCCGGGACAACGCCGTGCTGGTCCGCCAGTTCGCGAACGAGGCCAACCCCGAGGTGCACCGGCGGACCACCGCCGAGGAGATCTGGGCCGACACCGACGGCCAGGTGGACGTCGTGGTGGCCGGTATCGGCACCGGCGGGACGATCACCGGTGTGGGGCAGGTCCTCAAGGAGCGCAAGCCGTCGGTGCGGATGGTCGCCGTCGAGCCGGCCGAGTCCCCGATCCTCACCGGTGGGCAGCCCGGCCCGCACAAGATCCAGGGGATCGGGGCGAACTTCGTCCCGGAGATCCTCGACACCGGCATCTACGACGAGGTCGTGGACGTCGACGCCGACACCGCGGTCGAGTGGGCCCGCCGGTCCGCCCGGGAGGAGGGCCTGCTCGTCGGACTGTCCTCCGGCGCCGCACTGGCGGCCGCCGTCCAGGTCGCCCGCCGGGAGGAGAACACCGGCAAGCTCGTCGTCGTCGTCATCCCCTCCTTCGGTGAGCGCTACCTGTCCACGGTCCTGTACAGCGACCTCATGGACTGACCCGGTGCACATGAACCGTCCTCCGGCCGTCGCGCCGGTCCGGCTGGGCTGGCGGCGGCGACTGGCCGAGGACCTGCGCACCGCTGCCAGCCGGGATCCCGCGGCCCGTTCGCGCGTCGAGCTCGTCCTGGCCTACCCCGGGCTGCACGCCCTGTGGCTGCACCGGGTGGCGCACCGGATGTGGGCGAGCCCCGGCCTGCGGCTCGCCGCCCGGGTGCTCTCGCACCTCAACCGGGCGCTCACCGGCATCGAGATCCACCCCGGCGCGGTCATCGGCCGCCGCTTCTTCATCGACCACGGGATGGGCGTCGTCATCGGCGAGACCGCCGTCGTCGGTGACGACGTCATGCTCTACCACGGGGTCACCCTCGGCGGCCGCAGCTCGAGCCGCGGCAAGCGGCACCCGACCCTGGAGGACGGGGTGACCGTCGGCGCGGGGGCCCGGATCCTCGGGAACATCACCGTCGGGGCCGGGGCCCAGGTGGGCGCGAACGCGGTCGTCGTCAAGGACGTGCCGCCGGGTGCCGTCGTCGTCGGCATCCCCGGCCGGGTCCGGGGCACCGGCGGCGGCGAGGACCTCGTCGACCCGGCCCTGCTCATCTGAGCCGCGGCAGCCGGGAATAAATCGGGGCCGGCTGGCACTCTAGAGGTACGAGTGCTAGTTTGGCGCTCGCAAACTTCTGCCACAACTGTTCGGGCCGTCGCGCCCGCGGCGGCCTCGTGGACGAGGAGGTGGTTGTTGTGGCCCTGACCTTTGACCCCTTCCGTGAGATGGACCGGTTGGCGAGCCAGCTCATCGGCGCCACCACGACGGCGACGCGTGCGCCGCGCTGGATGCCGATGGACCTGTACCGCTCCGGTGACCACTTCGTCATGAACGTCGACCTGCCCGGGGTGGACCCCGGCTCGATCGACCTGCAGGTCGACGGCAACACGCTCACTGTGCGCGCCGAGCGCACCCTGCACCCCGAGGACGCGCAGTGGCTCGCCCAGGAGCGGCCGGCCGGCACGTTCATGCGCCAGCTCAACCTCGGTGACGGCCTCGACATCGACAACATCCACGCCAGTTACGAGCACGGCGTCCTGTCGCTGACCATCCCGGTCGCCGAGCAGGCCAAGCCGCGCCGGATCGCCGTGGACGTCAAGAAGGACGGCGCCTCTGAGGCGGTCGGCGAGGCCCCGCTCAAGGGCGAGGTGACCGCCGGCTGATCCCCGACGGGGACGCCGCCGCTGAATGGCGGCGGACCCCCGCCGGAACGGTATCCAGGACGCCGACCCCTCAGTCGCCGAGCTCGCGGAGGAACCTCTCCACGTCGGCGGCGAGGGCGTCGGCGTCCGGCATCTCGTCCTCCGGCAGCGACGGGCCCATCAGCCCGGGCCCGCCCAGTGTGCGGCCGGAGACGATCGCGTCGTACTGACGCTCCAGGCCGCGCACCGCCTCGAGCGTCTCGGCCGAGTCGGCCACCTGCGCGTCGACCTGCGCGAGGACCTCCGCACCGGCCGCCCGCAGCTTCTCTGTCGGGAGCTCAACCTCGACCAGGTCTGACAGCGCCTCCAGGAGCGCGACCGCCGCCGGCGGGAACTCCGCGGCTGCGAGGTAGTGCGGGACGTGGGCGGTGAAGCCCACGGTGGGGTGGCCCCACTGACCGAGCCTCAGTTCCAGCATGGCCCCGACGTGCCCGGGGACCTGGACGTCACCGATCCAGCGGGGACGTCCGGCGATGAGCTCGCGGTCGCTGGCGTGTGCGGTCAGCCCGACCGGCCGGGTGTGCGGTGCGGCCCACGGAACGCCGTGCAGACCCACGGTGAGCCGGACGCCGAGCTGCTCGACGAGCATCCGGACCGAGAGCGCGAACCGCTCCCACTGGGTATCCGGCTCCGGACCGGCGAGCAGGTACAGCAGCGAGCTGTCGGGCAGCCGCAGCTCGTGCACGACGAGCTCGGGCACGTCGACGGACGTGTACCGGTCGGCGGAGAACGCCATCCGTGGCCGGCGGGAGCGGTAGTCGAGCAGCTGGTCGACGTCGAACCGGACGACGAGCCGGTGCGGCAGCTGGTCGAGCAGGTGGGCCGCGGCGAGGGAGGCCGCCGAGCCGGCGTCGACGAACCCGTCGAGGACGTGCACGAGAACCGGCGCCGCCGGCACCTGGTCCGGCGTGCGCCGCGAGACGTCGGCAACGAGTTCGAAGAGCTCCTCGGGTGGCAGCACGCCCACATTCTCCCACCGCGGGGAAGGCCCGGAGTCGTCCCGCTGCGTTGACCCCCCGGCCGTGCCGTCCGGCTCACAGAATGCTGGGTTGGTGGCGCGACACGCCGGACGAGCCGTGCTGAGCGCAGCATTCTGTGGCGGAGGCCCACAGTAGTACCGCGGTAGCATTGCGGTATGAAACTCAGCGTCAGTCTGCCCGAGGAGGATGTGGCCATCCTCGACGAGTTCGCCCGCGCCGCCGGCCTCCCCTCGAGGTCGGCCGCGTTGCACCACGCTGTCCGCATGCTCCGTCTGCCCGACCTGGAGCAGGACTACGAAGCGGCCTGGCGCGAGTGGGATGTATCAGGCGACCACGAGGCGTGGAGCGTGACCGTGGCAGACGGAATCGCCGATGCTGCGCGGTGAGATTCGGCTCGTCGACCTAGATCCTGTGCGCGGGAGTGAGGCCAACAAGCGACGTCCGGCGGTGATCGTCAGCAACGACCGAGCGAACTCCACGGCGGCGCGCCTCGGACGCGGAGTGGTCACCGTCGTACCGGTTACCGGTAACACCGACCGGATCTTCCCGTTCCAGGCACTGCTGCCGGCAGCTGCGACCGGCCTGCAGCAAGACTCCAAGGCTCAGGCCGAGCAGGTCCGCTCGGTCGCAGTCGAGCGGGTCGGCGCGGTCGTCGGCCGTGCACCCGCTGACGTCATGGTGCAGCTGGACGACGCACTGCGTCTCCACCTGCAGCTGTGACCACGTCGCAGCTGCGACCACGCCGCAGCTGTGACCACATCGGCCGACGTCCGGGGTGATCTCCCGGCGCGTTAACGTCTCGCCATGGAGGACGTGATCGTCGTCGGCGGCGGCATCGTCGGGCTGGCGACCGCGTGGCGGCTGCTGCAGGCCCGCCCCGCCGACTCCGTCGTCGTCCTGGAGAAGGAGACCGAGGTCGGCCGGCACCAGAGCGGGCACAACAGCGGGGTCATCCACTCCGGCGTCTACTACCAGCCCGGCAGCCTCAAGGCCCGCCTGTGCCGCGCGGGGCTGCGGGCGACGAAGGACTTCTGCCGCGACCACGGCATCCCGCTCGCCACCCCGGGCAAGCTCGTCGTCGCCACCTCCGACGACGAGGTGCACCGGCTGCGGGCGCTGCGCGAGCGGGCGACGACGAACGGCCTGACCACCGAGTGGCTGGGCGCTGGCGAGCTGCGCAGGCGTGAGCCGGCCATCGCCGGGCGGGCCGCGATGCTCGTCCCCGAGACCGGGGTCACCGACTACCGGGCGGTGACCCGGACGCTGGCCAGGCTCGTCGCCGACGCCGGCGGGCGGGTGCTGACGGGTGCCGCGGTGACGTCGGTCCACGAGACCCGGGACGCCGTCACCGTGGTCGCCGGCGGGCAGGTGCACCGCGCCCGCCGGCTCGTCGTCTGCGCCGGCCTGCAGGCGGACCGGCTGCTGCGGCTGGCCGGGGTGGAGCCGGACTTCCGGGTCGTACCGTTCCGCGGGGAGTACTACCGGGTCGCCCCGCAGCGGGCCGAGCAGATCCGTCACCTGGTCTACCCGGTGCCGGACCCGCGGCTACCCTTCCTCGGCGTCCACGTCACCCCCGGCGTGGACGGCTCGGTGACGGTGGGACCTAACGCCGTCCCGGGCCTGGCCCGCGAGGGGTACCGCAAGGGGCAGGTGGTGTGGCGGGACGCCGTCGACGCCCTCGGCTACCCGGGCACCTGGCGGCTGGCCCGGCGGCACTGGCGCTCCGGGCTGGCGGAGGCACGCAACTCGCTGTCCCGCCGCGGCTACCTGGCCGCCGTGCGCCGCTACTGGCCCGACCTCACCGTGGAGGACCTGCTGCCGCACGAGGCGGGCATCCGGGCCCAGGCGGTGCGGCACGACGGCACCCTGGTCGACGACTTCCTGCTCCGGCGCACCGGCCGGTCCCTGCACGTCTGCAATGCTCCGTCGCCGGCCGCGACGTCGGCGCTGCCCATCGCCGACCTCGTCGTCCAGCGCCTGCTGGCGGACTGACCGCGAGCAGGCCGCCCAGAACCCGGCTCCTGGGCGGGCAGGTCAGGGCACCCGCAGGATCCGCACCGGGTCGCGGTAGGCCGCCCGCAGCGCAGGCGGCACGGCCGCGACCAGCGCTGCGATCACCGCCAGCGTGGCCACCGCGACCGTGAACGCGACGCCCGGCAGGGCACCGGCGAGGCGCCAGTCGAGAAGCAGTCCGACGAGGACCCCGAGCAGCGCGCCGGTCACCGAGCAGAGGCCCACCTGGAGCAGCACATGCACGAGGATCCCGGTCCGGGTCGCACCGAGAGCCCGCCGCCGGCCGTGGTCGCGGGCCCGCTGGGCGACGGCGCCGAACTGGGTGACGGTGATGAGCACCATCCCGGCGGCGAGCACCACCCACACCAGCCGCCGGCTGGTCTGCGCCAGCTGCGACCCGATGACGTCCTGCAGCCGGGCGAGGCTGCCCTGTGTGGTGACGGTGAGCTGGTTCGGGTCCTGCGCGACGAGCACCGCGGTCGCGGCGCGGGCGAGGTCCTCGACGTCCCGGACGGTGGCGACGCTGATCATGATCGTGCGGACGGTCTCCCCGCGCGCGGGCTCGTCGTGGACGAGGACGCTGTCGCCGAGGCCGGCGAGCGGGCCGGTGGCGGTGAACGTGCCGACGACCGGGGCGTGCGAGGTGGGGGAGGCGACGCCGCCGACCGGTTCGAGCAGGCCCAGTCGCGTCATCGCGCCGGCGTCGACGAGCGCGTCGCCGGCGCGGGGGGCGCGGTAGGCCGCGGTCTGCAGGCCGGGCGGCCAGGAGCCGTAGACCCGGCGGGCCGGCACGGCGGCCCCGCTCGGGACGGCGGGGTTGGTGACGTCGAACGCCTGCCCGAGCCCGATGACCCACTCGACGCCGTCGAGAGCCGCGACGGCAGGCACGCTCACGGCGCTGACCCGGGCCCGGTCCTGGTCGTCCGTGAGGGTGATCAGTCGTCCCGCCGGGGAGTCGATCTCGGACAGCACCCGGCGTTCGGAGGCGACGGTCTGCCCCGTCGTGGCCAGGATGGCCGCGGTGACACCGGCGACGACGAGCGCGGACACGGCACTCGCGACGCGCTGTCCCCGGACGGCGAGCACGGCGTCCCGCGCCGCCGTGACCGCTGCGCCGAGGGCGGAGGGCCTCATCCCTCGATCAGCACCTGGTCGTCGGCGCCGGCCGCCCGGGCCCGGTCGTGGGTGGCCACCACGACGGTGGCGCCGTCGCGGGCGGCAGCGTGCAGGGCGTCCCAGACGACGTCGGCGGAGTCGGCGTCCAGGTTGCCGGTGGGTTCGTCGGCGAGGATCACGGCGGGGTTCTTGACCAGTGCCCGGCACAGCGCGATCCGCTGCGCCTGGCCACCGGAGACCTCCCCCGGTCGGTGCCGGGCCCGGTCCGCGACCCCGAAGCGCTCCATCAGCCGGATGCCTCGCGTGGCCGCCTCACGCTCCGGCATCCCGGCGATGGTGCCTGCCTCGGTGACGTTGGCGAGGGCCGTGCGGGAGGGGTCCAGGACGGCGTCCTGGAAGACGAACCCGATCTGGCTGGCCCGCAGCGCGGACCGCTCGGCGTCCCGCCACCGCGTCACGGGCACCCCGTCCCAGCGCACCGTCCCGGCGGTGGGGGTGAGCATCAGACCGATGACGTAGAGCAGGGTGGACTTGCCGGACCCGGAGGGGCCGGTGACGGCCGTCAGCGCTCCGGCGCGGAACTCCTTCGAGATCCCGGCCAGCACCGGGGCAGCCGACTGCCGGTAGCCGAACGACAGCTCGTGGACGGCGAGCCGGGCCGGGGGTGCCGTGGGGGCCGTCACGGCCGGTCCTGCAGCAGCCGGACCCGGTCCCCGACGTCGACCCCCGACACGACGCTGCGGCCGTCTGCAGAGGCCAGGACGTCGACCGGCACCCGGGTGCCGTCGGTGAGCCGGACGCCGGTGCCGCCGTCGGGCCCGGTGGTGATCGCCGCGGTCGGGACGGTGGGTCCCTCGGTGGGCGGGACGACGTACAGGTCCGCCGTGTACATCGACTCCTCCGCGACGGGCACGACGTCGGCGCAGGTCTCGCCGCACAGCGCCGTGCCGTCGGGTGCCGTGAGCGTCAAGGAGACCTCCCCCGGTGGGACGGCGGTCGTGGAGGCCACCACGCCGTCCCAGACCTGCTCCTCCTCCGGGCCGTAGCTGACCCGCACCGGAGCGGACAGCGGGACCAGGTCGGCCTGGTCCCGCACCAGGGTGACGGTGAACTCCGGAGGCCCGGTCACGGCCAGCACCGCCGACCGGCCGGTCTCGACAGCGGCGCCGACCTCCAGGTCCGGGTCGACGAACACGGCGGTCGGCAGCTCGGGGAGAAACACCAGGTCGCCGCGCCGGACGACGCCGTCCGGGGTGGTGCCGACCTGTCGTTGCCAGCGCCGGACGGCCTGGTCCGTCGTCTCGGTGAAGGCGGCGTTGGGGGTGCCGGTGAACAGTCCCTGGTCGCGCAGGAAGCCCTCGAGCTGCTCCACGTCGGCGCCGGTCGCTCCGATGCCGATGTCCCGGAAGGCCGGGACCGCTCCTGCTGCGGCCACCGCCGGTCGCAGGTCCACCGTGTACAGCACCGTCCCGGCGTCCACGGTGCTGCCGGGGGAGACGTCCACCGAGGTCAGGGTGCCGGTGTGGCCGTTGACTCCGGCCGGTCGAAAGGGCCAGGACGCCGAGGCCGCGTACGTGACGGCCTGCTCCACGGTGCCCAGCTCGACCTCGACGTCGATGGTCGGCAGGTCCTCCTCGGGCACCGACGGCGGATCGGTGGTGACACCGGCCGCCCACCAGCCCGCGCCGAACAGCAGCGCCCCCGACACGGCCCAGACCAGCGCCGCCGTCCGCAGCCGCAGGGGCCGGGAGACCGAGGTGTGCAGGGTCGCCGTCGCCGCGTCGTCCGGGTCCGGCGCCGTCACGGGGCGACGTCCCGGGGGTCCGGGTCCGGGCACGCCGCCACCGCTGCGGCGGCGTCACCGCCGGAGTCGTACACGGCCTGCATCGGCAGCCAGGCCGGTTCGTCGGAGGTGTAGGTCTCGATCCACACCTCGCGGGAAGGCGCGGGCGTCACCGGGTAGCCGGCGCGGCGCAGGCACTCGGCCTGCTCCAGGCTCAGGTCGTACAGACCGCTGAGCGTGTCCGGTGTCAGCGACGGCGCCCGTGGTGGGAGGCCGACCCGTTCGATGCACTCACGGTCGAGTCCGACGCCCTCGGCCACCGGACGGTCCGGGCTGGAGCCGTTGTCGATCCCTCGGCCGTCGACCGGTGCCGACGCCGGCAGGCCCTCGGACCGGGCGCACTCGATGAACGCGTCCTGCCACTCGGCGAACAAGCCGTCGTACTGCTCGTACGTCGTCGCGGTGGCCTGCGACGTGGGCGGCGCGCTGCGGTCCGGGCCGTCCGGCTCGTCGGGGTCGGCAGCACAGCCAGCCACCAGGCTCACGCCGGCCGCCAGCACCAGGGCGGACGTGGTGCGCGGTGTGTGCCAAAGCCGCATGTGGTGTCAGCCCCCTGCGTAGCAGCCCGTCGAGACGCTGGTGTACCAGTCGGTGACGTCGGCGCGCCAGTAGCCGCCCAGTGCCCGTGCCGGCGTGCAGGCGTGCTCGGCCAGCGGATACGGCACACTGGCCCCACTCCGGGAGGGCTGTCCGAGTGGCCGATGGAGGCGGTCTTGAAAACCGCTAGGGCGGTACCCAACCCGTCCTCAAGGGTTCGAATCCCTTGCCCTCCGCGTGTCGTCAGCCACCGGCCCCGCCGACGTCGATGTCCTGCGACCCGGCGGGAAGGCCGTCCCGGTCCGCCTCTGCGACCGGCAGGCACGGGCCGAGCACCGAGACGAGCAGCAGCGGCAGGTCCGGGTAGGCGCTGAGGCTGACGTCGACGTCGGCGAGCGGGCCACCCACCCGCCGGCGGCCGGTCAGGTCCTCGATGTCGCCGGGCGTCCAGCCGGTTTCCTCGGCCACTGCGGCGGCAACGTCGTCGAGCAGCTCTCCGGACGACGACCCGGACGGCGCGTCGAGTCGGGCCTGTGCGGCGTACTGCCAGGCAGACGCGTCGTCCGTGCACGTCGTCCACGAGCCCGACGCTCCGGCGGGGGTGAACCCGCGACCGGCGGCCGCCGCCACCACGTCCCGGGTGCGGTCCCGGACGACGTCCCCGGTCGCCCGTACCTGATCGAGGTCGACCGTGTCCTCGGCACCCACGGACTGCTCCTGTCCCTCCGGCTCTGCGGCAGGCTCGCCCGGTCCGGCGCATGCACCGAGCAGCACGGCACTCGCCAGCAGGGCGGGCCCGCGGAACCTTCTCACCTCGGGTCCCCCGGCCGTGCGCCCCACCCCAGCACGACCGACGTCCGGCGCAGGGCCGTGACCGCCGCCCCGACCTCGACGGGCGCCGACGCGACCGTGACGTCCCAGGGCTGCGCGGGTCCCCACCCGACGACCTCGACCGTTGCGGGGCGTCCCTCGCCGCCGCGGACGCCGGTCAGCCGGGTCCCGCTCCCGCCGACCGATCGGGTGGCGACTTCCCACCCGCGGGCCTGCAGCCGGACGGCGACGCGGGCGACGGCGCCCGCTGCCTCGTCTGGGCCTGACGCCACGATGTCGGCGTGGCTGGCTTCGGGTCCCGAGCGGGCGCGGACCCGGGCCCGCACCCGGCCGGGGCCCTCGCCGTCCCAGGAGTGGCGGACCTCGCCCGGGACGGGCCGTCCGTCTCCGACGACCGGCCAGAGCTCCTCGAGCACGGCGAGCGCCTCCTCCCGCGCGGCCGCCGCACGCTCGGCGGCGGCGTCGGCTCTGACCGGCGGTACGTCGGCGTCCCCGGCTCTGGCCGCGTCCGCGGGCAGCAGGACGACCGGCACGTCCGGCCGGAGTCGTCGGAACTCGTCGAAGAAGGGGTCGGCGGTCACGGGGCGTGGCTCCGTTCGGTGGGGGTCCGATCCTCCTCCGGCTCGTCGGAGGTGCGCCACCACGGGTCCGTGCGGTGCTCGGCGGGGACGACGTCGTCGTCGCGGCCGGTGACGATGCTGGCGAGGTTGTGCAGCGACTCCGACCCGGGGCGGAAGTACTGGGTGTGGTCGTGCACCGTCGGAGCCTGGCTGCGGTCGGTGAGCCCGGCCTGAATCCGGCGGGCACCGAAGTCGTCCTCGGCTGGGTCGTCGCCGAGACCGAGCCCCCCGAGGCTGCCGAGGTTCGCCCACCCGTTGCCGCCGAGGTAAGTGACGTAATCGGTGCTGGCGCTGCCCACCCAGACCCGGTCGGCGCCGACCCCGAGGTCCTCGGCGTGGTCGGCGTTCGCCCCCGCGCCCGGCGATCCGATGAGGACGATGTCGTCCGCGTCGTAGCCGACGTCGGTGGCGCCGCGCGCGGCCGTGGTGCTGCCGTAGCTGTGGCCGATGACGGTGAGGTGAGGCCGGTCCTCACCGCGGCTGGCGAGGTACCCGGTGACGTCGCGGGCTAGCAGGGCGCCGCCGTCGCGCGCCCGGCTCTCCCCGGCGACCGTGACGCTGTTCCAGTCGGACGGCGCGTCGTAGCCGATCCAGACCAGGCCGGCCGTCGCCGTGCGAGGGTCGGCGAACCGGGCCTCCCGGTAGAGGTTGACGGCGTTGTCCACGTTGCCGGCCAGACTGCCGTGCACGGTGGTCGTCAGCCCAGGAACGGTGAAGGCCACAGTATCCGCCTCGGCCAGGTCGCCGACCGACAGCAGTACGCGACCGTCGCCTCCGAAGGCGTGCGGGCCGTAGCCGTACAACCGGGCGGTGAGCGGCTCGAGCGTCACCGGGTCCTCGGTTTCCTCGATCGCCGCGATCTCGTCGCGGACCGCCAGCGCGTTCGCCAGTGCGTCCTGCTGGGGGCCGGTCAGCCACCCGGTCTCACCGCGGGCCTGCAGCAGCGTGATGTCCCGGTCCAGCAGCAGCCGGTTGGCCTCGTCGCGGGCTCCGGCCGGGACGCCGTCGAGGGCGCCGACCACCTCAGGCAGGGTGGTGAGGGCGGCATCCCGCTCGGCGGCGGTGAGCGAGGCCCACCAGCTGGCGGCCGCGTTAGGGGCCAGCTGAGCCAGGCCGTCGGCGCCTGTCCCCGCCCGCGCGAGGGCGATGTGCAGGGCCGGGTCCTGACCGCCCGTGGTAGCCAGCGCGCGGGCCGTCGCCTCGGCGCCGGCGTAGCGGCGCAACACAGCGGTGAACGCGTCTTCGGCCGCGAGGGTGTCCGCCCGCAGCAGCGCGCTGTCGGTGGCGAGCACCTCGACCTCGCCGCGCAGCCGTCGTGCCTCGTCCTGCAGGAGCGCGACGACGTCCGCCGTGACCTCTCCCGCGAGGGTGCACCGGGCCTCGTCGGCGAACGACGTGACCGCGAAGCGCAGCGTGACGTGCCGGTCGGCCAGCTCCTCACCGCGCCGCCGCAGCGACTCCAGGGCGTCGGCGTAGGCGTCAGCCGCGCTAGCCGCTGAGCGCAGCGCCACCGCACCGGACGTCGTCCGCGCAGTCCGGGATGACGATCGCGGTCTCCTGCCATCCCAAGGCGAGTGAGGCCAGCTCGGCCATGGCGACGGCGAACCCACCCGTAACGCTCTCCATCGGTGCCCCCGGGGATCGTCTCTGTGCCGGAGAGTACCCGCGATGGGACACGGCGTCACCGGTCGCGGCTCTGGCGGAGAGATGGAGACCGAGCGTACGCTCCGTGTCCGGACAACTCGTGGAGGAGTTCTCGTGCGCACCTGGAGCACCCGTCGGTGGGTGGCCGCCGCCGTCGGCGCGGTGGCGACCGTGCTCGTCGTCGCCGTCCCGACCGACCTCATCGACACGCCGGTCTTCGGCCGGGAGGTCCCGCCGACGTGGTGGTCCTGGCCGGTGCTGATCGTGGCGGCGGTGCTGTCGGGCCTGCTGCTGGCGACCTACGTGCGTGAGCCCACCGACGGGGACGCGGACGTCGAGGACGTCGCCGCGAGCCGGGCCGGCGGCGCCGGGGGCCTGCTGACCTTCTTCGCCGTCGGCTGCCCGGTGTGCAACAAGATCGTCCTGCTCGCTCTCGGCACGACCGGGGCGATGCAGTGGTTCGAGCCGATCCAGCCGGTGCTCTCGGTGCTCGCGATCGGCCTGCTCGGCTGGGCCCTGCGCCGCCGGCTGCAGTCCGCGACCAGCTGTCAGGTGCCGGCGGCGACCGCGCCGAGGGTGTAGCCGGCCGAGGTCCACGCGGCAGTCACCGACCACCGGTCGGCCCGGATCGCCGTCCGGCGCAGCTCGACCGGGCGCTCGCCGGCGCCGGTGGCCCGCTCGACGGTCCTGCGCTCGACGACGAACACCGGCACGTCGGCGGGGACGGCGAGCAGCTCCCGCTGGGCGTCGGAGGGGCAGACCGACCCGATCCGCTCGGCGCCACCGGTGACCCGGACGCCGCAGCGCGTCGCGAGCTCGTCGTACAGGGCGGCCCGGGTGAAGTCGGCGTCGAGCAGCGGGCCGGCGACGTCCCCGGGCAGCCAGACCGCGTCGTGGGCCAGCGGGACGCCGTCGGCGTAGCGCAGCCGCTCGAGGTGGAACAGCTCCGCGTCGGCGGGCAGCCCCAGCAGGCCGGCGACCTCGGCGGAGCGGACCAGCCCCTGGTGCAGGGTGTCGCTGCGCTGCTCGAGCCCGGCCTCCTCGACCGCCCGGACCAGCGAGTAGAGGGCGCCGAGCGGCTGCTCGACCACCGTGCGCCGCACGCTCGTGCCGCGGCCCCGGGCGGAGTCGATGACGCCGTCGTCGCGCAGCCGGCGCAACGCCTCCCGGACGGTGTGCCGCGACACGTCGTAGGCGGCCGTCAGCTCGTGCTCGCCGGGGAAGGCGTCGTCGAACTCTCCCGCGCCGGCCCGGCGCAGCAGGTCGCGGTGCAGCTGCGCCCACAGCGGCAGCGGTGAGGTGCGGTCGAGCCGCGAGCGGCTCACCGCTCGGAGGCCACCGGCTCGGCCGGTGCCGCTGCGGGCGCCGGGCGGCGACGACGGCCGCGCAGCACGACCACCACCGCGGCACCGGCGACGAGAGCCGCGGCGACGCCACCGACCAGCCAGCCCAGCTCCTGGCCGAGGATGACCGTGGCCATGACGAGCACGAACCAGCCGAAGCCTTTGCGCAGGTGCTCCGGGTGGACCCGGCTCACCAGCCGGCCGCCGAGGACGCTGCCGACGACGGCCGCTGCGGTGACCATGGCCGCCAGCGTCCAGTCGATCTGCACGCTGGCCAGGTAGCCGGCGAACCCGGCCGCGGACTTCATCGCGATGACGACCAGCGAGGTCCCCACGGCCACCGGCATCGGCAGCCCGCCGAGCAGGGCCAGGGCCGGCACGACGAGGAAGCCGCCACCGGCCCCGACCAGGCCGGTGACGAGCCCGACCACCGTGCCGTCGAGCAGGATCCGCCCGAGCGGGAGGCGGTGGGAGGCGGCGTCCGCGTCGACGTTCTTGCGGCCGCGGAGCATGGCGATGGCGGTGGCGACCATCATCACCGCGAAGGCGAGCAGCAGGATGCGTCCTGGGATCAGCTCCGCGAGCCGCCCGCCGGCGTAGGCGCCGACCATCCCGGCCAGCCCGAACAGGATGCCGGTGCGCCACTGCACCCTCCCGGCCCGGGCGTGCGACACCGCAGCCGCGGCGCTGGTCACCCCGACGACGAGCAGCGACAGCGCGATGGCCTCCTTGGCGGGCAGGCCGGTGACGTAGACGAGCAGCGGGACGGTAAGGATCGACCCGCCGCCACCGAGCAGTCCGAGGGACAGGCCGATGAGGACGGCGAGGACGACGGTCAGCGCGATCACGGGCAGGGCCTCTCGTGCGAAAAGTCTGTCGTCAGAGTGCGGACGAGGGGGTGCTGTGGGAGACTGTACGTCAAAGTCCGAATGTCCGTACATTCGGCATCCGCTCATCGCGAGAGCGAGCCGCCCCGCGACCGAGCCGCGGACAGCTGACCCACACCGAGCACCGGAGCCGGGGCTCCGGGGAACCGGGAGGACACAGATGGACGTCGTCGTCCTGGAGACCCCTCCGCTGGGGGACCGCAGCTACCTCATCCACGACGGGAGCGTCGCCCTCGTCGTTGACCCCCAGCGTGACCACGACCGGATGGAGGCCGCCGCCCGCGATGCCGGCGTCCGGATCACCCACGTCGCCGAGACGCACCTGCACAACGACTACCTGACCGGTGGCCTGGCCCTGGCCCGGACGGTAGGCGCCGAGTACCTCGTCGACGCCGACGACGAGGTCGAGTACAAGCGCACCGGCGTCCGGGACGGCGACGTCTTCGACGTCGGCGAGCTCGAGGTGCTCGTCGTCGCCACCCCCGGGCACACCCACCACCACGTGTCCTACGTCGTCCGCCACGGCGGCCAGGAGGCGGTGTTCTCCGGCGGGTCGTTGCTGTACGGCTCGGTGGGCCGCACGGACCTCATCGCCCCGGCGGACACCGAGCCGCTGACCCGCCACCAGTACCGGTCCGCGCGCCGCCTCGCCGAGGTCGCCGGGGACGCCGCGCAGCTGTACCCCACCCACGGGTTCGGGTCGTTCTGCTCGAGCGGCCCGGCGTCCGGCGCGCAGTGCTCGACCGTCGCCGAGCAGCGCCGGACCAACCACGTGCTCACCGACGACGACGAGGACCACTTCGTCCGAGAGCTCATCGCCGGACTGACGGCCTACCCGTCGTACTACGCGCACATGGGCCCGCAGAACCGCCGCGGTCCGGGCTCGCCCGACCTGTCCGTCCCCGAGCCCCTGGACGGCGCGGAGCTGGCCCGCCGGCTGGAGGCCGGCGAGTGGGTGGTCGACCTGCGCAACCGGGTGGCGTTCGCCAGCGAGCACCTGAAGGGGTCGGTGAGCTTCGAGTACGGGGACGGGTCGAGCTTCACCACGTTCCTCGGCTGGACGCTGCCGTACGGCGACCGGGTCACGCTCGTCGGGAGCCGCGAGGACGTCGAGAAGGCCGTCCGTGACCTGTCCCGGATCGGCATCGACGGCCCGGACGCCGCCCTCGGTGAGCGGCCGGCCGACCTCGCCCCCGGCGCGCCCACCGACACCATCCCGCGGGTCGGGTGGGCGGAGGTCGCCGAGGCCCTGAAGGCCGGCGGCGAGACCGTGCTGGACGTGCGGCGCGAGGACGAGTACGCCACCTCGCACGTCGAGGGCGCGGTGAACCTGCCGCTGCACGACCTGCTCACCCGCTACCGCGAGCTGCCCGAGGGCCGGCTGTGGGTGCACTGCGCGAGCGGCTACCGCAGCGGGGTCGCGGCCAGCCTGCTGCGCCGGCTCGGTCGCGACGTCGTCCAGGTCGACGCGGAGTACGACCAGGCCGGCTCCGCCGGCGTCCCGGTGGCCGCCGGGAACTGCTGAGGCGGCGCTGTCGTTGCGGCGGCGAGACCGATTTGACCGGACAACCACAGGAGCCTCTCCCGATGTCGGACAGCCCCACCCCGCCCGCACCCGCCGGCAGCGAGGCCGCGCGGGCCATGCGGTCCTCCGGACGCGGCTGGCTCGCTCCGCTCGTCGTCCTCCTCGCGGCCGGGGCCCTCGTCGTCGCGGCCCTGGTCGGCACCGGTGGCTCCGCCGGCGATACCGACGACACGGCGGCACCCGCGGCCTCGCCGTCCGAAGACGCCGACGCCGGGGCGGCCGACGACCAGGAGGCCGCCCCGGACGACGGGACCGACGAGCAGTCCGTCGACGAGGCCATCGCTGCCCTCGCCCACCGCGACGAGGGTGACCCGTACGCCCTCGGGGACGTCGACGCCCCCGTCGTCATGATCGAGTGGTCGGACTTCCAGTGCCCGTTCTGCGGCCGGTTCGCCCGGGAGACGAAGCCCGAGCTCGTCGAGCAGTACGTCGAGGACGGCGTGCTCCGGATCGAGTGGCGCGACTTCCCCTACCTCGGTGAGGAGTCGCGGACGGCGGCACTGGCCGGACGGGCGGCCGCCGAGCAGGAGGCGTTCTGGGAGTTCCACGACGCCGTGTTCGCCCTGGAGGCCAGCCCCAACTCCGGGCAGCTCGACGCCGACCGGCTCGTCGAGGTCGCCGAGGAGCTCGGTCTGGACGGCGAGGCGTTCGCCGCGGCCATGGACGACCCGGCCAACGCCGAGGCCGTCGACGCCGACTTCACCGAGGGACAGATGCTCGGCATCACCGGCACCCCGACGTTCCTCGTCGGCACGCAGCCGGTCGTCGGCGCCCAGCCGCTGGAGGTCTTCCAGCAGGCGATCGAGGCCGCGGCCGCCGAGGCCGCCGACGCCGGCGAGTGACCGGCGTGGACGTCGGGTTCGTCGCCGCCTTCGCCGGCGGGCTGCTCTCGCTGCTCAGCCCGTGCAGCGCCCTGCTGCTGCCCTCGTTCTTCGCCTACGCGTTCGCCCGGCCCACCGAGCTCGCCGTCCGGACGGGGCTGTTGTACCTGGGCCTGCTCGTCACGCTCGTGCCGCTCGGGGTCGGCTCGAGCCTGGCCTCCCGGCTGTTCTACGGCCACCGGGACACCCTCATCGACGTCGCCGGCTGGACGATCATCGCGATGGGGGTGCTGCTCGTGCTCGGCCGTGGCTTCACCGTGCCGGGTGTGGAGCGGCTCAGCGCCCGGGTGACCGCCTGGTCTGCCGGACGGCGCGGAGTGCTGCCCACCGTCGCGCTCGGCGCGGTGTACGGGCTCGCCGGGTTCTGCTCCGGGCCCATCCTCGGCGCCGTCCTCACCGTGTCCGCGACCTCCGGGTCACCCGTTACCGGCGGGCTGCTGCTGGCCGTGTACGCGCTCGGCATGGCGGCACCGCTGTTCGTGCTCGCCCTGGTGTGGGACCGGTTCTCGCTCGGCCGCCGCGGTTGGCTGCGCGGCCGGGAGGTCCGGGTCGGCCGGGTTCGCCTGCACACCACCCAGCTGCTGTCCGGCGTCCTCTTCGTCGTCATCGGCGTGCTCTTCCTGGCCTTCGACGGCACCGCGGGGATCACCGGGGCGTTCGGCCTCGGGGACACCGTGGAGCTCGAGTTCGCGGCCCAGTCCTGGATCCGCTCGGTCGTCGACGCCCGGATCGACGTCGTCGTCCTCGTCGTGGTCGCGGTGGCCGCAGCCGTCGTCCTGGTCCGCCGGCTGCGCCGACGGGAACCGGCGGACGACGTCCCTGAGCGGGTCGACACCCGCCGCTGAGCCGGGCCGGGTTGAGTCTGCCGTTCGCTTGGGTGCATCATAGATACAACATGAGTCCAACAGGTTCGGGCAGCGCGACCGAGCGCGCCTACACGCACGTCCGCGCCGGCATCCTCGACCAGACCTTCCCCGCAGGGGACCTGCTCACCGAGGGAGACCTCGCCGAGCAGGTCGGCGTCAGCCGCACCCCCGTCCGCGAGGCGCTGCTGCGGCTCGAGGCCGAGGGCCTCGTGCGGCTCTACCCCAAGCGGGGGGCGCTCGTCGTGCCGGTGACCCCGCGGGAGGCCGAGGAGATGCTCGAGGCCCGCTGCCTCGTCGAGCAGTGGGCGGCGCCCCGCGCCGTCCGGTCCGGCGGCGAGGCGCTGCGTGAGCGGCTCACCGTCCTCGTCGGCGAGATGCGCGCCGCCGTGGCAGCGGGTGACGCAGCTGCCGCGGCGGCCGCGGACCGGGCCTTCCACGAGGCGGTCGTCGAGTCCGCCGGCAACTCGATCCTGCACCGGCTCTACGTCTCCCTGCGGGACCGTCAGCTGTGCCTCAGTGCCGCGACCATGTCCGGCGACCCCGCCCGGGCCCGCGCCGCGCTCGCCGACCACGAGGGGCTGCTCGAGGCGCTGGTCGCCGGCGACGCCGACCTCTTCGCGCAACGGACCGCCGCCCACCTGGCCACCGTCTCCGCGGCCGACCGAAACGCGTCGTGACCGACTCGGCTCGCCGTCCCTCCCGGCTTGCACCGCAGGTGCCCCGCCAGGCCTGGGTCGTCTGGGGCGTCGGCGTCCTGGCCTACGTCGTCGCCGTGCTGCAGCGCACCTCCCTCGGCGTCGCCGCCCAGGACGCCGCCGAGCGGTTCGGCACGGGTGCCGGCGTCGTCAGCACGTTCGTCGTCGTCCAGCTGCTCGTCTACGCGCTGATGCAGGTCCCGGTCGGCGTGCTGCTCGACCGGTACGGCTCGCGCCGGCTGCTCATCGCCGGCCCCGCGCTGATGGCCGTCGGGCAGGGGCTGCTGGCGGTGGCCGGCTCGGTGCCGGAGGCGATCGCCGCGCGGGTACTCGTCGGCACCGGCGACGCGATGGTCTTCGTCAGCGTCCTGCGGCTCATCCCGGCGTGGTTCCCGGCCCGGCGCGCCCCGCTGATGACCCAGCTCACCGGCATCCTCGGCCAGCTCGGCCAGGTCGCCAGCGCCGTCCCGCTGGTGGCGATGCTGCGCGGGCCCGGGTGGGAGACAGCCTTCGCCGGCGCCGCGGCCCTCGCCGCAGGGTCCCTGCTGCTCGTCGTCCTCGCCCTGCGGGACCAGCCACCCGGCAGCGAGCCGCAGCGTCGCCGGCGCTCGGCGGCCGAGGTCCGCGGCGAGCTGCTCGCCGCCGTCCGTGAGCCGGGCAACCGGCTGGGCCTGTGGACCCACTTCACCGTCCAGTACGCCGGCCTGGTCTTCGTCCTGCTGTGGGGCTACCCGTTCCTCACCGCCGGGCACGGGCTGGCGCCGCAGACCGCGGCCGGCCTGCTCACCGCCATGGTGGCCGTCGGCGTGCTCGCCGGGCCCGTCCTCGCCCGGCTCACCGCCCGGCACCCGCTGTACCGCTCGAACCTCGTCCTGGGAGTCGTCGGCCTGACGGTCGCGGCGTGGACCGTCGTCCTCCTGTGGCCCGGGCCGGCGCCGCTGTGGGTGCTCGTCGGGCTCGTCGTCGTGCTGGCGGTCAACGGTCCGGCGTCGATGGTCGCGTTCGACTTCGCCCGGACCTTCAACCCGCCCACCCGGCTCGGCAGCGCCACCGGAGTCGTCAACGTGGGTGGCTTCGTCGCCTCCCTGCTCACGATCCTGGCCATCGGGGTCCTGCTCGACCTCGGGACGCCGTCCGGGCAGACCTACTCCCTCGGTGCCTTCAAGGCAGCGTTCGCCGTCCAGTACCTCGTCTGGGGAATCGGGGTACTCGGCATCCTGCGCAGCCGGCGGAGCGCACGCCGCCGGCTCGCCGAGCAGGGCACGGTGGTGCTGCCGCTGCACCAGGCGTGGCGCCGGCGGCGGACCCGGGCGCTCGCCGCCTGAGGCGGTGAGGGCCGTGCACGCTCGGCACGCTCAGCCGCAGACGTCCTCGACGTCGACCGGCTCGGTCGGGTCGCTGGTGACGGTCGGCGTCGGGGTGGGGTTCTCCGCGGTCGAGCCGTCGTCGTCCGGGCCGGACGGCGTGGGGGTCCCAGGAGATGTCGTGATCTCACCCGGTGTCGGGCTAGTCGTCGGCTCCGGCCGGGGCTCGAGCGCGTCGGCCACGATCTCGTGCATGGCCTCGAAGTCCGGGTTCTCGGGCCTGATGACGTCCCGGTCGAAGGAGACGCTGCGGATGTGGGCGTCCTGCACCCGCAGGGCCAGCTCGACGAAGGCCTCGAGCTCGGAGCCGCGGACGTCGGTGAAGACGTTGCGCTCCGCCGATGACGCGAGCCGGGGGAAGGCCCGGGCGAGTCGGACCGGGTCGGCCTGCTCGGCGACCGCTGCGATGAGGCACTGCTGGCGGGTCATCCGGTCGTAGTCGTCCGAGCCTTCCCGGGAACGCGCGTACCACAGCGCGTGGTACCCGTCGAGGACCTGCGGACCGGGCTCGATGTACCCCCTGATCGGGTACCGCTCGCCGGTGAGCAGGTTGGTCCCGCCCCCGATCGGGATCCGGCGGTCGACGGTCATCCGGATGCCGCCGATCGCGTCGATGACGTCCTCGAAGCCCTGGAGGTTGACGATCGCGTAGTAGTCCAGCGGGATCCCCAGGACGCCGCTGATCGCGTCGCGGGTCGCGCGCAGTCCGGGGTCGGTGACGCCGGGGAAGTGCTGCGGGTTGTCCTTCGCCCAGCCCCAGACCGCGTTGAGGTGGCAGTCGTTCTGCACGCACGTGCCCGGACCGGACGGGTGGAAGCCGTCGGGGAACAGCTCGGCCCCCACGCTGCCCGCGGCGAAGACCGGGCCCTCGAGGTTGCGGGGCACGCTGAACAGCACCGTCTCGCCGGAGGCGGTGTCGATGCTGGCCACGATCATCGTGTCGGTGCGGGTCCCGACTCGTCCGGGCCCGGCGTCCGAGCCGAGCAGCAGGACGTTCACCCGGGGCTCGTCCGCCCATGGGTCCTGCGCACCCACGTCCGGGGAGGCCAGGCCGCCCTTGCGTCCGTCGTCCTCGTCCTCGTCGAAGACGGTGAGGATGAGTGAGCGCTGGGTCAGCGCGTAACGAGCGGCCGTGGCCCCCGGGGCGGCGACCAGACCCACAAGGGCGGTGACGAGCAGGCCGCTCACCACCTGCTGAAGCACGGTGAGGCGGGTGCGGCGCAGCAGCAGGTGCCCGACGACGACGACGAGGGACCACGAGGCGGCGACGGCGACCGCGACCACGGCCGCCACGAGCAGCGCGTCGGGCCGGGTGGCGACCTGCAGCCCGAGTTCGGTGACGCCGCCGGCGGCGACGACGGCGCCGAGAGCCCCGACGGCCAGGAGGAAGAGCCCGAGGACCACTGCACCGCTGCGTCGCCGGCCGGCCGCGATGAGACCCGCACCGGGCAGCAGGGCGCCGAGGGCGGTGAGCACGGTCAGCCAGGTGAACCCCTGTCCGGCGTCGGTCGCGTGCCGGGCCTGGCCACCGGTGATCCGGACGCCGCGCCCAGAATGCCGGGCGTGCCGTGCGTTGGCCCGCGCGGCCTGGGCCCGGATGGTGCGCCGGGAGGGGTAGGCGACGGGTTCGCTGACCAACGACGCTCCCCTCCCAGCAGGCCGGTGGGTGCACGACGCCACGGCGCACCGGCGGATGTCCGGCCCCATTCCACCACGCCTGGGGGAGTCGGCCGCCTTTGGTCCGCGTCCGCCGGTCCGGCTAGGCTGGCCCGGCACCTTGGAGGCGTCGCCTAGTCCGGTCTATGGCGCCCGCCTGCTAAGCGGGTTTGGGGCTACAACCCCATCGCGGGTTCAAATCCCGCCGCCTCCGCGGCACCACGACGGGCCCGGCTCTCACCTGAGAGCCGGGCCCGCCCCGTGCGTCCCCCTTCGTGATCATGCAATCCCGCCACCCCGGCCCAGCTCGTGCGGGTGGCGGGATTGCATGATCACGGGTGGGTCGTGCGGGGGGTGGGGTGGGACGTCAGTCCATGCCGAGACGGTGCTTGAGGCCGTCGAGCTCGGTCCACAGCATCGCCGGCAGGTGCTCGCCGAACTTCTCGAACCACTCCTGGATCTGCGGGACCTCCTGGCGCCACTCCTCGGGGTCGACGGTCAGGCAGATCCGCAGCTCCTCCTCGGTCAGGTCGAGCCCGTCGGTGTCGAGGGACTCCGGCGTCGGCACGTGGCCGATCGGCGTCTCGGTGGCCGCCGCACGCCCCTCGATGCGCTCGATGATCCACTTGAGCACACGCGAGTTCTCGCCGAAGCCGGGCCAGACGAAGTCGCCGTCCTCGTTCCGCCGGAACCAGTTGACGTAGAAGATCCTGGGGAGCTTCGCGACGTCCGCGTCCTTGCCCATCGAGATCCAGTGCTGGAAGTAGTCGCCCCCGTTGTAGCCGATGAAGGGGAGCATCGCCATCGGGTCACGACGGACGACGCCCACCTGGCCGGTCGCGGCGGCGGTGGTCTCCGAGGACAGGGTCGCCCCCATGAAGACGCCGTGCACCCAGTCCCGGGCCTCGGTGACGAGCGGGACCGTCGTCGCGCGTCGTCCGCCGAAGAGGATCGCCGAGATCGGGACGCCGCGGGGGTCGTCGTACTCGGGGGCGAGGATCGGGCACTGCTTGATCGGGGTGCAGTACCGGCTGTTCGGGTGCGAGCTCGGCTCGCCGGAGTCCGGCGTCCAGTCCTCGCCCTTCCAGGACCGGGCGTGGGCGGGCGGGTTCTCCATGCCCTCCCACCAGATGTCGCCGTCGTCGGTCAGCGCGACGTTGGTGAAGATGCTGTTGCCGCGGTTGATGGTCTCGATCGCGTACGGGTTCGTCTTCTGGTTGGTGCCGGGGGCGACGCCGAAGAACCCGAACTCGGGGTTGACCGCGTAGAGCCGGCCGTCCTCGCCGAAGCGCATCCAGGCGATGTCGTCGCCCAGCGTCTCCACCTTCCACCCCGGGATGGTGGGTTTGAGCATCGCGAGGTTCGTCTTGCCGCACGCGGACGGGAAGGCGGCGGCGACGTAGTACGTCTGCTGCTCGGGGGAAGTGAGCTTGAGGATGAGCATGTGCTCGGCCATCCAGCCCTCGTCGCGGGCCATCACCGACGCGATGCGTAGGGCGTAGCATTTCTTGCCGAGCAGGGCGTTGCCGCCGTACCCGGAGCCGTAGCTCCAGATCGCCCGCTCCTCGGGGAACTGGGTGATGTACTTCGTGTCGTTGCACGGCCACGGTACGTCCTGCTGGCCGGGCTCGAGGGGGTAGCCGACGGAGTGCAGGGCCGGCACGAAGTCGGCGTCGAGCTCCTCCATCCGACGCAGCACGGTCTCGCCCATTCGAGCCATGATCCGCATCGACGTGACGACGTAGGCGGAGTCGGTGATCTCGACACCGAACATCGGCTCGGGTGCGTCGAGGTGGCCCATGACGAACGGGATGACGTACATCGTGCGGCCCCGCATGCACCCCCGGTAGAGCGCGGTCATGCGCTCCTTCATCTCGTCCGGGTCCATCCAGTTGTTCGTCGGACCGGCGTCCTTCTCCTCGCGGGAGCAGATGAACGTGCGGTCCTCGACCCGGGCGACGTCGGTCGGGTCGGACTGGGCGAGGAACGAGTTGGGCTTCTTCGTCAGGCGGGTGAACGTTCCGGTCTCGACGAGGAGGTCGGTGAGCCGCGTCCACTCCTCCTCAGTGCCGTCGACCCAGTGGATGGCGTCGGGGGTCGTGAGGGCGGCGACCTCGGCGACCCACTCGGCGAGCCGGGGGTGGGTGGTCGGCCGGCCGGTGACCATGATGTCGGGAGAGGTGTCGGTGCTCATGTCTCCTCCTGAGTCCTTCCGTGGTCGTCGTTGACCGGTCGTGGACCCGGGTAGGGGTCACCCGCGGTCGGCTGTCGACCGCGGGACGCCCGGGTGTCGCTTTTCACCGTATCCCGCTGTCTCGCACAGCGACACCGCGAATGAGGGGCCCACTCGTGAACTGGCTCACAAGCGACAACCCGCTGTCGCTTCCTTGCGAAAGGCGTTGAGTTCTTGCGGGTTTGCTACTGGTAGGAGACAAAGACGGGGGCCGGTTCGACGTCCATGGTCTGCGCCGGCGTGAACGTCGGGCGGTCCTCGTCGTAGAAGTTCTTCCAGGCCCAGTGGACGTTGTCCGGGGCCCCGGTGCGCAGGGCGTTCCAGGTGGCGAACTTCTCTTGGGGGGTGCCGTTGCCGTCGGCGTGAATCGTGACCGCGAGCTCGTCTCGTGAGGTGTCGAGCAGCTCACGGTCCCTGATCATCGAGAGCCGGAACTGGTGGAGCACGAGGACCTTCTGCGGCAGGGCGTGCTCGCGGGTCAGGTCCGCAAGCCAGGTGATGACGCCGTTGACCTCCTCGACGCTCACCGACCCGATCTGCGCCAGGTGCCGCTGCCCCGGCTGGAGCCGCCACTCGGGGTCGAGGGCGAGTCCGACGTGCGGCTCGACGAGCAGCTCCTTGTACCGCTTGGCCTGGGTGAGGAAGTCGGTGGTCCCGGGCTGCAGGTCGAGGACGACGAGCATGCCCGCCTCACGAGCGGCGTCCACCCACGGGCGGAGCTCCTCGACTGTGGACTCACTCGACCAGTCGCCGTCGCGGCCGGGCTCGCTCGAGGCGACGGTGGTGATGATCTCGAAGGCCGGGACCACCGGGACGTCGGACAGCTCGGCGTACTCGGCCGCCGTCCGGTGGGCACGGTCCACGGCCTCGTCCAGCGGCTGCTCTCCCATCACGCCGAGTGCGCTCGTGCCGGGGTGCCCGTAGAGCGCGACGACGCGCCGGTGCGGGAAGACGACCTGGCCTCCACCGGGCAGCTGGACGCCGGTCGCTGCGGTGGCCACCCGCGCCTCGACGGTGTCGACGTCGCCGAACGCGTCGCCGAGCGCCAGTACGTGCGACGGCGGGTGCTCGGCGAGCTGGGCGATGGCATCGGGCTCGGTCCGCGGGTCGCCGTCCGGGAGCTCGAGCACGCGTGCCCCGGCCGCCGAGGCGGCGGCGACGGCGGTGGACGACCAGTCCGCGCCGTCGGTGAGGACGACGACGTCGCCCAGCGGCTCGGCGGCCGTCGTGGCCGGCAGGTCCGCCGGATCGGTGACGACCTCGGCGCCGGCGGCATGGACGGCGGCAGCGACGGTCTCGTGGTCCAAGGCTCCGGACGACGTGGGGCTCGGGGCGGTCGTTCGGCCAGAGCTCTGGGTGGACGTGGGAGCCGAGGCCGGCGTGGAGGTTGGCGTGGCTTCCGGAGGTCCCGGCTCGGCGAGGAGGACGCTCTCGGTGCCGAGGCGGTGGAGCTCGGCGGTCAGCTCGGCCGGGTCGGTGGCAGGGTGCAGCACCGGCGCGCCGCGATCCACGGCCGCCTCGACGACTGCGGCGTCCGACGGCGCCGCGACGGCCATGACAGGAGCAGTCTCGAAGAGGTCACGGACCGTGGTGAGCGCCGCGCTGGCGGCGTCCTGGTCCGGGAGGACCGTCGTCGGCTCGGCGGGCGCACTCGTGTCGAACCGCGCCGGCTCGACGTGCAGGCCCGAGGTCGCCGGAGTGTCGGTTCCGTCGTTGGCTGCGGTTCGAGAGGCCGAGCCGCCGCCGTCCGTGCACCCCGCCAGCGCCACGGCGCCGGCGGCGAGACCGGCGGCGACGGTGGCGGGCAGGCGGCGGGAGGTCACCGGGGCAGGGTAGGTCGGTGGTCTTCGTTTGTCCGTTCGGCGGCAGGACGTCGACTCGCCGAGGGGCGGGCAGGTGTCGGCCTGGATTTCAGGGGCGCGCGGGAGTCGGGCTAGACTCGGCGCGCTCCATGCGCCCGTAGCTCAACGGATAGAGCATCTGACTACGGATCAGAAGGTTGGGGGTTCGAGTCCCTCCGGGCGCGCGTCGCGTTGAGACAGCGACACAAGGCCTCTGACCAGCGGAAACGCCGGGCGGAGGCCTTGCTCGTTTCGCTGTGGACGGCGCCGCCAGCGCGCGGCCAGCCACCCTCTCATGGTGAGGCGGCGGTTGGCGGAGTCTCAGTCCTCGGCGACCCGCACGTCGACGTCGATGTTGCCGCGCGTGGCGTTGGAGTAGGGGCACATCTGGTGCGCCTGCTCGGCGAGGGCCACCGCCTCCTGGTGAGGCAGGTCGGGGATCGTCACCTCGAGCGTGACGGCCAGGCCGAAGCCTCCCTCTTCGCGTGGCCCGATGGCCACCCTGGCACCGACGGTCGATCCCTCGACCGACGTCTTCGCCTGCCTGGCAGCGCCCTGGAGCGCCGAGTGGAAGCAGGCGGCGTAGCCCGCGGCGAACAGCTGCTCGGGGTTGACGCCGCCACCGGGTCCGCCCATCTCCTTGGGGACGGCAAGATCGAACTCCACCTGCCCGTCGCTGGTGCGCACGTGACCGTTGCGACCGGCGCCGGTGGAGAGGGCCTCAACGGTGTAGAGGATCTCCATCCCTGCAGCGTGCCACGTCCCGACGAGTGCGGCGAGAGCTCCCGTGGGATGCCTTGGTAGTCATCGAGGCGGCCGGGGGACGGTAGTGGCCCCACGGCGGCGCAAACCCTCCCCAGTGCGCAGACGTGGTGAGTGGGTGTGCGGGTCAGACCGAGCAGGAGCCGTCCTGGCAGCCGTCCCCGTCCTGCCGTCCGGTGCCGGTGGTCGCTCCGGCGCCGACCATCTGCAAGGGGTTGGCCTTGGCCCACGCCTGCTCCAGCGCCTGGCTGAACACCTCGACGGGCTGGGCCCCGGAGACGCCCACCGCCTCGGCGAGGACGAAGAACGGGACGCCCGTGGCGCCGTACGCCTGGGCCCGGGCGACGTCCTGGTGCACCGCGTCGGCGAACTCGTCCCCGGCGAGCACCTCGCGCACCCGGGCTTCCTCCAGGCCCACGTCGGTGGCCAGTCGGACGAGGGTGTCGTGGTCACCGATCTGCTCGCGCTCGGTGAAGTACCCGCGCATGAACCGCTCGTGCGCCGCACCGGCCAGCCCCTGCGTGGCGGCCAGGTGGATCAGCCGGTGGGCGTCGAAGGTGTTGCCCAGCCGGGCCTCCTCCAGGTGGTACTCCAGACCCACCTCTGCGGCCATCCGCTCGATACGCGCGTTCATCTGGCGGGCCTGCTCCAGGTCCGTGCCGTACTTGCGCGACAGGTGCTCGGTGGTGGTCTCGGTGCTCGTGGCGGGGGCGGTCCGGTCGAGCTGGAAGCTGTGCCACACGATCTCGACCTGGTCCCGGTGCGGGAACGACTCCAGTGCCTGTTCGAGGCGACGCTTGCCGATGTAGCAGAACGGGCAGACGACGTCGGACCAGATATCGATCTTCATGTCCTGCGCAACCGCCGGCCGCACCGGGCCATTCCGGCTCGGTGGTAGACCTCGGTCCCGCGGCTAGGCTCTCCCGACGTGAGCGAGCTTCAGGTCGAGGCCGCCGTCCCGCCAGCCGAGGACGCCGAGGTCACTGCCCGCTGGCAGCGTCTCGGCATCCCGGGGCTGGCCGACGTCCACACCCACTTCCTGCCGCCGCGGATGCTGCGCCGCGTGTGGGCGCACTTCGACGAGACGGGACCGCTCATCGGCCGGGCGTGGCCGATCACCTACCGCTGGAGCGAGGCAGACCGGGTGGCGCACCTGCGCGCGCTGGGAGTCCGGCACTTCACCGCGCTGCCGTACGCTCACCGGCCCGGGATGGCGGTCGACCTCACCGAGTGGGCGCTGGAGTTCGCCGATCGGACGCCGGAGTGCGCGCCGTCCGCGACCTTCTTCCCCGAGCCCGGCGTGCTGGACTACGTGCGCTCGGCGCTCGACCGCGGGGCCGCCGTCTTCAAGGTGCACGTCCAGGTCGGGGGGTTCGACCTGCGCGACGAGGTGCTGGACGCCGTGTGGGGCGTCCTCGCGGAGGTCGGCGTCCCGGTCGTCATCCATGCCGGCAGCGGTCCAGTGCCTCGCGCGGGACTCACCGGACCGGAGCCACTCGCCGGGGTGCTGCGCCGGCACCCGACGCTGACCGCCGTCGTCGCCCACATGGGGGCGCCGGAGTACGAGGGCTTCATCGAGATCGCCGAGCGGTACCCGCGCGTCCACCTGGACACCACGATGGTGTTCACCGACTTCTTCGAGGAGACGGCGCCGTTCCCGCGCGCGCTGCTGCCCCGGCTCGCCGACCTGCAGGACCGGGTCGTGCTCGGGTCGGACTTCCCGAACCTCCCCTACCCGTACGCACACCAGCTGGAGGCGCTCGAGCGCCTCGAGATGGGAGACGACTGGCTGCGAGACGTGCTCTGGCACAACGGGTTCAGACTGATAGGGGCGTCAGCCGTGAGGTAGTGGGACCGGCCGTACGCTCACTGTCCCAGCGCAGGGCAGTCGGCGGCTCGTCGTCGACCACAGGGATCCGTGCCTTCGGCCTCTGGTCTGCGCCCGTGACCACACCGCACGATGGCGCGGATGGGCGACGGCATCGACCTCCAGTCCGGCCTCTCCTCGACTGAGGCGGCGGCTCGGCGTGCTCGTGACGGCCCGAACCGGATGCCTGCGCCCCGCCGGACGAGCATGGTGCGCCGCTTTGCCGGCCAGCTCGTCCACTTCTTCGCGGTGATGCTGTGGGCGGCTGGGGCGCTGGCGTTCGCCGCTGGTCTGCCGCAGCTCGGGGTGGCGATCTTCCTGGTCATCGTGGTGAACGCGGTCTTTGCGTTCGTCCAGGAGAGCCGGGCTGACCGGGCCGCGGAGCGGTTGCGGGAACTGCTGCCTCGTCGGGTGACGGTCAGGCGGGACGGCCGCCTGCAGGAGATTGACGCGGGAGAGGTCGTGGTCGGCGACGTGCTGGCCCTGGGGCCCGGGGACCGAGTGCCTGCTGATGCCACCGTGGTGGTGGCCCGCAACCTGCTCGTCGACACCTCCTCCCTCACCGGCGAGAGCGAGCCGTCACCGGTTGACGAAGGGACGCTGTACGCCGGCTGCTTCGTGGTGGAGGGCGAGTCCGACGCGGTGGTGACCGCCACCGGGGTATCGACGCGCCTGGCGGGCATCGCTCGTCTCACCGTGCAGACGCCGAGTCCGCCGAGCCCTCTGGCCCGGGAGCTGCACCGGGTGGTGCGGGCGATAGCGTCAATCGCCGTGGCCGTCGGTGGCGGCTTCTTCGTGCTCGCGCTCGTCCTGGGCGACTCGGCTTCGGACGGACTCGTCTTGGCCATCGGGGTGACCGTGGCCCTGGTCCCCGAGGCCCTGCTGCCGACCGTCACGTTGTCGCTGGCGTGGGGCGCCGAGCAGATGGCCAAGCGCGAGGTGCTCGTGCGGGAGCTGGAGGCAGTGGAGACGCTGGGTTCGACCACGTTCATCTGCACGGACAAGACCGGCACACTCACCCGCAACCAGATGACGGTGGTCGAGGCGTGGACGCCGGGGGGCACGGCTGTGATCGACACGCCGGGCTACGAGCCCACTGCGACAGTGGTGCTCTCCAACCCCGGTGCCCGCCACGGTCTCGAGGTGCTGGCCCTGTCCGCGGTGCGCTGTTCGGCTGGGTACGTGCACCCGGTCGACGGCGGTTGGGCCCCCCACGGCGATCCGATGGAGGCAGCACTCGACGCCTTCGCCCGTCGCCTGGGACTCGACACGGACGACGACCGGACCAGCCACCGGCCGAGTGTCCGGTTCCCGTTCGACCCTCGCCGCCGGCGCATGTCGATCGTCATCGACGACGAGGTGCTCGTCAAGGGCGCGCCCGACACGGTCCTACCCCTCTGCTCGGACGTCGAGGGCGCGGCGCAGGCGCTGACTGCGCTCACCGACAAGGGCCTGCGGGTTCTCGCGGTTGCCGGCAAGGCGACGGCCGGGTCGGCGCCGAGCTCGGCGGAAGACGCCGAAGCCGGTCTCTCGCTGATGGGCCTGGTGGCGATGGAGGACCCGCCCCGCCCCGATGTCGCCGAGGCGATCGAGACCTGCCGCCGTGCCCGGATCAAGGTGGCCATGATCACTGGCGACCACCCGGCGACTGCTGCCGCTATCGCCACCCAAGTGGGCCTGCGCCGGCCCGACGACCCGGTTCTGTCCGGCGATGAGCTGCCCGCCGACGATCAGGTGCTCGGTGCACTGCTCGACCGGGACGGCCTCGTCGTGGCCAGGGTGTCGCCCGAGGACAAGCTTCGCATCGCTCGATCTTTGCGGGCCCGCGGCCACGTGGTGGCCATGACAGGCGACGGGGTCAACGACGGCCCCGCCTTGCACGAAGCCGACATCGGGATCGCGATGGGCGCCTCGGGCACGGACGTGGCCCGCGAGGCCGCCGACCTGGTGCTCCTCGACGACCACTTCGCCACCATCGTTGCCGGCATCGAGCAGGGGCGGACGACGTTCGTCAACGTGCGCCGGTTTCTCACCTATCACCTCACCGACAACGTCGCTGAGCTCGTCCCCTTCCTCGTCTGGGCTCTGTCGGGCGGGCACTTCCCCCTCGCCCTCGGCGTCCTGCAGATCCTCGCCCTCGACCTCGGCACCGACACCCTCTCAGCCGTCGCGCTCGGCGCCGAACCCCCCGCCAGAGGGGTGCTCGAGCAGCCACCGGTGTCGGGCCCGCTGCTCAACCGGGCCGTCGCCCGCCGCGCCTTCGGTGTCCTCGGCCCCACCGAAGCGGCGATGTCGATGACGGCGTTCGTGGTGTCCTTCGCCGCCGCCGGATGGCGGCCCGGCGAGCCGTTCCCCGGCGGCGCGACCGCTGCTGCGGCCTCGGGGGCCGCGTTCATGACCGTCGTGCTCGCCCAGACGGCCAACGCGTTCGCCTGCCGGAGCTTCATCCACTGGCCCGGCGCCCTCGGGTGGACGACCAACCGGCTCCTGCCCCCCGCCATCTGCCTTGGGCTCGCGTTCTCGCTGCTCGTGCTGTTCGTGGAGCCCATTGCCAACGAGCTCGGGCACGCGGTACCACCGCTCGCCGGCTGGGTGATCGCCGTCCTGTCGGTTGGTGCTGTCCTCGCCGCGGACGCGATCGACAAGCGACGCCACCATCACCGACGCTGATTCCGGCAGGCGCGTCGACCCGCTGGCCGAGCCCCGCCTCGCCTGGGGCGTGGGTCAGCCTGCGCCGATGGGTCCGGGGCGAGACCCTTTTCGACGGCCCGGTCCCCGCAGTCGTCGTACTCGGACGACGGGTGGGGCCCTGCGGGCTCTGGTGCCGGCGACGGGGACGAACCGAGGCAGGGCGATACTGGGCCGGAGGAGGAAGGTTGGCGGTGACTGATCGGCCCAGCGAGGTTGAGGGGAGCGCTGACCGTCCGTGTGGCGCTCCTCCGGACCGCTTCGCCGGCGAGGCTGACGCTCGCCCGAGTGCTCTCCTGGTCATGGCCGAGTACGGCGTGGAGGATCCGGTGTGGGCCAGGCCGACGGGTCACGGCGGGCCTGTACGACTCACCGACCTCGGTGTCACACCGCAACTCGTCAGTCGTCTCCGAGGGTGGAATGAGCAGTTTGAGAACCTCGCCGCGACGAACTTTGAGTGGGAGAGTCCCGAGGTGGAGGACGCCTGGATTCGTGAGGGCCTGAACCTGGCCTACGAGTTGCAGAACCAGCTTCCTGACATTGACATCAGCTACGCGCACGACGGGGACGGTCGTTCAGTGCGGGAACGGCGCGGACCGTGACGAGGGCGCAACTGGCTGAGATTCTTCGACGCAGCACCGACATGGCCGGCTGGTCTCCACCGCGCCAGGCCCTGCCTACGCCCCGACGGTACGGAAGCCCCCGTTGGCCATGGACGAGTCCGGAGTGTTGGAGGAACGCGCGGCGTTCCGGTACCGGTTGCAGTACGAGTCGTGACAGAGGAACGAGCCGCCGCGCATGACCCGCGCGGTTCCCCTGTCAGGGCCCTGAGGCGCTACGGTCGGCGAGTTCTCGAAGTACCTCGGAGAGAACCAGTCGCTGCACCACTCCCACACGTTGCCGACCGTCTGCCACAAGCCGAACCCGTTCGGCGCGTAGGTGCGAACCGGTGCAGTGGTGAGGAAACCGTCTTCCTGGGTGTTCAGCACCGGGAACCGCCCCTGCCAGATATTGCATCGCCATTCATTTCCGTGTGGCGGTGCCAGGTCATTTCCCCACGGGTAGCGGGCTCCTTCGAGCCCTCCCCGGGACGCGTACTCCCACTCGGCCTCGGTCGGGAGTCGCCGGTTGGCCCACGCGCAGTATGCCTGTGCATCGTTCCAGCTGACGTGGACGACAGGGTGGTCCTCGCGCCCCTCGGTGCTGGACCGGCGCCCCTCGGGGTGCCGCCAGCTTGCGCCCCGGACGCCCAACCACCACGGAGTAGCTGGTGGCCGTCCGACGATGTCGTCAGGGTCAGCTGCCAGCGCCAGATGGAACACCGCTGAGTACCCGAACTGCTCGGCCTCGGTGACGTAGCCGGTGTCCTCGACGAAATGAGAGAACGCCTCGTTCGTCACGCTGGTGGCGTCGATGGAGAACGCCTCGAGCTCGACGCGGTGAACGGGTCGCTCTCCGTCGGACGCGATCCCGTCACCGTGGTGGTCGCCCATCAAGAATGCGCCGCCAGGGACCGTCACCTGCTCAATCGCATGGATCCCACCGTCGCCGGTCGGCCGCGGGCCGCTCCGGGCCGGTGCCGTGAGCGTCTCGTGCGACCGCGACGGGGCGCAGCAGGCGGCGGGTGCACGACCCTCTCCGTCCGTCACGGCTCACGTCCCCTCTAAGTACGTCGACCCGGCGACCTCGTGGCCGCGGTCACGGTGATGGGCGGACCTGTCGGGCAAGGAAGCAACCTCCCAGAGGCGTTCAAGCACTCCGAGCTTCGCCTCCGTGTCGTCGTAGGATCGGTCCAAGCGGGCTGGCTCGTCAAGGAGCGCCCGGCCTTGGAGAGGCGACACGGCCTTGGACTCGACACGGACGCCGCGGCGGGTGACCCTTGCGGACGTAGCACGTCACGCAGGCTTCTCGCGGTCCACGGCGTCACTCGTCTTCCAGGACAGCCCGCTGGTGGCGACCGCGACGAAGGCGGCGGTGCTCACCGCCGCGAAAGACCTCGGGTACGTGTACGACCGCCGTGCCGCCGCCCTGCGGACCCGGAAGAGTCACACGATCGGCTTGCTGATCCCGGGTCTCGCGAACCCGTTCTTCGCTGCACTCGTTCAGGCGGTCGAGGAGCAGCTGAGCCCGTCAGGCTTCACCGTCCTGCTCGCCAACACACTCGAGAGCCCTGATCGGCAGATCGCTGTGCTGGAGACACTCCTGGAGTACCGGGTCGACGGTCTGCTCATCGTTCCAGCAATTGGCTCGGGTCCTGACGTCCTTCAACCGCTGGATCACTACGGCGTGCCCCACGTCCTGCTCACCCGAAGAATCGCCGGGGCAGCTGAGGGTGACTGGGTCGGTTCGGACGACCGTCGAGGGGGACAGCTGGCGGCCGAGCACCTGCTCGACCACGGCTGCCAGTCACTGGCCTACTTCGGCGGGCCGGTGGACACGTACGCACGCGCCACTCGGCACGACGCCTTTGCCGACACAGTTCTCACGGCCGGCGTGACGTTCGCCGAGGAGTGGTCTCAAGGCACCGAGACCTCCAGCTCGGCCGGTTATGAGGCGGCACGAGCGCTGCTGCAGTCCGGCCCGCCACCGGAGGGACTGGCGTGCCACAGCGACGCCATCGCCTTCGGTGCCATGCGCGCCCTACGGGATGCCGGCTGGTCAGTGGGAGAGCAGGTCCGAGTCATCGGCTACGACGACGTCGAGCACGCTAGGTCGTGGTCGCCGTCCGTCACCTCGATCTCCGTCTCCAGTGACGAGATGGGTCGCACGGCCGCCGCGCTGCTCCTTGAACGAATTGAGCGTCCCGGTCGCTCGGCGAGCGCACGAACCGCCGTCTTCACGCCCACACTGCAGCTCCGGGAGTCCTGCGGCGCCCACGCGTAGCCCCCGCGGAGAGGACCTGGGCCCGCGAGCGCTCGCTGGACGAGACGCGGCCGAAGTCGTTGACAGGCTCCATGGTCGCCACCTAGCGTTCGGATCGATCCAAGGTGATGAGCATCACCTCAGGGCCCGCCGCGACGTCCGGGAAGCCGCTGAGCGAGTCACTGATACCGGCTGTATCCACTGACGGTTAGATCGATCCAAGGGAGAGTCACATGACACGTCGACCTTTCGCGCGGGTTGCACCAGCCGCTGCGGTCGGGCTGGGTGCCCTCGTAGCCCTGTCGGCTTGCGGCTCGGACGGCGCAGCCGAGTCTGACGGCGACGGCGACGGCGACGACGTCGCCGTCGACGAGATCGTGATCGCTACCGCCGAGACGCCGTGGCTGGCCAGCTATGAGGAGATGGCGGACCTCTACGAGGAGGAGACGGGGGTGAGGGTCACTATGCGGACCTTCCCCTTCGACGGTCTCCTCACGCAGCAGGCAAACGCCGCCCAGAACGGGTCGAACGCCTTCGACGTGTTCCAGCTCAACGAGCAGTGGGTCGGTCAGTTCTACGACAACCAGTGGGTCCAGCCGCTGCCAGAGGTCGACCCGGACTTCGCGTGGGACCCCAATCTCATCGAGTTCGACGGCGTCGGTCGGTGGGACGCCGAGAACCGGACCACGTCGGTGGACGGCGTGCCGTACGCGTTGCCGATCAACGGCAACATTCATGAGTTCATGTACCGGGCGGACCTGTACGACGAGCTCGGCCTCGAGGTACCGACGACCTGGGACGAGGTCATCGCCAACGGCGAGGCAGGCCTGGCCGGCGGTGTCGAGCACGGGTACGTGCTGCGTGGCAAGACGCCGACCTACGACTTCAGCGCAGTGCTCTTCTCCCACGGTGGGCGTTGGTTCGCTGGCGAGCAGGACGGTGACTGGACGCCTCAGGCGGACACGCCCGAGTTCCGGGCGGCGCTGGAGCAGTTCAAGGCGCTGGCCGAGATCGGGCCGGACGCACCGCAGACCGTCGCCCAGGCGGAGGCGACCTCGCTCATGCAGGGCGGGTCCGTCCTCCAGGCAACGCTCGTCTCAGCGGTTGCGGCGCCCCTGGAGGACGAAGGCGCCTCCACCGTGGCAGGGCAGATCGGTTACGCCGTCCTCCCCGGTCAGACGCCGGTCAGTGGCACGTGGACGGTCGGCATCCCCACCGGACTACCTGAGGAGCGCACCCAGGCTGCCTACGACTTCATCACCTGGCTCACCAGCCAGGAGACGATGCAGGCGTGGGCGGACGCGGGAGGCATCACGACGCGGACGGACGTCGACAGCGACCGCCCCGAGCTGCAGGTCATCATCGACTCCGCCGACATGATTCGCGGCGGACTGCGATACACGTTCACACCGCTCATGCTCGAGGTCACGGACCCGACCATCGGTGAGTACCTCGCGGGCACGGTGTCGTTGGACGAAGCCGTCACCCGGATCCAAGACGGTTTGACCCGGGTGGTGGAGGAAGCCGGCTTCGGTTCATGACGGCGACGCCGACCAGTGTGGTCCCGACGGCCGTCGGCTCGCGCGGTGCCGGGCGCGCCGGCGGCGGTCGGGACCGCCGACGCCTCTCGGCCTTCAAGGTCCTGTCGCTGCTCCCGCTGATCCTCGTCCTGGTTCTGCTCGTGGGTTTCCCCATCGGGCAGATGGTCTGGATGTCCTTTGGTGACGTGCGGCTCTCCGCAGGGGACCTCGTGTGGGAGTTCGCGGGCCTGGCCAACTACCAGCGGATGCTCGAGGACGAGACCTTCCGGGTCTCGCTGTGGAACTCGCTCGTCTTCATCTTCTTCACCGTCCTGATCACGGTAGTGCTGGGCGTGGCGCTGGCCCTTGCCGCGGACCGTCTGGTCCGCGGTCAGAGGCTGATCCAGAACGTGCTCCTGTGGCCCGCCATCGTCGCGCCGGTCGTGATCAGTGTCGCGTGGCTGCTGATTCTCAGCCCGCAGGTGGGCCTGCTGAACAAGATCCTGACGTCGGTCGGCGCGTCCCCGCAGACCTGGCTGGGCGAGCCTGTCGGTGCGATGGCCAGCGTCATCGTCGTCGACGTCTGGCACTGGACGCCCATCGTCTTCCTGCTCATCTACACCGCGCTGCGTTCTCTGGACTCCTCCGTGCTCGAGGCGGCGAGCATCGACGGGGCGAGCTACCTCGCCACCGTTCGCTACATCGTCCTGCCGCTGCTCACGCCGGCGATCCTCGGCGCGGTGGCCATTCGCGTGCTGATGGGAGTGAAGGTGTTCGACGAGATGTACCTGCTGACCTTCGGGGGTCCGGGCACCGCGACGACCGTGATCAGCATCTACCTCAGGTCGGTGTTCTTCGAGTCCTTCCAGTACGGGTTCGGCTCCGCGCTCAGTGTCACCGTGGTCGTCCTCGTCCTCGTGACGCTGCTCGCCGTGCTCCTGGTCCGCCGCGTGGTTCGAGGTGTCCGTCATGCCTGATCAGACCGTGCACAACCGTCATGGCTCGTGGCTCGTGCGCATTCTCCTCGGAGCTGCGGTCGTCTGGACCGTCGTCCCGATCCTGTGGCTGCTGCTCATCGCCTTTCAGCGCCCTCGGGCGATCGTCTCGCCGGGCTGGACCTTCGACTTCTCGCTGGCCAACTTCGAGGAGGTGTTCGGCCCGCGCGAGGTGTACGGCGCGCAGGTCCTCAACAGCGTCATCCTGGTGGTGGTCTCAACCTCAGTCACGCTGGTCATCGCGGCCTTCGCCGCCTACAGCCTCAGCCAGCTGCACTGGTCTCGGCGGACAGTCGCGCTCGTTCTCGCGGGCGCCGGTCTGCTCCAGGTGATCCCGCCGATGACACTGGTCCCGGGGTTGTTCGCGACCCTGCAGACCATCAACCTGAACGGCACGCTCACCGGCTTGATCCTGCTGAACATCGTGTTCAACCTGCCGTTCGCCGTCATCCTGATCAAGTTCTACTTCGACACGTTGCCCGGCGAGCTGCGGGAGTCGGCCGCGATCGACGGTGCCAGCGAGTTCATGACCTTTCGCAAGATCATGCTCCCTCTCGCGGCGCCCGGAGTTGCGTCCGTGGCGGTGTTCACCGCCATTCAGGTCTGGAACGAGTTCCTCTTCGGTCTTGTGTTCACCGCCGGCGGGCGGGAGGCCCCGATCACCGTGGGCATCGCCACACTGATTCAGCCGCAGGAGATCAAGTTCGGGCCCATGGCTGCGGTCGGTGCCGTCACCGCCATCCCCATCATCCTTCTCGCAGTCATCGCGAACCGCCAGATCGTCGCCGGGCTGACACGCGGCGCGGTCAAGGGCTGACTACCACTAGCCAGGAGAGTTCATGACGAACCCGCTGCCGAACGTCGCCCTGATCCACTGCCACGACCTTGGCGACTGGCTCAGCTGCTACGGGTGGGACGGGGTGCCCAGTCCTCACCTTCAGGAGTTCGCCGACAACGCGATCGTGTTCGACAAGGCCTTCGCCACGGCCCCGCTGTGCACGCCGGCGCGCGCCTCGCTGTTCACCGGCCGCTTGCCGCACTCCAACGGGCTCATGGGGCTCGCCCATCAGGGCTGGCGGTACCGCAGCGGCGTCGTCACCCTGCCGGAGCTCCTGTCGAAGGCCGGCTACCGCACGACCCTGCTGGGCCTGCAGCACGAGGACCTGGACGCTCGCGTGCTCGGCTATGACGAGGTCCACGGGCTGGGCTTCCTGCCCCGCGCCCTGGAGGTCGCACGGCTCACCCAGCGGTGGATGGACGGCAGCAAGCCGGGTGCCGACCAGCCCTACTTCGCCGTGATCGGTCTGTGGGAGGTTCACCGACCGTGGCCGGCCGAGGACTACGAGCCGGTCGATCCGGCGTCAGTGACCGTGCCTCCCTACCTGCCGGACAACGAGCACAGCCGGCGCGACATCAGCGCGTTCTACGGGGCCATCCGGCAGATGGACGAGGCCGTCGGCAGGATCGTGCGCACTCTGCGGTCCGGGCCTGACGGGGACAACACCCTGATCATCTTCACGACGGATCACGGGGTGCCGTTCCCGCGGGCTAAGAGCACGTTGTACGACGCCGGCGTCAAGGTCGCGCTGATCGTGAGTCCACCTCCGGCCTGGGGCGTCCCTCCAGGGCGCCACGCGGGTCTCGTGAGCCACCTCGACATCACCCCGACACTGATCGAGCTGGCCGGGGTGGAAGCGCCGGACGACCTCGAAGGTGTCAGCATCCTCGACCAGATCAGGGGCGGCTCTGAAGGTGAACGCAGCCGGGAGCTCTTCCTCGAGAAGACCTACCACGACCGCTACGACCCCATTCGGGCTGTCCGAACCGAGTCGACCAAGTACATCCGCAACTTCGTGGCCGGCCCGCGCCTGCCGCTGGCGCAGGATCTCGAGGAGAGCGAGACGAGAAAGGGCATGGGGGACGCGCACCTGGCCCCACGACCGGAGGAGGAGCTCTACCTTCTGGAGAGCGACCCGTGGGAGCTGGACAACCGCGCCGAGGACCCACAGTGCGCGACTCTCCGCCAGGAGATGGCAGCTCGACTCCTGGAGCACCTCCAGCGAAGCGACGACCCCGTGCTGTCCGGTGCCGTCCCGCCGCCGGAACCCCCACTGAATCCCCGGGCCGCGCCCAACGCGTAAGCCTCAACTGCTGCAGGAAGGTGACGTCCCTGTGCGCGCCATCGTCGTCATGTTCGACAGCCTCAACCGCCGGTACCTGCCGCCGTACCACCCCGACTGCGGGATCGCCGCTCCGAACTTCGAGCGGCTGGCTCGTAACAGTGTTCGCTTCGAGAACGCCTACGCCGGGAGCATGCCGTGCATGCCGGCTCGCAGAGAGCTGCACACCGGCAGGTACAACTTTCTTCATCGTGGCTGGGGCCCGCTGGAGCCGTTCGACGACTCCGTCCCTGCACTGCTGGGCGACGCGGGCGTCACGACTCACCTGGCGACCGACCACATGCACTACTGGGAGGACGGCGGCGCCACGTACCACACGCGGTACGGCACGTGCTCGCTGATCCGTGGCCAGCAGGGCGACCCGTGGAAGGGCCGCGTCGCGGACCCTCCCGTTCCCGACAGCCTGCGGGTCAACCGAAGCGGCACCTGGCGACAGGACCGCGTCAACCGCCTGTACCTGAACGGGGTGCCGGACCATCCCCAGACCCGCACCTTCGACGCCGGCCTGGAGTTCGTCCGCGACAACGCCAGCGAGCAGGACTGGTTCGTGCAGATCGAGACGTTCGACCCGCACGAGCCGTTCTTCAGCGATCCCTCCTTCCTGGCGATGTACGGCGGAAACGACACATCCGTGCCCGAGTACGACTGGCCCGACTACGCGCAGGTCACCGAGAGTGAGGACGTGCAGGCAAACGTCCGGCGACACTACGCGGCGCTCGTCTCCATGTGCGACGCCTCCCTGGGGCGAGTGCTGGACGCGATGGACGAGCTCGAGCTGTGGGACGACACGCTGCTCGTCGTCTGTACCGATCACGGGTTCCTGCTGGGTGAGCAGGGCTGGTGGGGCAAGAGCGTGCAGCCCTGGTACGACGAGACGATCCACACGCCGTTGTTCGTGTGGGACCCCCGTACCGGCGTGCGCGGTGAGCGTCGTGACGAGCTGGTCCAGACGATCGACCTCGGTCCCACGTTGCTGGAGTTCTTCGGCGTCGACCGGACGCCCGCGATGCAGGGCGTCCCCCTGCGCGAAGTGATCGAAGCCGGCCGACCCGTGCGCGAGTACGCCCTCTTCGGAGCCTTCGGCGGCCATGTCTCCGTCACCGACGGCCGGTACGTGTACATGCGCGCCTGCCGGGAACCGGGAAACCGCCCCCTGTACGAGCACACGCTCATGCCCACCCACATGCGCGGCTTCTTCAGCCACGACGAGCTGGCCAGCGCGAGCCTCCACCAGGGGTTCTCCTTCACCAAGAACGTGCCTGTACTGCGCACCGAGGGCCACGTCTTCAACGACCCCTACGCCTTCGGGACACTGCTCTTCGACCTGGACGATGATCCCCGGCAACAGCATCCGCTCGTCGACGACGAGATCGAACGCCGGATGGCTACGGCGCTGGTGCAGTTGCTCCGCGAGAGCGAGGCGCCGGAAAGTCAGTACGAACGTCTCGGCCTGCCCAAGGTCGGCCCGGTTGCTGACGACCACCTCCTGTGCGCCGACCAGCATGACCAGGTGCAGGCGTCGCGGAGAGGAGCGCCGCCGGTCGACGAGTTCCCGGACTCTCCCTTCGGGGTCCGCACTCGGGTCAAGGACCTGCTCGCCCACCCGCCGTCCGCTGACGTCCTGCGTCGTCACTGCAAACCGGTCGCGGTCGGCCCCTTCGGTCGGGTCTGCGGCGAGATCTCGCTGTACCGGGCGGCCACCAGCCTGATCGGAGTGCTGCCGTGGGACGTCCTGCGCACGATCGCTGCGGAGTTGGCCGAGCTGCCTCCCGCCGAGGCAATCAACCGGGACGCAGACCCGGCGGAGCAGCTGAGCGACCGCACACGCCCGACATGGTCCTGACCCACCGACGCGGCGCTGAGCTGGTTGACGCGAGACCCACCTCGTGACAGCGCTCCTCGTCATCGCTGTGCTCGTCGCCTCCGCCGTCCAGCGACTCACTGGGATCGGGTTCGCCATGCTCGTGGCCCCCTTCGCCGTCCTAGCCCTTGGCCCCGGCCCCGGAGTGGTCCTGGTGAACGCTCTGGGTATCGTCTCGGCCGTCCTCGTGATGGTGCGGGTCCGGCAGGACATTCACTGGCCGGCAGTCGGTGGGCTGCTGCCGTCCGCCGCGGTCGGCGTTCTGCTCGGTGTGGTCATCACTCGAGCCCTTTCCGTGGCGGCAGCCCAGATCGCCGCCGGAGCAGTGATCATGCTCGCTGTCGGCACGTCCGTCCTCGTCGTCCGCACGACGTCGGTCGCCCGGACTACCACGGTCACGGCGGTGGCGGGGACCGCGTCGGGTCTGATGGGTGCGCTCGCAGGCGTGGGAGGGTCCGCCATGGCCGTGCTCGCCATCCTCACACGCTGGGAGGCGAAGGACTTCGCCGCGACGATGCAGCCGTACTTCGCTCTCCTGGGCGTCATCACCATCACCGGGCGACTCCTCGCCGATCCCCGCACCTGGCCAGGACTCAGCCTCCCGGTGTGGGCCTGTCTGGCGACAGCCATGGTGGTGGGCCTCGTCCTCGGTGAACGGGTCGTACCGTCCCCAGCGCTCGCCCGCAACGTGGTGGTGCTGCTCGCCGGTGCCGGCGGTCTGCTGGCAGTGGTCGACGGCGCGCGAACCCTCATTGGGTAGCCGGTCGTCGGGCAGCCGTGTCGTTGCAGCGTGCCCGAAGGTCGCCGCCGGACGGGCCTCAGGACGCCGGAGTGTGCGCCGTCCGTGACCTTCTTCCGCGAGCCCGGCGTCCCGGTCGTCGTCCATCCCCGCAGCGGTCCAGTGCCTGGCGGACTCACCGGGCCGGAGCCACTCGTCGGGGTGCTGTGCCGGCACCCGACGCTCACCGCCGAGCCGACCGTGGGCGCCTCCAACGTGGGCCGGGACGAGGTTGGGACGCAGGTCACGCCCGGTCGTAACGCAGCTGAGCCGCATGCACTTCGTGGAGGTGCTTGCTGTTCCAGTCGGTGAGCTGGCGGAAGATGGGCACCAGCGTGTCGGCCAGCTCGGTCGCCTCGTACTCCACCCTCGGCGGCACCTCCGCATGGTACGTGCGCGTCACCAGCCCATCGCGTTCCAGACGGCGCAGCCGCTCGGTGAGGACCTTGGGTGTCACGCCGGGCAGCAGAGCGCGCAACTCACTGAAGCGCAGCCGGCCGTGCTCGCCCAGCACCCACAGGACGTGCGCCGTCCACTTGCCGAACACGATCTCCGCCATCGGCGCGAACGGGCACGGGTCTTCCACCATGGCCGCCATGGGTATCTCCTTGGTAACCAGTATCCCGAGCATACTAACGTGGCCCACATGGAGCTCGGCATCTACTCCTTCGGCGACATCCTCGACCCGGACGACCCTCATGCACCACAGAGGCGACTCGACGCGCTCGTCCGCCACGCGCGACTCGCTGACGCAGCCGGACTGGACGTCTTTGCGGTCGGAGAGCACCACCGGCCCGACTACGTCGTCTCCGCCCCGGAAGTGGTGCTCGCGGCGGTTGCGGCCACGACGACCCGGATCCGACTGACGACGTCCGTCGTCGTGGTGTCGACGGCCGACCCGGTTCGCCTCATGGAGCAGTTCGGCACCCTCGACAACCTCTCGCACGGCCGCGCCGAGATCACCGTCGGTAGGGGCGCGTTCCCCGAGTCCTACCCGCTGTTCGGGTACGACATGCGGGACTACGAATCTCTCTTCGACGAGAAGGTGCGCCTGCTCATCCAGCTCCGGGACGACCCCACCCGGCCGTGGCACGGCCAGCACCGGGCGCCCCTGCGCGACGTGCACATCGGGCCCCGCCCAGTGCAGGAGCGACTGCCGATCTGGATCGGCGTGGGCGGGACTCCGCAGAGCGCCGTCCGCGCCGGCCTCCTCGGTCAGCCCATGTTCCTGTCCTTGTTCGCCGGCCCGCACAGTGGCATTCGCCTGGTCGAGCTGTACCGCCGGGCGGGTGAGCAGGCCGGCCATGACCCGGCGACGCTGCGACTGGCGACCGGCGGCCACGTCTTCGTCGGCCGCACCTCCCAGGGAGCACGCGACGAGTTCTTCCCGCACTACTCCCAGTACCTGTCCGTGCATCCCAGCTTCCGCGGTGGGATGCCCCGGACCGTCTACGACCAGTGGATCACCTCCGGTTTGCTGGTCGGCAGCCCGCAGCAGGTCATCGAGGGCATCTTGTCCCACCGTGAGGTGCTCGGCGCCGACCGGTTCGTCGGACAGTTCGATCCCGGCATGACCGAGGCTCTGACTGAGCAGAGTCTCGAGCTGTACCTCACCGAGGTGCTTCCGGTGATCCGGCGGGAGACTGCCGCCGACGCCGCTGCCGACGAGGAGGTGCCCGCTTCATGAGGATCGGGATCATCGGGGCCGGCAAGCTCGGCACAGCCGTCGCCCGCCGAGCCGTCGCCGCCGGGCATGAAGTGCTGATCGCGGGGCGGCCAGGAGCCGTCGGGACAGATCTCGTCATCGAGGTCATGGTTCCCGGTGCCACTGCCGCCCCTGTCACCGAGTGGGACGCCGTCGACCTGGCGATCCTCGCCGTTCCGTTCTCGACTGCCCTCACCCTCGACCTGCCCCTGCGGCCAGGCACCATCGTCATCGACCCGACCAACCACTGGGAGCCCGTCGACGGGCCGCGCCCGGACCTGGACGGGCTCAGCACCAGTGAGGCCATCGCCGCGAACCACCCCGCGCTCGTCTGGGTGAAGACCCTCAACCAGATCGGCTACCACGACCTCGAGGAGAGCCCGGAGCGGCCTCAGCCCATGGACGTCGCCACGGACTCCGCCGAGGCGGCCCGCACCGTCGCGAGCTTCCTGAGGACGATCGGCCTGGCCCCGACGGTCATCGGCTCTCTCGCGGACGGGTCCCTCCTCGAACCTGGCGGCGAGCGGTTCGGGTACCAGAGCGAGTCAAAGGCCTCCTGACCCCGTCGCGACCTGGTGTGCTGGCGTCAGTCGGTCTCGTCATGGACCCTTCACGATTGTTGAGCCGTCAACTATCATGAGCATCCAGGTTGGGGGACCACCGAGCCGGAGGACCGCCATGTCCAGTGAGAACGCGTCTAGTGGTAACGCGTCCAGCCGTACCGCACTCGCCGACGCCCGCATCCCCGCCTCGCACCCGTTCGCCCAGCACCTGCGGCGGGTCGCCGAGCTCGACGCGCAGCGGCCGCACCGCCGGTGGACGCCCGAGGACGGGCCGCTGCCCAGCCTGTTCCTCTCCCACGGCGGCGGGCCGATGCCGTTCGCCGACCCGGCGTGGTTGGACCCGCTGCTGGCCTGGGCGCGCTCGCTGCCCCGGCCCCGCGCCGTCCTCATCGTGTCGGCGCACTGGGAGTCAGCTCCCCTGGCGCTCAGCGCGCCCCGGCCGGCGGGGCTCGTCTACGACTTCGGCGGGTTCGACCCGATGTACTACGCGTTCCGGTACGACACCCCGGACGCCGCCGGGCTGAGCCGCCAGGTGCGGGCCCTGCTGCCGGACGGTCACGACGTCCACGAGCACACCAGCCGCGGTCTCGACCACGGCTCCTGGGTGCCGTTGAAGATCATGTACCCGGAGGCCGACGTCCCGGTCCTGCAGCTCAGCCTGCCCACCGACGACCCGGAGGAGCTGCTGGCGCTCGGTCGGCGACTACGCCCGCTGCGCGAGCAGGGCGTCCTCGTCGTCGGGTCTGGCCACATGACCCACGGGCTGCCGTTCCTGACCAGGGAGGTGTTCACCGGGAAGGTCGTCCCGGGCTGGTCCGCCGACTTCGACGCGTGGGCGGCCGACGCCCTGGCCCGCGGCGCCGTGGACGAGCTGGCCCGCTACCGGACCGCGGCGCCGGGGATGCCCTACGCCCATCCGACGGTCGAGCACTTCATCCCGCTGTTCGTGGCGCTGGGCGCGGCCACCGACCCGTCGGCACCGGTGACGACGACCCTCGACGGCTACGGCCTCGGCCTGTCCCGCCGGTCCTTCCAGGCGGCGTGACACAGCGTCTCACTCGCGGTCCTACTCGGCGCCGAGGACGGTGACGGCCACGAGCAGGACGCCGTAGATCACCAGTCCGGCCGCGAACCAGCCGAAGCTGCCGCGGCGCTCCGAGGGGACCTCCTCCTTGACCACGTTGAGCAGCACCGCGCCCCCGAGGAGGGCGGTGAGCAGGGACACCACGAGCGTGCTCGTCGGCGCCAGCAGCACCGACGCCACCCAGCCGGCGACCAGCGCGCCGGTGAGCAGTAGCCGGCCGCTGTGCCGGAACCGCCGCGGGTAGTCCTCCGACAGGCCCCGGTCGGTGAGCACGAAGTGCAGACCCATCGCGACGGTGAACAGGACGGCGAAGCCGAGCCCGGTGCGGATCCTCAGGGCCATCGTGTAGGTGATGAGCCCGTTGTAGACCATGAACGCCCCGAGGTGCACCCAGTACACCCCGGCGCCCGGTTCGTGCGCCGTCCGGGCGGCCAGCCGCTCCAGCCCGTAGAACACGGTGAACCCGGTCAGCGCGACGCCGAACACCGCAAGCTCCAGCAGCGGGGTCGGTTCGATGACGTCGTGGAGCGCCTCACCGATGGCCTCGTTGCCCGCCGCGATCTCCGGGAGCAGGTGCAGGAAGACGTAGGACACTGCGATCCCGCCGGCGAAGGACGCCATCCGGCGCTCCGGCACCAGCGGCAAGCGCCTCAGGTGCGGGGCTGACAGGTGCAGTGCGGCGAGCACGGCCGTCGCGACGAGGGCGCCGACGAGGGAGGCGGTGACCGACACGCGGACGATCCTCGCCCGCCCCCCGGCACGGCGCGCGGTGACCCACGCCTACCTGCACCCCACGTCGTGCGGGCTTGACGTGGGGCCGAGACCCCGTCACCCCACGTCGTGCGGGCTTGACGTGGGGCCGGCGCCGCCCCGCCGGAGCCGGAGCCGGTCCCGGACCGCCCGCCAGCGGTGCACCGGACGGTCCGCGACCGCCCAGTACGCGGCTCCGGCCAGCAGCGACGCCACGACCCCGACGGCCGGGTGCAGGTGGTCCAGCGCCGGGTAGACCAGCCAGTGGGTCAGGTAGATGTACAAGGACGCCGCGGCGAGCAGGCCCGCGACCCGGTTGAGCCCCGGCAGCACCGGAAGTGCCGGGACCCAGGCCAGCAGGAGCACCCCGCCGAGGACGAGCAGCTCGCGCTGCGGGTCGCCGAAGAACCCCGGGACGGTCACGACCGCCGCAGCGGAGGCGGCCAGTCGGTGCCACGTCGTCCGGGAGCGGGCGACGAACCAGCCCAGGGCGAACAACCACAGCACCGGCATGGTGTGCGGCACGCCCGGGTCGACGACGTCGTAGCGGACCAGCAACCCGACTCCGAACAGGACCGCCGGGACGACGAGCGGGTGCCGTCGTTCCAGCCTCGCCACCGGCGGCAGGGCGAGCAGCGCGGCGACGGCGACGAGGACGTAGACGAGCACCTCGATGAACCAGAAGTGCCACTGCTCCGTCCACGTCGGCGGACCCACGATGGCGTTGAGCAGCAGCACGTTCGCGAGCGTGTACCGGTCGGTGACGAGGGCGGCGACGGCGATGAAGGCGACCGACGGCACGACGACGCGGGCGATGCTGCCCAGGTGCCGGCGCAGCCGGGCCAGCACGTCGCCCCCGCCGAGCTGGAACCGGGCGAAGTTGAACCCCGCCACCGCCATCAGCACGTGCGCGCCACCCGGTAGGGCCAGCAGCTTCGCATGGGTCGCCACGATGAGGACGATCGCCACCGCGCGCAGGACGACGCTCGTCTCCACCGTCGCGATCCGCCGGCGCCGGCGGCCCGCGGTGGTCCGCGCCGACCGCGGCACCAGGTCCCGGACCGGGGTGACGTGCCATCCCTCGGGAAGGTGCCCGAGGACCTGCTCGAGGCGGATGGAGGTCTCGACGTAGGACAGGGAGTCTCCGCCGAGACCGACGAACGTGTCCTCGTCCCGGACGTCGTCCCGGTCCAGCAGGACGCCGAACAGGCGCCGCAGGTCCTCGGTGCCCCGGACCTCGGCGGGCACCTCCTGGGTCGTCCACGTCCCGTCCGCGACCGATGCCTCGGGCGCCTCGGCCAGCGCCGCGACCGCCCGGTAGTCGGTCTTGCCGTTCCCGAGCCGGGGCAGGTCCCGGACGGCGCGGGCCACCACCGAGCGGGCCGGCAGACCCAGGTCCGCGGCGACGGTCCGGGCGAGCAGGTCGACGTCCGGGTGAGAACCCTCGACGGCCGCGACGATCCGCTCGTCGGTCGACGCGCAGGCCGCGCGCACCCCGAGGCCGGCGAACAGGTCCTCCACCCGGTCGAGGTCGATCCGCAGCCCGAAGAGCTTGGCGAACCGGCTCAGCCGGCCGACGATCTCGTACAGCCCGTCCGGGTGCCGGCGGGCCACGTCCCCGGTGCGCAGCTCGGTCACCGTGGCGCCCAGCGCCAGGTCGTGCGGGCCGTGGGCGTACCCGAGCATGACGTTGGGGCCGGTGTAGACCAGCTCCCCGACGTCGGGGTCCTGTTGGTCTCGAGCGCCGGGTTCGGCGCCGGACCCGGCGTCCGGGGCCAGCGGACGCAGGTGGAACGTCCCGCCGGGAATCGGGACGCCGATGGTCTGCGGCCGCTGCGCTGCCAGGTCCGCCGGCAGGCACGCCATCCGCGCGGTCGCCTCGGTCTGCCCGTACATGACGACGAGGTCCCAGCCGCGGCGTCGTCCGAGCTCGGCGAACTGCCGCACCCGCTCGGGGGCGAGCCGTCCCCCGGCCTGGGTGACGAGCCGCAGCGACGGCAGGTCCCGGTCGGCGAAGCCGGCACGGTCGAGCAGCTCGAAGGTGTGCGGGACCCCGGGCAGGGTCGTCACGCGCCGGGCGGTGAACGCCTGCCAGAAGCACGGGTCGACCACGGACAGGTCCGTGAGCAGCAGGCTGGCGCCGACGGCCAGGTGGCTGTTGAGCACCGACAGCCCGTAGGAGTACGACAGCGGCAGTGTCGTGACTGCGACGTCGGTGCTGCGGATCCCGAGGGCCTCGACGATCGACTCGGCGTTCGCCTGCAGGTTGGTGGCGGAGAGCCGGACGAGCTTGGGGGAGCCGGTGGTCCCGGACGTGCTGAGCAGCAGGGCGAGGTCCGGGTGCAACCGGTGCGCCGTGCCCTCGCGCCGGACGTCGAGACGCGGCAGGTCGTCCTCGCCCGGGACGACGACGACGTCCGGGTCGTAGGCCGCGCCCAGTGAGGTGACGGCGTCCGCCTTGTCGTGCGGGACGAGGACGACGGGGTGGCCCCCGGCGAGGGCGGCGAGGTAGGCCACGACCGTCGGCACGTCGTTGCGGGCCGGGACGAGGACGAGGCGGCGGGTGGTCCCGAGGGCGGCCAGGGTGGTGCCGACGAGGTCCGCCAGCTCGGCGTAGCCGACGGCGCGGTCCGGGGTGAGCAGCGCCGGGCGGTCGCCGAAGCGTGCCAGGCCGCTCGCGAACGGCACGCGGTTGAGCAGGAGGGCCGGCGCGGCGGCACGGGGGGGCGTCGACACCCGGAGCACTCTAAAGTAAGGCTAGCCTTACCTTCAAGGCGTGCTGGCGGCCGGTCACCGCAGGCAGCAGACCGGGACTACGCTCCCCGCCGTGCCAGAGAAGATCGTCCTGCGTCTGGACAGCCGGACGCCGCCGCCGCCCCCGCACCTGCGCGTCCTGCTCGGCACGCCGGTGGTCCCCGAGCTGCTGAGCCTCGACGCCGGGGACGACGGACTGCGGCTCGGTGAGTACGTGGCAGTCCCGACCGGGCAGGCGGTCACGGCCCAGGGCGAGACGGCGGACCTGTACCTGCTGCGGCTGCGCACGGACCACTCGGCGGCCTCCTGACCCGGTGAGCCGTGTCGGCTCTCCGCCCTAGAGTGCCGGGCGTGAGCGAGCCGACAGCGAGGACCTTTCCCACCGACTTCACCTGGGGTGCCGCGACGGCGTCCTACCAGGTCGAGGGCGCCGTCGAGGAGGACGGCCGCGGCCCGTCGATCTGGGACACGTTCAGCCACACTCCGGGCCGGGTGGCGAACGGCGACACCGGCGACGTCGCCTGCGACCACTACCACCGCTACCGCGAGGACGTCGCCCTGCTACGTGACCTGGGACTGGGCGCCTACCGGTTCTCCGTGGCCTGGCCGCGAGTGCAGCCCACCGGGTCCGGCCCGGCCAACCCGGCAGGTCTGGCGTTCTACGACCGGCTCGTCGACGAGCTGCTGGCCGCCGGGATCGAGCCGTGGACGACGCTGTACCACTGGGACCTGCCGCAGGCGCTCGAGGACGCCGGCGGCTGGCGGGTCCGGCAGACCGCCGAGCGGTTCGCCGAGTACGTCGACCTGGTCACCGCCGCGCTCGGCGACCGGGTCCGCCACTGGATCACCCTCAACGAGCCGTGGGTGTCCTCCGTGCTCGGGCACGTCGCCGGCGTCCACGCCCCCGGCAGCACCGACCCCGCGCTGGCGCTGCCGACCGCCCACCACCTGCTGCTCGCCCACGGCCTGGCCGTCCCCGTCGTCCGCGCGGCCGTGCCGGACGCCCAGGTCGGCATCACTTTGAACCTCTCCGACGTCACCGCGGCCAGCGATGACCCGGCCGACGTCGAGGCCGCCCGCCGCGTCGACGGCACCCAGAACCGGCTGTTCCTCGACCCGGTGCTGCGCGGGCGCTACCCGACCGACGTGCTCGACGACCTCGCCACGATCGGGCCGCTGGACGTCGTCCGGGACGGCGACCTCGCCGTGATCGGCGCGCCCACGGACTTCCTCGGCGTGAACTACTACTTCGGTTTCCAGGTCGCCGGGGCCGGCAGCGGCCGACCCGGCGTCCCTGCCGGCCCCGCCTACCCGACGGCCCCCGACGCCGTCCTCGTCGACCGCGGCCTGCCCCGGACGGCGATGGGCTGGGAGGTGCGGGCCGAGGGACTGACCGAGCTGCTGCGCCGCCTGCACCGGGAGTACCCCGGCACCCCGGTCGTCATCACCGAGAACGGGTCCGCCTGGGACGACGAGGTCTCCCGGGACGGCCAGGTGCACGACCCGCAGCGGGCCGCCTACCTGCGCGACCACCTCGCCGCGTGCCTCGACGCACTCGCCGAGGGGGTCCCGCTGCGCGGCTACTTCGCGTGGTCGCTGCTGGACAACTTCGAGTGGGCCGAGGGGTACGCCAAACGGTTCGGGATCGTCCGGGTCGACTACGACACCCAGGCTCGGACACCGAAGGACAGTGCCCGGACGTACGCCGAGGTGGCTCGTACTGGACGCCTCTCGCTGGGGAACGGCCCCGGTAACGCTCGCTGACTCAGCCGAGGTCGCGGGTGTCCCGGCGAAACAACCGAAGCTGCAGCGACAGCGTCGTGTAGTAACCGACCAGCGCGGTCACCTCGAACACGCCGCCGGCGCCGATGACGTCGCGTACCGCCGCGAACTCATCGTCCTCGAGGTCGCCGTGGGTCATCAGCGCCAGCGCCGTCCGCGCCGCGGCGACGTCCGCGGGCGCCCCCCGCGTCGGCGCGCCACCGGCCCGGACCGTCTCGACGTCCGCCGGGTCGACGCCCGCGGCCAGGGCCAGCGGCTCGTGCACCCGCCACTCGACGTCGCTCCCGTGGTGAGCCGCGACGCAGAGGATGACGAGCTCACGCGCGGAGTCGGGGAGCCGACCCCGGTACCGCAGGGTCGCGCCGAGCTCCTGCAGCGCGTCCCCGATCGGGGGGTTGAGCAGCATCGGCCCGAACGGGCCGGAGAGCTGCCCGTCGGGGCCCACGAGCGGCACTCCGCCCTGCGGCGACGATCCGCGCGGACCGGCGGCGATCCGGTCGTACAGAGCGCGCTGCTCGTCGTCCAGGACGTCCGGAGTGAGCGGAGGCAACCGGGGCTCGTCCCCGGACGGCGTCGTCATGCCCGCGAGTCTGCCTGCGGACGGGCCCACGTGGGACGGGGGATGTCGAACTCCTCGAACACCAGCCAGGTGCGCGTCGACAGGACGCCAGGCACCGACTGCACCCGGTCGAGGACGAGCTCGCGCAGGGCGGCGTTGTCCGGTGCCCGAACCAGGGCCAGGACGTCGTGGTCGCCGGCCACCAGCGCGGCGTGCACGACGAACGGGATCTCCCGCAGGGCGGTCGAGACCTCTCGCCACGTGTTCTGGGTGATGCCTATCGAGATGTAGGCCGAGGTGCCGAACCCCGCCCGCTCCGGGTTCAGCTGCGCCCGGAACGCCGTGATGACGCCATCGGCCAGCAGCCGCTCGATCCGGGCGTAGGCGTTCGTGCGCGAGACGTGCACCTGCTCGGCCACTCGGCGCACCGACGTCCGGGCGTCGTCGACGAGCAGCTCCACGATCCGCCGGTCCACCTCGTCGAGAGGACGAGCCGAACGTCCCGGCGCCGGCCCGGCAGCGGGCGTGACCTGGGACACGTGTGCTCCCAATCTGTCGTTCACGAGCCAAGTGTCCCGCAATTCCGGAGCGGGTTGAGCCAGGTTCGTGGTCGCCGCACGATGGTCTGCCAAAGCGTCCAGAGGTCCCTGCAGGAGGCCCGCATGACGACGACGTCAGAGTCCGATCTGTCCACCCGCGGGGCCACCCGGCTCCTGCCGAGCACGGACCCTGTCCGGCTGCTGGACGAGCAGGGCCGACGCACCGGCGACGACGATCGCTACCCCGCGCCGTCCGACACCGACCTGCTGGAGATGTACCGGCGGATGGTCGTCGGCCGCCGGTTCGACGTCCAGGCCACCGCCTTGACCAAGCAGGGCAGGCTGGCCGTCTACCCCTCGGCCCGCGGCCAGGAGGCCTGCCAGGTGTCCGCCGTGATGGCGGTCCGCGACGACGACTGGGTGTTCCCGACCTACCGCGAGTCGATGGCCCTCGTCGCCCGGGGCATCGACCCGGTGCAGGTGCTCACCCTGCTGCGCGGCGACTGGCACTGCGGGTACGACCCGGTCGCCACCCGCACCGCCCCGCAGTGCACCCCACTGGCCACCCAGACCGTCCACGCGGCCGGCCTGGCCTACGGCGAGTCGCTGCAGGGCCGGGACACGGTCGCCGTGGCGTTCATCGGCGACGGCGCGACGAGCGAGGGCGACTTCCACGAGGCGGTGAACTTTGCCGCCGTCTTCAAGGCCCCCGTCGTCTTCCTCGTGCAGAACAACCGGTACGCGATCAGCGTGCCGCTGGCCAAGCAGACCGCCGCTCCGTCCCTGGCCTACAAGGGCGTCGGCTACGGCGTGGAGTCCGAGCAGGTCGACGGCAACGACCCGGTGGCCATGCTCGCCGTCATGCGCCGGGCCGTCGAGCACGCTCGCAGCGGGCACGGGCCGTTCCTCGTCGAGGCGCACACCTACCGGATGGACGCGCACACCAACGCCGACGACCCCACCCGTTACCGCGACGCCGCCGAGGTCGAGGCGTGGGCGGGACGCGACCCGCTGACCCGGCTGGAGGCGTACCTGCGCTCCGCCGGCGTCCTGGACGACGCCGGCGCCGAGGCGGTCCGGGCCCAGGCCGAGTCCTTCGCCGCGGACCTGCGGACGCGGATGAACACCGACCCCGATCTTGACCCGCTGGAGCTCTTCGAGCACGTGTACGCGACCCCGACGACCCAGCTGCTCGAGCAGCGGGAGCAGGTCCGGGCCGAGATGGAGGCCGAGCCGGACGCCGAGGGCACGGCCGAGGAGGACCACCGGTGAGCACGACCTTCGCCAAGGCGCTCAACACCGCACTGCGCGACGCGATGAGCGAGGACGAGCGGGTGCTCGTCCTCGGTGAGGACGTCGGCCGGCTCGGCGGCGTGTTCCGGGTGACCGACGGCCTGATGGACCAGTTCGGGGAGAAGCGCTGCTTCGACACCCCGCTCGCCGAGGCCGGCATCGTCGGGTTCGCCGTCGGACTCGCGATGTCCGGCATGCGCCCGGTGGTCGAGATGCAGTTCGACGCGTTCGCCTACCCAGCCTTCGAGCAGATCACCTCCCACGTCGCCAAGCTGCGCAACCGCACCCGGGGCGCCGTCGGGATGCCGATCGTCGTCCGGGTGCCCTTCGCCGGCGGCATCGGCGGGGTGGAGCACCACAGCGACTCCAGCGAGGCCTACTACGCCCACACCCCGGGGCTCAAGGTCGTCACCCCCGCCACCGTCGAGGACGCCTACTCGTTACTGCGGGAAGCCATTGCCGACCCCGACCCGGTCGTGTTCATGGAGCCCAAGAGGCTCTACTGGTCCAGCGCGGACGTCGAGCTGCCCGCGGCCGCGCCGCCGTTCGGGCAGGCCGTCGTCCGCCGGCGGGGGAACGACGTCACCCTGGTCGCGTACGGCCCCACGGTCCCGGTCGCGATCGAGGCCGCCGAGGCCGCCCGCGAGGAGGGGTGGGACGTCGAGGTCGTCGACTTGCGCACCGTCGTCCCCTTCGACGACGAGACCGTGCTCGCGTCGGTGCGTCGCACCGGTCGGTGTGTCGTGCTGCAGGAGGCTCAGGGCTTCGCCGGGGTCGGCGCGGAGATCGCGGCCCGGGTGCAGGAGCGGGCGTTCCACTCGTTGCACGCCCCGGTGCTGCGGGTCAGCGGCTTCGACATCCCCTACCCGGCGCCGAAGCTCGAGCACGTCCACCTGCCGGACGTCGACCGCGTCCTGGACGCCGTCGCCCGGCTGCAGTGGGACGACGAGCCCGACACCCGCTGGACCCGTGGCCTGGACGGGCACGGACTCACCGGTGCCGGCCTGGGCGGTGTCGCGTGAGCGCCGTCTTCACGCTGCCCGACCTCGGTGAGGGGCTCACCGAGGCCGAGATCGTCGCCTGGCGGGTCGCCGTCGGGGACCAGGTGGAGACCGACCAGGTCGTCGTCGAGGTGGAGACCGCCAAGGCCGCCGTCGAGGTGCCCTGCCCTCACGCGGGCCGCGTCGTGGCCCTGCACGCCGAGCCGGGTGAGGTGCTCCCGGTCGGCCGCCCGCTCATCACCATCGAGCCGGTCGCCGGTGGCACCGGCGGCGAGCAGGAGCGGGCCGAGCCGCCCGCCCACGCCACCTACCGCGAGGAGGAGCGGGCCGGGTCCGGCAACGTCCTCATCGGCTACGGCACCGGCGCCGCCGGCGGGACCCGGCGACGGCGTCGCCTCGGTCGTCCGCAGGTGTCCCAGAACGGAGCATCGGTCGCCCCGCGCGAGTCCGCGCCCGTCGCTGCGCGGCAGGCGGTCCGGGTGATCTCCCCAGTCGTGCGCCGGCTCGCCCTCGAACGCGGGGTCGACCTGCACACGCTCACCCCGACCGGCCCGGGCGGGGTGATCCGCCGCCGGGACGTCGAGGCCGCGGCCGCCGCGGCGCCGCACGGGGTCAGCCACGGCGGGGCGGGCCGCGACGGGGTTGGCCGCGACGGGGCCGGCCCCGGTGAGGAACGCATCCCGCTGCGCGGGCTGCGCCGTGCGGTCGCGGAGAAGGTCACCCGCTCCCGCCGGGAGATCCCCGACGTCACCATCTGGGTGGACGTCGACGCCACCGGGCTGCTCGAGGCGCGCCGGGCGCTGCAGGCGGCCTACCCCGACCACCGGATCAGCGTGCTGGCCCTCGTGGCCCGGTTCTGCCTGGCGGGGCTGCGCCGGTACCCGGAGCTCAACGCGCGCGTCGACGGCGACGACATCGTCCGCTCCCGCGCGGTGCACCTCGGCTTCGCCGCGCAGACCGACCGCGGCCTGCTCGTGCCCGTCGTCCGCGACGCGCACGCCCTGACGACCGTCGAGCTGGCCGACTCGCTCGCCGAGACGACCGCGCAGGCCCGGGCCGGCACGCTGCCTGCGGAGCGGCTCGCCGGCGGCACGTTCACGCTCAACAACTACGGCGTGTTCGGCGTCGACGGGTCCACGCCGATCCTCAACCACCCCGAGGCCGCGCTCGTCGGCCTCGGACGGATCGTCGACAAGCCGTGGGCCGTCGACGGCCGGCTCGAGGTCCGCGCGGTGACCCAGGTGAGCCTGACGTTCGACCACCGGGTCTGCGACGGCGGCGTGGCCGGCGGCTTCCTGCGCTACGTCGCCGACTGCATCGAGTCCCCCACCGTGCTGCTCGGTGCGGTGTAGCCGCCGAGCGGACCTTCGGCCCTGCCCGTCGGCGCACAGGAGGCGTTGGCTTCTCCTCAGCAGGCACCGAACCTGAGGAGGACACGATGAGGGCCTTGCGCCTGGAGAGCTGGAAGTCCGAGCCCAAGCTCGTCGAGGTCCCGGACCCGACACCCGGCCCCGGGGAGGCCGTGATCCGGGTCGGCGGCGCCGGCGCCTGCCACTCGGACCTGCACCTCATGCACGACTTCGACGCCGGGGCGGTGCCCTGGCAGCCCCCGTTCACCCTCGGGCACGAGAACGCCGGCTGGGTGCACGCCCTCGGTGAGGGTGTCGCGGGCTTCGAGATCGGCCAGGCCGTCGCCGTCTACGGACCGTGGGGCTGCGGCCGCTGCCGGCGCTGCCTCGCCGGCGTGGAGACGTACTGCGAGAACCCCGCCGAGGCACCCGCCCCCGGTGGTGGCGGCGGTCTGGGCGCGGACGGCGGGATGGCCGACTACATGCTCGTCCCGGCCGCCGAGCGGCACCTGCTCCCGCTGCCCGAGGGCCTGGAGCCCGCGTACGCCGCGCCGCTCACCGACGCTGGTCTGACGCCGTTCCACGCTGTCGCCCGGTCGTGGGGCAAGCTCGGCCCGCGAGCCACCTGCGTCGTCATCGGCACCGGCGGCCTGGGGCACCTCGCCGTCCAGATCGCCAAGCAGACCACCGGCGCCCGCGTCATCGCGGTCGACGTCCGGGACGAGGCGCTCGAGGTCGCCCGGTCGATGGGAGCAGACCACCTGGTCACCGCCGACGCCGCCGCGGCCGACCGGATCCGCGAGCTCACCGGGGGTCGTGGCGCGGACGTCGTCATCGACTGCGTCGGCAACGACTCCACCCTGGCCCTGGGCGCGCAGACGGTCACCGTGCTCGGTGACCTCACCATCGTCGGGATCGGCGGCGGCACCCTGCCGGTCGGCTTCTTCTCGGTTCCCTACGAGGCCAGCGTCCAGACGACGTACTGGGGCTCCAGCCCCGAGCTCGCCGACGTCCTCGACCTCGCCGCCCGCGGCCTGCTCACCCCGAAGGTGACGACGTACTCCCTCGACGACGCCGTCCAGGCCTACCACGACCTGGCCGAGGGCAAGGTCGAGGGCCGGGCGGTGATCGTCCCGTAGGGACGCTTCGCGCCCGGCCGTCCGTCGGCAGCACCTGCCCTGACCGTCCTGACCCGAACAGGAGGACTCATGTCGGTCCAGCCCGTCGCGCACGAGACCCGGCCCGAGGACGTCGACGTGCTGCTGCGCGGCGACATGCCGCTCGGCGTCGAGGAGTACACCGCCGAGAAGGTCGCCCACACGACCCGCCTCGCGGGCCGACCCGTCCGACGGGTCCGTGCCGTCGTGACGCACCTGCCCGACCCGTCGATCCCGGAGCCGTTCCGTGTCGAGGCGTCGATGGACGTCGGGCACACCTCGGTACGGGCGGTCGGGCAGGGGGAGCGGCCGCGTGAGGCGGTGGACGCCGTCGTCGAACGGATCGAGCGGCGGCTGGTACGGCTGACCGACCGCTGGCAGGACCGGTCCCGGTGGACCGGCCCGCCGGCACCAGAGCCGGGGAGCCGCCCCGGGACCGTCGAGCGACCCGTCGAGGAGCGAGAGGTGCTGCGTCGCAAGACGTTCGCCGTCGCCCCGCAGAGCGTCGAGGAGGCCCTCGCCGACATGGACGTGCTCGACCACGACTTCTACCTCTTCGTCGACGCAGTGAGCGGGCAGGACGCGGTGGTGTACCGGCGGGAGGATGGCGGCTACGGCGCCATCGGGCTGCCGGTGGACGCCGAGCTGCCGGCGGGTGTCGTCCTGCGCCCGGGACCTGCGGATCTCGACGAGGCCGCCGCCCGCCGCCGGCTCGACGACGGTGGGGAGCGGTTCGTCTTCTACCGGGACACCAGCAGCCGGCGCGGGCACGTGGTCTACCGCCGTTACGACGGCCACTACGGGCTCATCACCCCGGCCTGAGACGGCGGGCCTAGACTCGCGCCTATGCCCACGGCCCTGCTGCTGGAGAACGTCCACCCGGTCGCCGAGCAGGTGCTCGCGACCGCGGGCTGGCAGGTGCGCACCGTCCCCCGTGCCCTCGACGAGGTCGAGCTCGCCGCCGCCCTGGACGGCGTCGAGCTCCTGGGCATCCGGTCCAAGACCCAGGTCCCCGCGACGGTCATCGAGAAGGCGCCCCAGCTGGTTGCGCTCGGCGCCTTCTGCATCGGAACCAACCAGATCGACCTGCGCGCTGCCGCAGCGAACGGCACAGCGGTGTTCAACGCCCCGTTCAGCAACACCCGCAGTGTCGTCGAGATGGCGATCGCCGAGATCATCGCGTTGACCCGGCGGCTCACCCAGAAGGACCGGGCCCTGCACGACGGGGTCTGGGACAAGTCGGCCAACGGCGCCCACGAGGTCCGTGGCCGGACCCTGGGGATCGTCGGGTACGGCAACATCGGCAGCCAGCTCTCCGTCGTCGCCGAGGCGCTCGGGATGCGGGTGCTGTTCTACGACACGGCCGACAAGCTGGCCCTGGGCAACGCGCGGCGGTGCGCGACGCTCGACGAGCTGCTCGCCGAGGCGGACGTCGTGACCCTGCACGTCGACGGCCGTCCCGGGAACGCGGGAATGTTCGGCGACGCGCAGCTGCGCCGGATGCGGCCGGGCTCGATCCTCATCAACCTCTCCCGCGGGTTCGTCGTCGACCACGAGGCGCTGCGCGAGCACGTCCTGAGCGGTCACCTCTCCGGCGTCGCCGTCGACGTCTTCCCCACGGAGCCGAAGGCCCAGGGCGAGCCGTTCGACTCCATCCTGCGGGGCCTGCCCAACGTCATCCTCACCCCGCACATCGGCGGGTCCACCGAGGAGGCCCAGGAGCACATCGGCATGTTCGTCGCGTCCAAGCTGCGGGACTACTGCGCCACGGGGACGACGACGCTCAGCGTCAACCTGCCGACGCTGGACCTGCCGCACCGGCCGGAGAACCACCGGCTCGCGCACCTGCACCACAACATCCCCGGCGTCCTGGCCCGGGTCAACGGGGTGCTGGCCGACCACGGCGTCAACGTCGAGGGCCAGCTGCTCGCCACCCGGGGTGACCTCGGGTACGTGCTCACCGACGTCGACCTCGCCTACGCCCCGGACGTCGTCGCCGAGCTCGCCGCGCTCGAGGAGACCGTCCGGCTGCGGGTCCTGTCCTGACCGGGCCGATGGTGGCGTCCGTCCCCGGGGGTCGTTCCGGCCCGACGGACCTCGAGAGCCGGCTGCGCGTCGTCGTCGGCCGACCCAACGTGCTGACCGACCGGGACGTCACCGCCTCCTACGAGACCGACTGGACCCGCCGGTTCTCCGGCCACGCCCGCTGCGTCGTGCGGCCCGGTAGCACCGAGGAGGTCGCCGCCGTCCTGCGCGCCTGCAGCGCTGCCGGCGCGCCGGTCGTCGTCCAGGGCGGCAACACCGGGCTCGTCGGAGGCGGCGTCCCGGCCGGCGGTGAGGTGCTGCTGAGCACCACCCGGCTGCGTGCCCTCGGCGACGTCGACCCGGTCGCCGCCCAGGTCACCGTGGGGGCCGGGGTGACGCTGGCCGCCGTGCAACGGCACGTCCGCCCGCACGGCCTCGACCTCGGGGTCGACCTCGCCGCCCGCGACTCGGCCACCATCGGCGGCCTCGTCGCCACCAACGCCGGCGGGGAGAAGGTGATCCGGCACGGCAGCATGCGCGCCCAGGTCGTCGGCCTGCAGGCGGTGCTTGCCGACGGCGCCGTGCTGACCCGGCTCACCGGGCTGCCCAAGGACAACACCGGCTACGACCTCGTCTCGTTGCTGGCCGGTAGCGAGGGGACGCTCGCCGTCGTCACCGCCGTCCGGGTGCGGCTCGTCCCGGTGCTCGCCGCCCGCACCGCCGCCCTGCTCGCCGTCGACGGCACCGCCACTGCGCTCGCCGCGCTCGCCGTCCTGCGCGAGCAGCTGCCGGCGATCGAGGGCGCCGAGCTGTTCCTCGCGGCGGGGCTCGACCTCGTCCGCCGGCACACCGGCCTGCCGGCCCCGGTGCCGGGCGAGCACCCCGCCTACCTGCTCGTCGAGGTCGCCGGACGCACCGACCCCACCGACGAGCTGCTCGTCGCACTCGAGGAGGTCACCGGGCTCGACGGCGTCCGGGACGTCGTCCTGGCCAGCGACGGGCCCGGCCGTGAGCGGCTGTGGCGCTACCGTGAGGCGCACACCGAGGCCGTCAGCGCCGAAGGGGTGCCGGTCAAGCTCGACGTCGCCGTCCCGGTCGGCCGGCTCGCGGACGTCGTCGCGGTTCTGCCGGACGTCGTCACCGCTGCCGCTCCCGGCGCGCGCACCGTGGTCTTCGGGCACCTCGGCGAGGGCAACCTGCACGTCAACGTCCTCGGCGTCGCCGGTGACCCGGTCGCCGAGCACGCGGTCGAGGAGGCCGTGCTGCGCGCGGTGGCCGCCGAGGGCGGGTCGATCAGCGCCGAGCACGGGGTCGGCCGGGCCAAGGTGGAGTGGCTGTCGCTCACCCGCTCCGACGCCGAGATCGCCGTGATGCGGGCGGTCAAGGGCGCCCTCGACCCGGCCGGTCTGCTGAACCCTGGCGTGCTCCTGCCGCGCTGAGCCGACGTGGAGTGCTCCAGGCCGAGGCACGGTCCCCGTGCCACCGCGCCGGATCACCGTCAGAATGGCCGTCATGACCTCACTGCAGACGGACACCAACGCGGCCCCGTCGTTCGTCGAGCCCCCCTCCCCCGAGTCGCTGCGGCGGGTGCTGGACGGACGGTGGGCCGATGTGCGCGCCGAGGCCCGTGACCTGATGCGGAGCACCACCCGGCCGTCGGCCGTGGGACTCGGCACGCAGGAGCACCGCGACCAGGTGCTGCGGGAGCTGCACGCGCTGAGGGACAGCGGCCTGCACCGTCGCGGGTTCTCCAGGGACTACGGCGGGCTCGACGACATCGGGGGTAGCGTCACCTCCTTCGAGATGCTGGGCTACGGGGACCTGTCCTTGTCCGTCAAGGCGGGTGTGCAGTGGGGACTGTTCGGTGGGGCCGTCCAGGCACTCGGCACGAAGACCCACCATGAGCGGTACCTCCCCGCGATCATGGATCTCGACCTGCTCGGCTGCTTTGCGATGACCGAGACCGGTCACGGGTCGGACGTGCAGAACCTGCGCACGACGGCCACGTACGACCCGGACCGTCGCGAGTTCGTCGTCCACACCCCGGACCCGTCCGCCCGCAAGGACTACATCGGCAACGCCGCCCGGGACGGGCGGATGGCGGTGGTGTTCGCCCAGCTGGTGACCCAGGGACGCGGGTACGGGGTGCACGCCCTCCTCGTCCCGCTGCGCGACGACGCGGGCCAGCCGCTGCCGGGCATCACCATCACGGACTGCGGCCACAAGGCCGGACTCAACGGTGTCGACAACGGCCGGATCGTCTTCGACCAGGTCCGGGTTCCGCGCGAGGCACTGCTGGACCGCTTCGCCTCCGTCGCTGAGGACGGCAGCTACTCCAGCCCCATCGAGAGTGAGTCACGCCGGTTCTTCACCATGCTCGGCACGCTGGTCCGCGGCCGGGTCAGCGTCTCCGGCAGTGCGCTCGCCGCCACGCAGGTCGCCCTGACCATCGCCGTCCGCTATGCCGAGCAGCGCCGCCAGTTCGCCGACCCGGACACCGGCGGTGAGGTGCCGCTGCTCGACTACCTGACCCACCAGCGCCGGCTGCTACCAGCCCTCGCGCGGTCCTACGCCCTGCACTTCGCCCAGTCCGAGCTCGTCGCGACCCTCCACGAGGTCCAGTCCGCCGAGCACCCGGACGACGCGCGTCAGCGAGAGCTGGAGTCCCGGGCCGCAGGACTCAAGGCGGCCGCCACCTGGCACGCCACCCGGACGATCCAGACCTGCCGCGAGGCCTGCGGCGGAGCCGGGTACCTGTCCGTGAACCAGCTGCCCGCTCTCAAGGCCGACACGGACGTCTTCACGACGTTCGAGGGCGACAACACCGTTCTGCTGCAGCTCGTCGCCAAGGGCCTGCTGACGAGCTACCGGGACCACTTCGGCGACCTCGACGTCCTGGGCACCGCCCGGTTCGTCGCGGACCAGTTCGTCGGCACGGTGATCGAGCGGACCGCCGCTCGCGCGCTGCTGCAGCGGCTCGCCGGGGCGCGCCGGGGCCCCGACGCCGACCTGCGCGACCGGGCGTGGCACGTGCAGCTGTTCGAGGACCGGGAGAAGCACGTCCTGGACTCCCTGGCCCGGCGACTGCGGGCCGCTGGACAGGACGGGGTCAGCGCGTTCGAGGTGTTCACCGCCGCGCAGGACCACGTGCTGCGCGCAGCACGGGCGCACGTCGAGCGGGTCGTCCTGGAGGCCTTCGTCGCCGCCGTGGACGCCTGCGACGACCCCCGAACCGCAGCCCTGCTCGACCGGGTCTGCGACCTGTACGTGCTGAGCAACGTCGAGGAGGACCTCGACTGGTTCACCGCTCACGGCCGGCTCACGCCGGCGCGCGCCAAGGCGGTCACCCGGGCGGTCAACGACCTGTGCCGCGAGCTGCGACCGCACGCGCGGCTGCTCGTCGACGGCTTCGGCATCCCGGAGGAGTCGATCACCGCGGAGATGCTGCGACCGGTCTGACCCTGCGCAGTCCAGGCTCAGTCCAGTCGGACGCCCCAGCGGGCCGTGGCCGTGGCGCCCGGCTCCAGCCGGACGACGTCCTGGCCGCTGCGGAACGCGTCGGGCGGACACGTCATCGGCTCGGCACCCAGCCCGTGCCGGGCCCGGCCAGGGGCGAGGGTGTCCCCGGTGAACACCTCCAGGTAGCGGTACGACCCGTCCACCCACAGCGACGCCGTCCGCCCGTCCGGGCCGGTCAGCCGCACCCACGCCCGCCCGGCGTCGTCCCGGACGAGGTCACCGAAGGCGTAGTCGACGGCCAGACCGCCGAGCCGCCGTGGGCTGCGGAAGTCGTACAGGGTGCCCTCGACCGGGACGACGCCGGTCGGCAGCTGCCGCTCGTCGTCGGTGTCCACCCGGGTGGTGGCGGTGACCTGCACGTCGCAGTCGTCGACGAGCCCGTCGCCGGGGGACAGGTACGGGTGGTGCCCGGTCCCGTAGGGGGCGGGCCGGTCCCCGGTGTTCACCGCCGTGGTCGTCACGGCCAGCCCCTCGTCGTCCAGCTCGTAGCGGACGGTGACGTCCAGGGAGAACGGGTACCCCTGCTGGGGGACGACGCGTGCGGCCAGGACCACCGAGGCGTCGGCGCGCTCCCGTACCCGGAAGGGGACCCAGCGCAGCAGGCCGTGGATCGCGTTGCGCTTGTCCGGCTCGGTCAGTGCGAGGTGGTGCTCCTCGCCGTCGAAGGTGTAGACGCCGTCGCCGAGGCGGTTGGGCCAGGGCACCAGCGTCGCCCCGTGAGCGCCGTCCGCCATCGCGTGGACGTCGTACGGGTCGAGCACCCGGCGCCCGCCGCGCTCGTAGGCGCGGACGCCGCCGCCGACCTCGACGACCGTGACCTGCTGGTCACCGTGGCGCAGCTCGATCTGCTCACCGGACGGCGGGACTCTCATGCGTCCTCCTCCACTCTCCGACCCCTCTCGTGACCGGCGAACCCCCTGTTGGTGATCATGCAATCCCGCCACCCTGCTGCCCCTGCCAGCCGCCCGCCCCTGTTGGTGATCATGCAATCCCGCCACCCTGCTGCCCCTGCCGGCCGCCCGCCCCTGTTGGTGATCATGCAATCCCGCCACCCTGCTGCCCCCACAGAATGCTGGCTCGGGCACAAGTTCTGCGGCGTGTCGCGCCCACAATCCAGCACTTTGCGGGCGGGCAGCAGGAGCGGGGTGGCGGGATTGCATGATCACGGAGAGACCAGGGTGGCGGGATTGCATGATCACGAAGACCTTGACTCGTTGGCCGAGGTCAGGCGGCGGTGGTGGTGGTGCCGGCGGTGGTGGTGGTGGCGGCGGTGGCGGCGATGCGCACAGGACGGCGCAGCGCGCTGCGACCGGCCTGCCACGCGGCCAGGGTCGCGGCCCCGGCGAGCTCGTCGAGCCCGAGGCAGACCGCGGCCCCGAACAGGACGTCGCCGGTGAGTGCCGGCTCCGCCGCGACGAGCGAGCCGCACAGGTCGTGCGCGGCCAGCTGCTCGTGCACGGCGTCCGCCTCGACGTGCTCGGTGAAGAACTCCGCCGCCTCCGGCGGGAGCCCGAGCCGCTCCATCCCGGCCGCGTAGCGCTTGCACGGCAGTGACGACGTCATCTCGTACGCGGCCAGGTGACCGAGGTTGGCGCCGCGCCAACGACGGTGCAGCCCGAACAGGTGCATGGCGTTGACCGTTGCGAGCGTGCGGGCCGGGACGAGGTCGACGTAGGCCCCGTAGGCGTCGTCCAGCCCGACGGCCCGCATCGTCGCGGCGAACAGCTCGGAGTGCATCCTCCCGGGCCGGCCCTCGCCGTACTCGTCGAACTGGATCTCCACGAGTGCGGACTTCGCGGCTCCGTGCAGCCGGGGGATGGACCAGGTGTGCGGGTCGGCCTCCTTGAGCTGGTACGCCGAGCGGAGCACGCACATCTCGCGAACCTGCCCGACGGTCGCCTCGCGGGCGACGAATCCGGCCACCGACGGTCCGCCGCCGGAGGAGGTCATCGCGAACAGCTCGGCGGGCACGTCCTCGGGCTCGACGGTCCGGTCACGGACTTGCCCGAACCGCTGCAGCAGCTCCCGCTCGACGGCGCTCTCCAGGACCCCGCGAGCGGCGATCAGCGACGGCGACCACTCCCACGCGTCGTCGACCCCGGCCAGCCCGCGGTAGGACAGCTCGTACAGCAGGGTCAGCCCGAGCTGGACGTCGTCGTCGGCGAGCACGCCGTCCCTCGCCGTGGCGCGGCCGCCGGCGGCGTCGGCCGCCTCGGACAGCGCGGCGGCCTCGTGAGGGCGCTCACCGAGGATGTCGACCAGCGCGGCCGTGAACGGTCCGCGGGCAGAGGGGATCCGCATACCCGTATCGTCGCCCGCCGCAGGGCCGCTCGCCTCCCGAGCGGTCACACCCCGCCGACCGGCGTCTGGCGTCCGCGGGGGTCGCCGAGCTCACCGACCGTGATCCGCCGCTCGACGACGTCGCGGGCGACGTCGACGAGGCGACGCCCCGTGGCCCGGGCGTGCCCGCGCAGCAGCGCGAACGCTGCGTCGACACCGACGCCGGTGCTGGCGTCGACCACCCCCTTGGCCTGCTCGATGACGACCCGGGAGTCCAGCGCGGTCTGCAGCTGGCGCACCGTCTCGCTGTGGCTGCGGACGGTCTCGGCCTGGGCGATGGCCAACGACGCCATGTCGGCGAGCACGACCGCCCGGCGAACGGCGTCCGGCTCGAACGGGCCCACCCGGTGACGGAAGACGTTGAGCGACCCGATCACCCGGCCCCGCAGACGCAGCGGGACGGCGAGCACCGACTCGATCCCCTGAGCAGTGGCCACCCGGGCGAACCCGGGCCAGCGTCGGAGCAGCTCCTGCGGGCCGTCGGCCGTCACGGTGGTTTCGTCCTGGACCGCCGCGATGCACGGACCGTCACCCTGACGGACCTGGAAGGTCTCGACGGTCTCGGTCTCCTCGGACGTCGCCGCCAGCAGGCGCAGCCGGTCGTGGGCGTCGAGCAGGAGGACGCCGGCGCTGTCTGCGTCGACGACCTCGAGGCAGTGCTGGGCGACCCGGGTCGCGATCTCCACGACGTCGAAGTCCGCAACCAAAGTGTCCGCGAGCTCGGCCACTGCACGGCCGAGCCGACCGTCCTGCTGCTGCACCACGGCGAGGACTGTAGTGCGCTCGGGTTCGCCAGCCGCCGCCGTGGGTACTGGGCCTGCATGGGTGACACGAAGCAGACGACCATCACCGCCTACCCCGACGGTCCGCTCATCGTCCGCGGCCCGGTGGCGCTGCTCGACGAGTACGGCGAACCGGTCCCGCAGCGGCGCCGGGTGATGGCCCTGTGCCGCTGCGGGCGCTCCACCATCGCCCCCTTCTGCGACGGGACCCACAAGGTCGGACGGCGTCCGAGGGCTGCCGGCGCCGGGGCCTGACCGGTTGCGGAGGGCGTCGGCCGGTGGTCGACTGGCGGAGCGGTGGTCCAGCAGCAGTCGCCACCACGCCCCTGCCGGAGAGCCCACCGGATGGACCGAGGAGACCTGCCGGATGACCGCCGACCTGACGACCGTCGAGCCCGCCGGTGCCGCCGAGCCAGCCTCTGCGGTCGCTGACGCCGTGGCCCCGGCGGGGCGGGACGGCGTCACCGAGGCGCTGCTCCGTCGTGCCCAGGCGGCCCCGCCCACCGAGCGCCGCCGCCTGCTCGACGAGGTCGTGCTCCTCAACATGCCCCTTGCCCGCAGCCTCGCGGCCCGCTACCGGGACCGCGGTGAGCCGCTCGACGACCTCGTCCAGGTCGCCTGCCTGGCGCTGGTCAAGGCGGCCCACGGCTACTGTCCCGGGCGGGGGCGCGGCTTCGTCGCGTACGCGGTTCCGACGATCACCGGCGAGCTGCGCCGACACTTCCGCGACCGTGGGTGGCAGGTCCGCCCGCCGCGGCGGCTGCAGGAGCTGCGGCTGGCCCTCGAGGTGGCTGCTCACGACCTCAGCCAGGACCTCGGGCGGGCGCCGACCGTCGCCGAGCTGGCCGCCCAGCTCGACGTCCCGCAGGAGGACGTCGTGGAGACGCTCGCCGCGGCGCAGGGCTACTCGGCGACGTCGCTGGACGCCCCGGCGGACGGACCCGACGGGACGCCGCTCGGGGAGACCCTCGGCGCCGAGGACGCCGAGCTGGACCGGGTCCTCGACACGCTGGTGGTCACGCCGATGCTCGCCGGTCTGCCGCCGCGGGACCGCCGCATCCTCGCGCTGCGGTTCTTCCGCGGCTGGACCCAGAGCCAGATCGCCGAGGACATCGGCGTCACCCAGATGCAGGTGTCCCGGCTGCTGGCCAAGGCGCTGCGCCGGCTGCGCGAGCAGGCTCCCGTCGAGGCCGCCTGACGCAGCCGGCCGGCACGTTACGGCCACGTAGGTTACGCTCCCGTCGGTGGAGCTCGTCTACCCCCCGGTCATCCGCGCCGCGCTCGGCGCCTTCCGTCTGCTCGACGTCCGGGTCACCCTGACCGGCACCGACCGCGTGCCCGCCGTCGGTGGCGCAGTGCTGGCCAGCAACCACGTCAGCTACCTGGACTTCATCTTCGCCGGCCTGGCCGGCTGGGACTCCCGGCACCGGCTGGTCCGGTTCATGGCCAAGGACTCGGTGTTCCGCCACCCGGTGTCCGGTCCGCTCATGCGCGGTATGCACCACATCCCGGTCGACCGGACGGCGGGAGCCGCGTCGTTCGCCGCCGCGCTGCGCTCGCTGCGCGCGGGGGAGGTGGTGGGCATCTTCCCGGAGGCGACGATCAGCCGGTCGTTCACGGTCAAGGAGATCAAGTCCGGCGCCGTCCGGCTGGCCCAGGACGCGGGCGTCCCGCTGCTGCCGGTCGCGGTCTGGGGCGGACAGCGGATGATGACCAAGGACCACCCGCGGGACTTCTCCCGCGGCCGGTCGGTGGCGATCGCCGTCGGCGAGCCGGTCCCCGTCGAGGGGACGCTCGAGGAGGCCACCGTCCTGCTGCGCCAGCGGATGCAGGCGCTGCTGGACGACGTCCAGCGCACCCACCCGGACACGGTCGCCGACCCGGGGCTGGACGCCTGGTGGCTGCCGCAGCACCTGGGCGGGACGGCTCCGACGCCCGAGCGGGCGCGGGAGATGGACGCCGCCGAGGCCCGTGCGCGCGCCGCGGCCCGCCGGGCGCGGCCGGCGACGCGCTGAGCGGCCGGTGGACCGCTAGCTACCGCTGCTCTCCGGGCCGTCCCCGGATCCCGAGGAGCGGACCTTCTCGCTCGCCGTCCGGGCCGCCTCCGTGGCCTTGTCCCTGACCACCGGGACCTGCTCCTTGGCGACCTGCTTGGCGTGCTCGACCTGCTCCTGCACCTTCGGGCTGGACCACAGGTCCTGGGCCTGCTCGCGGAGCCTCTCGTACTGCTGACGCCCGGCGCGGGTGCCGAGGAGGTAGCCGGCCGCCGCGCCGAGGCCGAAGACGAGCTTGTTCTTCACGGTGGTGCTCCAGTCGTCGGGGATCAGGACCCTGACAGCATCGGCCGACGTGGCCCAGGCCGCCACTCAGCCACCCCGCCACTTAACCGGACAGGACCCGTCAGCGCCTGGCGCCCACCGGCGGTCAGACCACCCCGTACAGGCGGTCGCCGGCGTCCCCGAGGCCGGGGACGATGTAGCCGCGCTCGTCGAGCCGCTCGTCCAGAGCGCCGGTCACGACCGTGACCGGCGCGTCCGGCCCGAACGTCTCCCGCATCCTGGAGATCCCCTCCGGGGCCGCCAGCAGGCAGATCGCCGTGACGTCGTCCGCGCCCCGGTCGAACAGGAACTGGACGGCGGCCGCCAGGGTGCCGCCGGTGGCCAGCATCGGGTCGAGCACGTAGCACTGCCGGCCGGACAGGTCGTCGGGCAGCCGGGTCGCGTAGGTCGTCGCCTGGAGGGTCTCCTCGTCGCGGATCATCCCGAGGAACCCGACCTCCGCGGTGGGCAGCAGCCGGACCATCCCGTCGAGCATCCCGAGCCCGGCACGCAGGATCGGCACGACGAGCGGCTTGGGGGACGACAGTCGGACCCCGACCGTCGGGCACACCGGGGTGGTGATGCTCGTCGGCTCGGTCCGCACGTCACGGGTGGCCTCGTACGCCAGCAGGGTGACCAGCTCGTCGGCGAGCCGCCGGAAGGTGGGGGAGTCGGTGCGCTCGTCCCGCAGGGCGGTGAGCTTGTGGTCGACGAGCGGGTGGTCGGCTACGTGCAGGCGCATGCTGCGAAACCTATCGGCGGCAGGGCACGATGTCCGCGTGTCGTACTTCACCGCAGTGATCGCCGGGGACGGGCGCGGATGGCGTGCCCGGGACGTGGACATCGAGGACGCCGGGGGGATGGACGACCTCGCGGACCTGCTCCGTGCGGCGTCGTACCGGGACGGGCCGGTGCTCGCGGTGATCGAGCACGAGGACGAGTGGTTCGCGATCGTGCGGGTCGACCCGGACGGCGATCCTCGGGTGTTCGTGTCGGACCTCGCGGCCGCGGCCCGCAGCCCCTACGCCGAGCTCTTCGCCCCGGCACTGGAGGAGGACGAGCGGGCGGCCCTGCCGACGGCGACACGGCAGGACCCCGACGAGGACGGTCCGGAGGAGGACCAGGCCGATCGGCAGGAGGAGGAGCACGACCCGGACGACGACCACGAGCCGGACGTCGCCGAGCTGGTCCAGGATGCCGACCCCGGCGGCCCGGTGGCCTCCGACGTGGACCCCTGGGCCGGCGAGCCCGACCTGCTCGCGGACCTGGGCTGTGGTGGCGGTGTGCTGCGCCGGCTGGTCACCGAGGACGGGGACGACCCCGCCGCCGCGCTCGCCGAGGTCGGAGAGCTCTGCGGGTTCGGCGAGCTGCTCGACGCCCTGCGGTGACGCGGTCCCCCGCGGACGACGAGCGGCTCGTGCGCCGTGCGCTCGCCGAGGGCCGCTCGGCGCTCGCCACGGGCGACGTCCCGGTGGGCGCGCTCGTCGTGTCCTCGGACGGGGACGTCGTGGGCTGGGGGCACAACGCCCGGGAGCGCGACGTCGACCCGACGGCCCACGCCGAGGTGCTCGCCCTGCGGGACGCCGCACGACGGCTGGGGCGCTGGCGCCTCGAGGGCTGCACGCTCGTGGTCACCCTGGAGCCGTGCACGATGTGCGCCGGCGCCGCCGTGCTGGCCCGGGTCGACCGGGTCCTGTTCGGCGCCTGGGACCCCAAGGCGGGGGCGGCCGGGTCGTTGTGGGACGTCGTCCGGGACCGCCGGCTCAACCACCGTCCCGAAGTCGTCGGCGGGGTCCTCCAGGAGGAGTGCGCCCAGGTGCTGCAGGAGTACTTCGCCGGCCACCGGGACGCCGGGGGCGGCGGCGGTCGCGGTGGTTTGGGGCGCTCGGCGGGCGCCTTGTAGCCTGTGCGGCGGTGGCGTGTCCGAGCGGCCTAAGGAGCACGCCTCGAAAGCGTGTGAGGGGGCAACTCCTCCGTGGGTTCAAATCCCACCGCCACCGCCACGGGCCGCGCCACACGGCAGCCCACCGCGTGACGGCCCACCGCATGACGACCGAGGGACCGGCAGCAGTTGCCGGTCCCTCGGTCGTGTCGGCGGTCTCGTCGTGTCAGCGGCTCAGTGCAGGTCGAAGGCTCAGTGCAGCTCGAAGGCTCAGTGCAGCTCGAAGGCTCAGTGCAGGTCGAAGCGGTCCAGCTCCATCACCTTCACCCACGCCGAGACGAAGTCGTGGACGAACTTCTCCCGCGCGTCGTCGGCGGCGTAGACCTCCGACAGGGCGCGCAGGATCGAGTTCGACCCGAACACGAGGTCGACGGCCGTGGCGGTCCACCGCAGCTCGCCGGTAGCGGCGTCACGGATCTCGTAGACGCCCTCCTCGGCGCTCGACGCCTTCCACTGCGTGCCCGGGGACAGCAGGTTGACGAAGAAGTCGTTGGTCAGCACGCCGGTCCGGTCGGTGAGCACGCCGTGCTTGGTGCCGCCGACGTTCGCACCGAGCGCCCGCATGCCACCGACCAGCACCGTCATCTCCGGGGCGGAGAGGTCGAGCATGTAGGCCTTGTCGACCAGCAGCGTCTCGGGCTGGAGCTTCTCACCGGGCCGCAGGTAGTTGCGGAAGCCGTCCGCGCGCGGCTCGAGGTACTGGAACTGCTCGACGTCGGTCTGCTCCTGCGACGCGTCGGTGCGGCCGGGCCGGAACGGCACGGTCACCTCCACGCCGGCGTCCCGGGCCGCCTTCTCCACCGCGGCGCAGCCACCCAGGACGACGAGGTCGGCCATCGAGACCTTCTTGCCGCCGGTCTGAGCGGCGTTGAAGTCCCGCTGGACGCGTTCGATCGCCTGCAGGGCCACCTCCAGCTTCTCCGGTTCGTTGGCAGCCCAGCTGCGCTGCGGCTCCAGCCGGATCCGGGCGCCGTTGGCGCCCCCTCGCCGGTCGGTCTTGCGGAAGCTGGACGCCGCCGCCCACGCGGTGGACACCAGGTCGGAGACGGTCAGGCCGCAGTCGAGCAGCCGCGCCTTGAGGGACGCGACGTCCTGCTCGTCGATCAGCTCGTGGTCGACGGCCGGCACCGGGTCCTGCCACAGCTGCGGTTCGGGGACCCACGGCCCGAGCATGTGCGGGCCGACCGGCCCCATGTCGCGGTGCAGCAGCTTGTACCAGGCCTTGGCGAACGCGAGCGCGAACTCGTCGGGGTTCTCCATGTACCGCCGCGAGATCTTCTCGTAGGTCGGGTCGAACCGCAGCGCGAGGTCCGTGGTGAGCATGGTGGGCCGGTGCTTCTTCTGCGGGTCGTAGGCGTCCGGGACGATCTGCGGGGCGTCCTTGGCGACCCACTGGTAGGCGCCCGCGGGGCTCTTGGTCAGCTCCCACTCGTAGCCGAAGAGGATCTCGAAGAAGCGGTTGTTCCACCGGGTCGGCTGGTCGGTCCAGGTCACCTCGAGGCCGGAGGTGATCGTGTCAGGACCCTTGCCGGAGCCGTAGGTGCTGAGCCAGCCGAGGCCCTGCGCCTCCAGTGGCGCCGCCTCCGGCTCCGGGCCCACGTGCCCCTCGGCCGGGCCGGCCCCGTGGGTCTTGCCGAACGTGTGGCCGCCGGCGATGAGGGCGACGGTCTCCTCGTCGTTCATGGCCATCCGCTGGAACGTCACGCGGATGTCGTGGGCGGCCGCCACCGGGTCGGGGTTGCCGTTCGGGCCCTCCGGGTTCACGTAGATGAGGCCCATCTGGACGGCGGCGAGCGGGTCGGCGAGCTCTCGCTCCTCGCTGAAGCGTTCGTCGCCGAGCCAGGTGTCCTCCGGTCCCCAGAAGACCTCCTCCGGCTGCCAGATGTCCTCGCGCCCGAAGGCGAAGCCAAAGGTCTTGAAGCCCATGGACTCGAGGGCGACGTTGCCGGCAAAGACGATCAGGTCGGCCCAGGAGATCTTCCGGCCGTACTTCTGCTTCACCGGCCAGAGCAGGCGGCGCGCCTTGTCCAGGTTGGCGTTGTCCGGCCAGCTGTTGATCGGCGCGAACCGCTGGCTGCCGCCGCCGGCACCGCCACGGCCGTCGTGGACCCGGTAGGTGCCGGCCGAGTGCCAGCTCATGCGGATCATCAGACCGCCGTAGTGGCCGAAGTCCGCCGGCCACCAGTCCTGCGGGGTGGTGAGCACCTCCATGACGTCGCGCTTCAGCGCCTCGACGTCGAGCTTGGCGAACTCGTCGCGGTAGCTGAAGTCCGCACCGAGCGGGTTTCCTGCGGGGTGGTGCTGGTGCAGCACCGTGAGGTCGAGCTGGTCCGGCCACCAGTCCCTGATCGTCCGGGGCCGGTGCGCCTTGGGGGTGGGTGAGTCGATGACCGGGTTCTCGCTCTCGCTGCCGTGCGACGTCGCACTGTCGTGGAGGACAGGGCACCCCCCCTCGGCCTTGCGGTCTACCCCCTGCGGGCTGCCCTCGGTGGGCGTGGGCGGGTTCTGCTGGGTGTCAGTCATGGTGCAACCTCTCTCACCTGGCTGTGGGCTGGTCGAAGACTCGTCGAGCAGGCGGGGCAGGTGCCCCAGTACGTGACCTCGGCCTCGTCGATCGTGAAACCGTGGTCGTCGGACGCCGTGAGGCACGGGGCGTGGCCGACGGCGCAGTCGACGTCGGCGATGGCGCCGCACGACCGGCAGACGACGTGGTGGTGGTTGTCGTCCACCCTGGCCTCGTAGCGGGCCACCGAGCCGGCGGGCTGGATGCGCCGCACCAGTCCTGCGCCGGTCAGCGCGCGCAGGACGTCGTAGACGGCCTGGTGGGACACCGAGGGCAGCTCGCGGCGCACGGCACCGATGACCGACTCGGTGTCGGCGTGCGGCAGTCCGTGCACCGCGGCCAGCACGGCCAGCCGTGGACGGGTCACGCGCAGCGCTGCTGCCCGCAGCATCTGCTCGTAGTCCGGACGTGTCGGCACGCCACCGAGTCTTGCACGTAGTCTTGATCGGATCAAGAAATCCGCCCGGAAACTCTGCCCGGAACTTTGCCCGGAACTCTGCCCGAGAACCGGACGCACCCGGCGCTCCACCACGTCACCCGCCACCCCCTCGGTGATCATGCAATCCCGCCACCCTGTCCCCCGGTGGGATCAGCTCGTCTGGCCGGCCTCCAGCGTCGGGACGACGCACCCGGCGCGGGACTCGACCGGGGTGGGCCGGGTCAGCTCGGCGGCCTCCTCCGGCGGGCGAAGGCCGGCGAACCCGGCACCCAGGGACAGCTCGACCGCCGTCCCCTCCCGTCCGTCGTCCACGAGCTCGGCGCCCTCGATCTGGGCGGCGACGGTCCGGGCGTGCAGCAGCCCTTCGGGGCCGTGCCGGACGAGCGCGACCTGCTCGACCTGGCTGGTGTCGTTGCCGATCGACCCGACGGTGAACCCTCGGGCGGTGAGGGCCTCCGCCGTCGCGGCAGCCAGTCCGGGCCGCCGGGTGCCGTTGAGGACGACGAGGACGACGTCAGCGACCGGTGCGGCGGTCACCTCGGGGGTCGGGCAGGCAGCCGCGGACGTCGCGGTGGCCACCGGACTGCCCGGCTCGTCCTGCCCGCCCCACGGGGGCCAGGCCCACCAGCTCTGGTAGACACCGGCGGCGGTGACACCGGCCCCGAGGACGACGAGGACCAGGGCCGCGAAGAACGAGGTCTGCGCCCGCCGGACCCTGGCCGCTCGGCGCTCGGCGGCGCGGCGTGCCTGGTAGCGGCGCTCGTCCTCCTCGGTCCACGTGCCGTCGGGGCCCCACCCAGGGTCAGTCATCGAGGACCAGCACCCTGGCGTGCAGGACCGGCCGCTGCTGCAGGGCGGCGCGGACCGCCCGGTGCAGTCCGTCCTCGAGGTACATCACCCCGCGCCACTGGACGACGTGAGCGAACAGGTCCCCGTAAAAGGTCGAGTCCTCGGCGAGAAGGTGGTCCAGGTCCAGCGCGCTCTTCGTCGTCACGAGCTCGTCCAGGCGCACCTGACGCGGCGGGACCGCCGCCCAGTCGCGGGGCGTGCTGAACCCGTGGTCCGGGTAGGGCCGCCCGTGGCCCACCGCCTTGAAGATCACCCCTCCCAGTCTAGGTGGCGGGCGCTCGCGGCGGCGGTCCTCAGAACCACACCTCTTTCGCGATTCGGGCATTTTGCCTATCGTCCGTGTGACCCAGACCACGACCACGGGTGGAGTGACAACGACGAGGAGGCTTTGTTGCGCACACGACGACGCACCTGGGCGGCGCTGGCCGCCGCTGGTGGACTTGTGCTCGCTGGGCTTGCGCCCGCTGGAGCGGCTGCCGCAGGCAACCCGAACAACCCCCGCAAGCTCGCCCAGAGCGTCGAGGTCGACGCTGTGTGGGAGCACCTGGAGGCACTCCAGGAGATCGCCGACGCCAACGGCGGCAACCGAGCAGCCGGGACGTCGGGGTACGAGGCGTCGGCTGAGTACGTCGAGCAGGTCCTGCAGGACGCCGGTTACGAGACCGAGCGGCAGTACTTCCCGTTCACCTACGAGGAGGTGCTCGCCAGCTCCCTCGTCGTCGGCGGCGTGATGTACGAGAGCCGGATCATGTCCTACTCACCGAACACCGACGGACCACTGACTGCTGGCCTGTCCACGCCGGCGACCGCGACCGGGTGCAGCGCCGAGGAGTGGGGCGGGGTGGACGCGACCGGCACGATCGCCCTGGTGAGCCGCGGGGTGTGCCCCTTCGCGGCGAAGTCGCTCGCGGCGGCCGCAGCGGGCGCCGAAGCGGTGATCGTCTACAACAACGCCCCGGAACCGCTCAACGGGACGCTCGGCACCCCGGACGACGGGTACGTCCCGACCACTGGCATCTCCGGGGTGGACGGGCAGACCCTGCTGGCCGCACTCGAGGAGGACCCCGGCCTGCAGGCGACGCTGGAGATCGAGGTGCTCGTCGAGGAGCGGCAGACGTTCAACGTGCTCGCGGAGACCGAGGCCGGTCGTGACGACAACGTCGTCATGCTCGGTGCCCACCTCGACGGGGCGATGGAGGGTCCCGGCATCAACGACAACGGCACTGGCTCAGCCGCGATCCTCGAGGTCGCCGTCCAGCTCGCGGAGGCCAAGAAGCTCAACAACACGGTGCGCTTCGCCTGGTGGGGCGCCGAGGAGGTCGGCCTCGTCGGCTCCTGGCACTACGTCGAGGACCTTGCGGCCAACGACCCGGCCGGGCTGGACGAGATCGCCACGTACCTCAACTTCGACATGGTCGGCTCGCCCAACTACGTCATCGGGGTCTATGACGCCGACCAGTCGACGTACGAGGCGCCGGTCGACGTCCCGGAGGGCTCCGCGGCGACCGAGCAGGTCTTCACCGACTACTTCGACTCCATCGGTCAGCCGTGGGTGGACACCGAGTTCAGCGGACGGTCGGACTACCAGCCGTTCATCGTCCACGGCATCCCGGCGTCCGGACTGTTCACCGGGGCGGACGGGGTGAAGACCGACGAGGAGGTCGCGACGTTCGGCGGCACCGCCGGACTGGCCTACGACCCCAACTACCACACCGCCGAGGACGACCTCGACAACGTCGACAGGACCGCACTGGAGACCATGTCCAAGGCGATCGCCGCGGCGACGATGTCGCTCGCGACGGACACCTCGGAGATCAACGGCAAGCGCAGCGCCGGCAAGTCCGGCAAGCCCCATCCAGCCAAGGACGCTGCGGACGCGCACGAGGTGGTGCCCGCCGTCGCGTGAGGACCACCTGGCCGGCCCGCCCGCCGGTCAGGACGGCCGGGACTGGCCCCGTTCGGTCAGGCGCTGCGGCGCTGGCCGAGCGGGGCCGGTCCGACGACCAGGACGGTCCCGCAGCCGACGCACACCCGGTCCGGGCAGTCCTCGCCGTGACCGTCGACGCAGTCGACGAGCTCGAACGGCATCGTTCGGCCGCAGGTCACGCAGTCGCGGGTCTCCAGCGCCGCCCACTCCCACGTCAGGTCCGTCGTGCTCGACATGTCGTCCTCCCCGTCCACTGCCCGGCAGGTCCCGGGTCGTCGTCTCATCGTGGACCGCACCACTGACAGTGCCATCTGCGCGGCGGGCTCCCGCGGTGCCACGCCGTCACGCACCGGCAGACGGCATTGGTCATGGGCGGACTCACCCGCGCCGAGGTCTGCTGGCACGACGCACTCTTCCGTGGTGACGTTGCGGACGTGACCGCCTGCCCCTTTTGGTCGTAAGTGACCCGAGATTCCCGTTTCGCTCCGCAATACCCTGACCGCGCGCGTTGGGAACCCGGTGCCGCCACGGTTTTGCCCGGGCGGGAGCCAGGCTCTCGAACTGGTGCAACGTCGAGACGTCCCAGCTCCACCCGCCCGGTGGCGGTGGCATGGCGCGGTGCTCCTCCCGACTCACGACGGGCTGCACGCCGTACTCGGCATGCGCACCTGGGCAGCCCCCTGCCGCCGCTGGCGCCTTCTGCGCCGCTGGCGAGGCGCAACGTGCCCGAAACCCTTGCGCAACCTGACGTGGTCCCCGCATACTTCTGCGTCAGACGGTAGAGTCGAAAATCATCCGAGGAGTTGATGGTGGACCCGGGTCACGACACGGCACTCGAGGTGGCCGACGTGAGTCTGCGCTTCGGTGGATTGACCGTGCTCAAGAGCGTGTCGATGACCGCAGGCGCTGGCGAGATCACTGCGCTCATCGGGCCCAACGGTGCCGGCAAGAGTTCCCTGGTGAACTGCGTCACCGGGTTCTACCACCCCCAGCAGGGACGGATCAGGCTCTTCGGTCAGGAGATCACGGGGCGACCCGCTCACCGCGTCGCCGAGCTGGGCGTCGCGCGTACTTTCCAGCACATCGAGCTGTTCCAGGGCTTGAGCGTCATTGAGAACTTGATGCTGGGACGGCATCGGTATCTCAAGGCTGGCGCGCTGTCCAACGGCATCTTCTACGGCCGCACGCGACGCGAGGAGCTGCAGCAGCGTGCGGTGGTGGAGGACCTTATCGACTTTCTCGATATGCCGCACATTCGCAACACACCGGTTGGCCTCCTTCCGTACGGGCTGCAGAAGCGTGTCGATCTCGGCCGAGCGCTGGCGCAGGAACCGAGGTTGCTGATCCTCGACGAGCCGATGGCTGGCATGAACGTCGAAGAAAAGGAAGACATGGCGCGCTACATTCTCGAGCTCCGCCAGGAGCGACCGACCAGTGTCATCCTCATCGAGCACGACATGGGTGTCGTCATGGACATCTCCGATCGGGTCTCGGTCCTCGACTTCGGACAGTTCATCGCTCACGGCCCACCAGACCAGGTGCGGACGGACCCAGCAGTGATCAGCGCCTACATCGGTGCGTCTACCGAAAGCCTGACCGGCGAGGCCAGCGCCCGATGACCGAGTCGATAACCTACCCCACCGAGACCATGCCGCAGCTGCTGCTGCAACGTGTTGGCGACACTCCTGACACGGTCGCGTTGCGCGTGAAGGACCGCGGGATCTGGAAGCCGATGACGTGGCGGGAGTACGGCGAGCGTGTCGAGCGCCTTGCGCTCGGTTTGTTGGAGCTGGGTCTCCGCCCGGGTGAGAACGTGGCAATCATCGGGGACAACTGGCCGCAGCATCTGATCGCGGACATGGCCGTGCAGTCCCTGCAGGGTGCCGGCGTGATCCTCTACCCGGAGTCGTCTCCCGACGAGGTCGCCTTCATCGTTCGCCATGCCGAGTGCCCGGTCGTCGTGGTCCGCGACCAGGAGCAGGCTGACAAGCTGTTCGCGGTGCAGCATGACCTGCCCGGGCTCCGGCGCATCATCTACTGTGACCCGCGCGGCATGTCGCTGTACGACCCCGAGATGGCGACCTTCTTCGACGAGGTCCTGGCGATGGGTGCTCGCCGGGCGGAGCAGCATCCGCAGGAGTACCGCGAGATCGTGTCGAGGGGCAAGAACTCCGACGTCGCGATTCTCATGTACACCTCGGGGACGACCGGGCAGCCCAAGGGCGCGATGATGACCCACCTCAACGTCATCGCAGGCGTCAAGAACTTCTTCCTCGCCGAGCCGATGAAGCCCGACTACGAGCGCCTCGTGTTCCTGCCGCTGGCCTGGGCGGGGGAGCGCTACTTCTCCACTGCAGGCCATATCCTCGAGGGTTACCGGCTCAATTTCGCCGAAGGGCCCGAGACCTTGCGGAACGACATCCGTGAGATCGGCCCGCACCAGCTTCTCGGATCGCCACGGATGTGGGAGGACTACCTCTCCTGGATCGAGGTCCGGATCAGCGAGGCGACTCGGCTGAAGCGGCGCATCTACCACTGGGGCATCAACGTCGGGCAGCGGCGTGCCGAGCGCTTCTACCGTGGGCAGAGAGCGGGGTTATGGACGCGCGTCCAGGTCGCAATCGCGGAGTTTCTGGTGTTCCGGCCGTTGCGAGACCATCTGGGTCTCCTCCGGGCCGAGAGGGTCTACTCGGGTGGAGCCGCCCTGGGAGTCGACGTCATGAAGTACTTCCACGCCCTCGGTATCCCGTTGAAGCAGGTGTATGGCCAGACCGAGGTCGGCATCACCACGACGCACTGGGACAAGATGAAGCCCGAGACCATGGGCCGTCCGGTCCCCGGTGTCGAGATCGTGATCACCGAGGATCGCGAGATCGCGCACCGTTCGGCGAGCGTGTTCGCGGGCTACTACAAGAACGAGGCGGCCACCGACGCGGCCTTCGTCGGGGACCTGCTGCGCTCGGGGGATGAAGGGTATCTCGACGACGACGGCCACCTGGTGGTGGTCGACCGGTCCAAGAACGTTGCGACGTTGACGTCGGGAGAGCGCTTCAGTCCCACCTTCATCGAGAACAAGGTGAAGTTCTCCCCATACGTGCGAGAAGCAGTGTGTTTCGGTGATGGGCGCGACCACCCGGTGCTACTGATCAATATCGATGGCGAAGTCGTCGGTAAGTGGGCCGAGGCTCGAAGGATCCCGTACACGACGTACACAGACCTCTCCCAACGGCCGGAGGTGATCGACCTGATCCGCGCGGAGACGGAGCGAGTCAACTCTGAGATGCCGCCGTTCATGCGCGTACCCCGGCTCGCCATCCTGCACAAGGAGCTCGATGCTGACGACGCGGAGATGACTCGGACCCGCAAGGTGCGCCGTGCTCAGGTCGAGCAGAACTACGCCTTCATCATTGACGGTCTGTACTCCGATCGCAACGAGGTCGAGGTCGATGCCGAGGTGACCTACCGGGACGGCCGAAAAGTGCAGATCCACACGAAGCTGCACCTGGTCGACGTTCCCATCGGCGCAGTGCAGCCCAAGGAGGTTCCGGCCGGATGAGCGAGTTCATGCAGCTGGCGGTCAACGGCGTCTTCGTCGGGATGCTCTACGCGCTGCTGGCGATCGGGTTCGTCGTGGTCGTCAAGGGCAGTGGTGTCATCAATTTCTCGCAAGGCGAGGTGGTGCTGCTAGGAGCCTTCATGGTGGCATGGCTCCTCACGGACCTGGGGATGCCCTTCTGGATCGGGATACCCGTCGCGGTCCTGGCCATGGTCGTCGTCGGCATGCTCATCGAGCGGCTGGCCCTGCGACCACTGGAGAACGAGTCGATGCTCGCTCTGGTCATGGCCACCATCGCTCTCGGCTCCGTCATCCGCGGACTGGTGCCGATGATCTGGGGTGATGGTCTTCGCTCGATCCCGCCCCTCATCGATCAGGCGCGGTACGAGTGGCTGGGTATATCCATCCCCACGACCACCTTCTGGTCGGCGGTCATGGTGCTGCTGCTTCTGGGAGCATTTGGCCTCTTCTTCTCCCGAAGCCGCCTCGGACTTGCCATGCAGGCGATCTCCGACGATCGCGTGGCCGCTCAGTCACTCGGCATCAACATTCGCCTGGTCAATGCTGTCTCGTGGGCGATGGCCGGCGGGGTCGCCGCACTTGGCGGGTTCGTGTGGGGGTCCCTGCTCGGGGTGGAGAGTCGACTCGTCGTCCTTGGCGCACTCATCTTCCCTGTGGTCATCCTCGGCGGCCTGGAGTCCATCGTCGGCGCAGTCGTGGGGGGGATCGTGGTGGGCGTGGTGGAGAGCCTGTCCGCGGGTTACCTCAACGTCTACCTCGGGGCCGGGTTCAGCACCGTAGCACCGCTGATACTTCTGCTTCTCGTGCTGTTCGTCCGTCCCCACGGCCTGTTCGGCCGGCCCCAGATCGAGAGGGTTTGACAGATGGCACTCATCGCCATGGAGACCGGGCGGTTCCACGAGACGTACTCAGAAGAGATTGCGATCTACGACACCTCCTATCGCAAGGTGTGGATCCTGTCTGTCATCGCAGCGGCATTCGTCGCGGTTCCACTTATCGCGTCGCAGTACTGGCTGACGGTGCTGACGCTGGTCGGTATAGCAGCGATAGGGGCGACCGGCCTGAACCTGCTCGTTGGCTACGCAGGTCAGATCTCGCTCGGACACGCGGCGTTCGCGGCTGTAGGGGCCTACACCAGCGGGCTGCTGATCTCGCGGGCTGAGGCGCCGTTCTGGGTCGCCATCCCCGTTGCCATGGTGGCGGCAGGCGTCTTCTCGCTCATCTTCGGCGTCGCCTCACTTCGAGTGAAGGGCCTCTACCTGGCGATCGCGACGCTGGCCGCCCAGTACATCGTGCAGTGGATTCTGACGAGCTGGACCTTCATCACCGGCGGGCATCAGGGCATTGTCATCTTCGACCCCATCCAGATCGGCCCCTTTGACACGCTGACGCCCGTGGGCAAGTACCTGCTGGTGCTCACTGCCCTCGCGCTCGTCGTCATGTTCGTGGAGAACCTTGTGCGCTCGCGAACCGGTCGCGCGATGATAGCGGTTCGAGACCAGGACATCGCTGCCGCCGGATCGGCGGTCTCGCCGCTGCGGTACAAGTTGCTGGCGTTCTTCATCTCCTCGGCGATCGCCGGGTTGTCTGGGGTGCTGTACGGCTACAACGCCGGTCTCATCTCCACGGAGGTGTTTACGTTTGCGCTGTCAGTGCAGTACCTGGCGATGATCCTCGTGGGTGGTCTCGGCTCGATCCCTGGGTCCATCCTTGGGGCCGCTTTCATCACTTTGCTGCCGATCTGGCTGCGCGACATGCTGCCCGCCGTTGGCATTGACCTTTCGCCAAGCATTGAGGTGCATCTGCTCACGCTGCTTTTCGGAGTTGCCATCCTGCTCTTTCTTATTCTGGAGCCGCGAGGGCTCTACGGCCTGTTCCGGAACATCAAGGACTACTTCCGGATGTGGCCCTTCTCCTACTGACGGCGTGGCGGGCTCACAGAAGTCTCGGACTACCGATGAACCGATGATTGGAGAGGTTATGAAGCGCAGATTTGCGAGGAGCGTCTCGGGGGTCCTCGGCTTGGTCCTGTTAGTCAGCGCCTGCGGTGCGGACTCGGGCGGCGGGAGCGAAGGGGAAGGGTCCGGCGAGGACATCGTGATCGGTGTTGCCGGTGCCCGGGTGGGGGCCATTGCCAATGTTGGCGAGGGCGTGGGTGAGGCCGTCAACGACTGGTTCGAGATGGTGAACGCCAACGGTGGCATCAACGGGAGGACGGTGCGGGTCGAGGAGATCGAGACCAGGTACGAGGTGCCGCCGGCCCTGGAGGCTTTCGCCCAGTTCCAGCAGTCCGGCGCCGTCCTGGTCGCGGTGGAGGGCACCGCGACCAGCGATGCCTTGACGCCGGTGTCAGAGCAGTCCAAGATCCCGATCATCTTCCCGGGCCAGGGGAACCTCCAGACAGTGGACGGTGAGCAGTTCCCCTATGCCTTCCCCGCTGGTCCGTTGTACGCGCACCAGGCAACGGCCATGGTGCAGCAGCAGGTCGAGGAGCTGGGCAGCGACATCAGCATCGGCTGCGTCGCGTGGGAGCCGCCGCCGGGCCGGGAGTACTGCACTGGCGTGCAGAACGCAGCCGAGCAGCTCGGTGCTGAGTTCGCCGGCGAAGTGGTCATTCCGGCCGCCGCAGCGAATGTCGATGCGCAGGTGCGTGACGCCGTCGCTCTGGACGCCGACGTGCTGCTGCACGCTGCCATCTTCGGGCAGGCGGTGCTGTTGCTCAAGGGACTCTGCGAGCAGGCACCTGACCTGCCGGTCGGCGCCTGGCACTGGGCCATCACCCAGAACGAGATCGAAGGCGCCGGGGCCGAGTGCATGGAGGGGAAGTTTGGTACATCGATGTCCAAGCTGCCGAGCGACGAACCCGAGGCCGTGACGATGCTGAGGGACTACTGGGAGGAGAGTGGCACCGAGCCCAATCCCGTCCTCGAGAGCAACTCCTTGTACGGCAACGGCCTCTACATCGCCACGGTGATCGAGGAAGCGATCCGTCAGGCTCTGGGGATCGTCGGTGACGACGGCGAGGTGACCGGTGAGGTGATGAAGCAGGCGTTGGAGTCGATCGAAGGATTCGAGGGGTACGGCGTGACGTGCCCGATCACGATCACCGAGACGGATCACTCCGGCAATCGTGCGGTGAACATCTACGAGATCCGCGACGGCGGCTGGGAACGGACAGCCGACTGCGTCACCGGACCCCCCGTCTCCGACGAGCCGGACGTTAGCTGACGGATCGCGCTTCGAGGAGGCCTGAGAATGCTGAAGCTGGATGGCGTCGAAGTCGTCTACAACCGTGTCGCCCTGGTGCTGAAGGGAGTGTCCTTCAGCGTCCCAGAGGGTCAGATCGTTGCTCTGCTCGGGAACAACGGTGCCGGCAAGACGACGACGCTACGAGCAGTCTCAGGCCTCCTCGCTCACGAACGGGGCGAGGTGGTTCGAGGCCGGATCACCTGGCAAGAGGACTCCCTGGACGGGCGTACGCCCGACTACATCGTTCGGAAGGGCATTGTGCAGGTGCTCGAAGGACGCCGTGTCTTCGAGCACCTCACCGTCGAGGAGAACCTTCTCACCGGCGGATACACCGTCGGCTCTATGCACAAGAGTCGCACCGACCTGAACATGGTCTACGGCTACTTCCCCCGACTCGCTGACCGTCGCAACCAGCGGGCCGGCTTCCTGTCGGGGGGCGAGCAGCAGATGCTTGCCATCGGGCGGGCCCTGATGGCGCATCCGCGGGTGATGCTGCTCGACGAGCCGAGCCTGGGCCTAGCGCCCGTCCTCGTGGAGGAGATCTTCCAGATCGTCGCACGGCTGAACGGCGAGGAAGGCGTGACCATCGTGCTGGTGGAGCAGAACGCGGAGGCCGCCTTGAAGATCGCTGACCACGGCTACGTGCTCGAAGGCGGGCGCATCGTCCTCGAGGGCCCAGCCGACAAGCTGCGCGAGAACCAGGACGTCGCGGAGTTCTACCTGGGCCTTAGTGGTGTGGGCGAGCGCAAGAGCTACCGAGACGTCAAGACCTACCGGCGCCGAAAGAGGTGGCTCGGATGACCCCTTCGTCCCTCCACGATGACCCCGACGAGACCCGCACCCCGGAGCAGCGCCGCGAGGACCAGCGACAGAGGATCGGTGCACTGCTCACCCGGTTGTGGGACGCAGCGCCCGCGTGGCGAAACCGGCTGGAGCAGGCTGGCCTGACGCCGTCGGAGCTCGGCACCGTGGACGCCCTGAGCCGTCTGACACCGATCGCCAAGAGCGACCTGGTGACCTTGCAGGCGAAGGAGCCGCCCTTCGGGGGCTTCTTCATCGGTGACCTGACGGCCAGTTCCCGGATCTTCATGTCGCCAGGTCCGATCTACGACGCGCAGCTGGGCACCACGGACATCGGGGGCTTCGCCCGAGGCCTACGGGCCGGCGGGCTGACGCGCGGCGACATCGTCCTCAACACCTTCGCCTACCACCTCACCCCGGCCGGGCACGCCTTCGAGTCCGGAGCGTTGTCACTGGGCTGCGTCGTCATCCCAGCGGGCACAGGCAATACCGAACAGCAAGCGAGGCTGCTCAAGGACGTACCGGTCACCGGTTACATGGGAACTCCGTCGTTCTTAGCCACTCTGGTGGAGCGAGCCGACTGGCACTTCAGAACCGCCTGCGTGGCCGCAGAGAAGCTCACCGAGGACGAGCGAGCGGTGCTGGAGTCGCGCGGGGGGCATGTCTCCCAGTTGTACGGTACTGCCGATCTTGGGTACTTGGCCGGAGAGTGTGTCGCCCGCAGTGGCATGCATCTGACCGAGGACAAGGTGGTTGAGATCCTCGATCCGACTACTGGCGATCCGGTGACGGACGGCGAGCTGGGCCAGGTGACGGTGACCACCTTCTCGCCCACCTACCCATTCCTGCGGTTGGCGACCGGGGACCTCACCCGGATCGTCAGCCGCGAGCCTTGCGCGTGCGGGCGCACCTCACCTCGGATCGCCGGTGTGCTCGGACGGGTAGGGCCGGGGGTGAAGGTCAGAGGCATGTTCGTCTACGAGCACCAGGTAGGGGCCGCCCTGTCCCGCTGCGGTCTCGATGCAGGACGACTCGTGATCGGGCGGACGGCGGGGCAGGACACGTTGACGTTGCAGATCGCCGAGCCGCTTGGTGCGCAGCAGGAGGCGGAGCTTGTGCGCGTCCTGCGGGAGGAGATCAAGCTGCGCGCCGACGTCGAGATCGTCTCGGAGCTCGACCCCCAGTCCCCGCTGCTCGTCGACGCACGGGAGATCTGGCAGGCATGAGGCGGCCACTGGCATGGCATGTCCCCTCGCCGGAAGAAGCGCGTTGGTGAGCGCTCGCGCGGCTTGGACCGAGCCGACGGCAGAGCCGGTCGCTGAGGGAGTGTTCCGGATCCCGCTGCCGCTGCCCAACGACGCCCTGCGCGCCGTCAACGTCTATCTCATCCGCACTCCCGCCGCTCTGGTGTGCATCGACGGTGGGTGGGCGCTTGAGGAGTCACGGAGCGCGTTCGACGCCGCGCTGCGCAGCCTGGGGCACGAGGTCGGTGACGTCACCAGGTTCCTAGTGACCCACGCGCACCGAGACCACTACACGCAGGCAGTCACTGTGCGCCAGGAGTTCGGCGCCCGGGTGACTTTGGGCATCGGTGACCGCGACGCCATCGAGTACTTCGGCGCGGGGCGGAGCGTGGTCGAGTCCCAGTACCGCCGTCTGGTCCAGGCCGGCGCGCGAGACCTGGCTGAAGCATGGCGCACCGAGTCCGCTGGACACAGCGTCGACCCCAAGCTCTGGCAAGAGCCTGACGACTGGCTGGAGGGAGACGTTGAGATCAGTCTCGGCGCCCGCACGCTGGCTGCCCTCGCCACGCCGGGGCACACCCGCGGCCACTACGTCTTCGCCGACGTTGCCTCTGGCGTGCTGTTCGCGGGCGACCACGTGCTGCCGACGATCACTCCGTCAATCGGTTTCGAGCCAGTGCCCTCCCCGCTACCGTTGAGTGACTTCCTCGCCTCCTTGGCCAAGGTGCGTGCGCTGCCCGACATGATGCTTCTTCCTGCGCACGGGCAGGTGACCACCAGCGTGCATCAACGCGTCGATGAGCTGTTGGCCCACCACGAGGAACGCCTGCATCGGTGCGAGGAGCTCGTCGCGGGGGGTTGTCGCACCGCCGCAGACGTCGCCACTGAGATCCCCTGGACCCGCCGTGGCCTCGCGCTTGCCGACCTAGACCCCTTCAACGCCATGCTGGCGGTGCTCGAGACCGATGCGCACCTGCGGCTCCTGGTCGCGCAGCGGCGTCTCAACCAGGGCGCTGACGCGGGTGCCCACTGCTACCAGCTGCCGCAATGGACCCACGATGACCCGGAGGCACGATGAGCCCCAGCACCGACGACGCCGTGGCCAGGCTGGCCGAGCAGGTCGCCACCTTCTTGGCCAACCACGACCCCATGACCACCGACCGCATCGAGTTCCTGCGAGCTCGCTTCGACGCGGGGCTCGCGTGGGTCCACTTCCCGGTGGGCCGCGGTGGACTTGGGCTGCCGCGGGAGCTGCAGCCCATGGTGGACGCCATGTTCGAAGAGGCCGGTGCGCCCGACAATCATCCGCGGGTCAACGTGATCGGGCTGGGCATGGCGGCGCCCACGCTTCTCGCCTACGGCACTGAGGAGCAGCTCGACACCTACCTGCGCCCGCTGTGGACAGGCGAGCAGATCTGGTGCCAGCTGTTCAGCGAACCGAACGCAGGGTCTGACCTGGCTGCCGTGGCCACGAGAGCCGTGCGCGACGGGGAGGACTGGGTGGTCGACGGGCAAAAGGTCTGGACCTCGTCCGCGCAGAACGCTCACCTCGCCATCCTCCTGGCACGCACCGACCCCAGTCTGCCTAAGCATGCGGGCTTGACCTATTTCATCTGTGACATGACCGACCCCGGGATCGAGGTGCGTCCCCTTCGTCAGATCACCGGGGAAGCTGAGTTCAACGAGGTGTTCCTCACCGGTGTCCGTATCCCGGACTCCAACCGCATCGGCGCCGTCGGCGAGGGGTGGAAGGTCGCCAACGCCACGCTGAACAACGAGAGGATCGCCATCGGCGGCGGTCCGGTGCCGCGGGAGAGCGGCATGGTCGGAGTGGCGGCGGCAGCGTGGCGCTCGAACCCGGCTCGGCGACGGCCCGATCTGCACGACCGCTTGATGCAGCTGTGGGTGGAGTCCGAGGCGGCTCGCCTGACGGGTCAGCGACTGCGCCAGAAGCTCATGGCAGGTCAGCCTGGACCGGAGGGATCGGCGATGAAGCTGACCTTCGCGCGGCTCGCCCAGCAGCTCAGTGGGTTGGAGCTGGAAGTGCTCGGTGCTGAGGGGCTGCGCTACGACGACTGGACCTTGCGGCGGCCGGTCGAGGTCGATTTCCTCGGACGCGGCCCTGGGTACCGCTACCTACGGGCGAAAGGGAACTCGATCGAGGGCGGCACGTCGGAGATCTTGCGCAACATCGTGGCCGAACGTGTGCTCGGCCTCCCGCCGGAGCCTCGAGTCGACCGTGAGATCCCGTTCAAGGAGCTGGCGAAGTGAGTGAGCTGGACCTGCTGTACACCGACGTCGAGAACGACCTGCGCCGCACGGTCCGCGACGCGCTCCGGGATCGTGTGACTCCGTCTGCCGTGATCGCCATGTACGACGGTGACCGGACGGTCGTGGAACCGCTCTGGAAGACGATCGCTCAGGACCTCGGACTCGCGGGACTGCTGGTACCCGAGGCCGAGGGAGGCCTCGGTGCGTCGGCCCGGGAGGTCGCCACTGTCTGTGAGGAGCTGGGCCGAGTGGTTGCGCCGGTCCCGTTCCTCACCAGCGCCGTCGTCGCGACTGTGGCCGTCATCGGGTCTGGCCACTCCGTGGTGGCCGACCTCGCCACCGGCGGGACGACGGCTGCGCTCGCGGTTCCGTTCACCACTGCTCCCCACGGCGCGCTGCCCCACCTCTCAGCCACCGGAGGCACTGTGACCGGCGCCGTGCCGAACGTCGCCGGAGCGCTGGAGGCCGACGTCCTGCTCGTTCCAGTCGACGAGTCCGACGGCTTGGCGATCTACGCGGTACCTGTTGCCGGTGCGAGGATCAATCCCGTTGTCTCCCTGGACATGTCGCGTCAGTTGGCAGATGTCGTCCTCGAGGCGGCGCCGGGTACACGTGTGCGAGGTGATGGCGAAGGCAGCCTGCGCGCCGCGCTCCGGACCGGTGCCGCGATGCTGGCCTCCGAACAAGTCGGTATCGCGTCGTGGTGTCTGGCGACCACCGTCGAGTACCTGCGCGAGCGCCGCCAGTTCGGACGGCCGGTCGGCAGCTTCCAGGCGCTTAAGCACCGCCTCGCCGATCTGTACGTCAGCGTGGAGTCGGGCACCGCGGCGGCCCGGTACGCCGCGGCCACGTTGGCCGTCGGCGACAGTGACGCCGAGGTCGCGACCGCCGTCGCCGCCTCATACTGCGGCAATGTCGCCGTCACGGCTGCGGAGGAGGCGCTGCAGCTGCACGGCGGCATCGGCATGACCTGGGAGCATCCCGTGCATCTTTACCTCAAGCGGGCCAAGACTGATCAGCTCGCATTTGGCCAGCCCGGGGAGCACCGGTCTCGGCTCGCGGAGCTGGTCGATCTGCCGGTCGGTTCAGGCGAGGCGGATGGAGGGTCCGCCGACGGCGGCCCAGTTGCCGCTCCTCCAGGACGAGAGATCTCGTGAGTACGGCTCCGGGGCTCCTGAGCCGTGCCGAGCTGGCGGCCATCGCGAAGGTTCTCGAAGGGGCCGGCGAAGCCGTGGCCGGTCCGATCAGTGCCCGCCTGATTACCGGCGGTCGCTCCAACCTCACGTTCCTTCTCACCGACGGCACCCGTCGGTGGGTGCTGCGCACTCCCCCTCGTGCCGGCCGGACGCCGTCGGCTCACGATGTAGCGAGGGAGTTTCGCGTGACATCGAGTCTGCTGCGGACCGACGTCCCCGTGGCCCGGGCTGTGGCGCTGTGCACGGACGAGTCCCTCATCGGTGCACCGTTCACCCTGGTCGAGTTCGTCCCGGGACGATCCATCCAGACCCGGGCTGAGCTCGATGAGCTGGACGACGAGGTCGTCTCCACGCTCGCCGACCGCCTGGTGCAGACACTGGCGGCCCTGCACAAAGTGGACTACCACGCCATCGGTCTGTCGGAATTCGGTCGGCCAGACGCCTACGCGCAGCGTCAGCTCAAGCGCTGGTCCGGGCAGTGGGACATCGTCGGAGCCGACGCGCTCGACCCCTTGGCCCGTGAGGTGAGCCGGCGGCTCGCCGCTGCGATGCCGGAGCAGAAGACCAGCAGCATCGTGCACGGCGACTTCCGCATCGACAACACCATCGTGGACCTCGGCACCGGCTCGCCTGGCTCACAGACTCGGATCGCGGCAGTCGTCGACTGGGAGTTGTCCACCCTCGGAGACCCGATCGCCGACGTGGCGATGATGTGCGCTTACCGCGACCCAGCGCTCGATCTCATCCTCGGCGCCCCCGGTGCCTGGTCGAGCCCGCGTCTGCCGGACGTGCCAACACTTGCGGCTCAGTACGAGGCCGCGGGTGGCGTCGCGCTCGCCCACTGGGACTTTCACATGGCTTTGGCCTACTACAAGATCGCCGTGGTCTCCGCGGGTATCGATCACCGCGTGCGCGCTGCGGGTGAGCTCGGGCAGGCTCAGTACTCGCCGCGGGATGCGGTGCAGTCCTACCTGGAACTGGCCCACCGAACACTCACGAGGCCGTGACGATGGACTATGCCGTTGTGGGACGCCCTGCTCCTGGCTCGAGCATCGTCCCGTCCTCTAACCACAACCCTGCGGAAGGTGTCGTATGACCACAGCCACCACCACGAGCCGGACAGCAGTTGTGACCGGCGCAGCGCGAGGTATCGGTGCCAGCATCGCCCGGCGTCTCGCAGCCGATGGCCTCGCCGTCGCCGTAGCCGACCTCGAGGAGTCGGCGTGCTACTCCGTGGTCGAGGAGATCCAGGCGGCAGGTGGCCGGGCCCTGGCGGTCCGCGTCGACGTCCGTGACGAAGACGCCGTGCACGACGCCATCGAGCGGATCGTCTCAGAACTCGGTGAGCCGACGGTACTGGTGAACAACGCTGGCATCATCCGGGACAACCTGCTCTTCCGCATGACGGTCGAGGAGTGGGACGCCGTGATGGATGTGCATCTGCGAGGCTCGTTCCTCATGGCTCGCGCCACCCAAGGATTCATGACAAAGGCCGGCTGGGGGCGCATCGTCAACCTCTCAAGCACGTCCGCGCTCGGCAATCGCGGGCAGGTCAACTACTCCGCCGCCAAAGCGGGCCTGCAGGGGTTCACGAAGACCTTAGCCCTCGAGCTGGGCAAGTTCGGCGTCACCGCCAACGCCATTGCGCCGGGATTCATCGAGACCGACATGACTGCCGCGACAGCAGCCAGGATCGGCCTCTCGTTCGAGGAGTTCAAGACCGCCGCAGCCGAGGAGATCCCGGTCGGCCGGGTCGGCGTACCGGAGGACGTGGCGAACGCCGTGTCGTTCTTTGTCAGCGACCGTGCCGGCTTCGTCTCCGGTCAAGTCCTCTACGTTGCTGGAGGACCGAAGGCATGAGGACGTTGCGCCGTCATGGATGGCCGTCAGCATCACCAGGTGGCCGACAGGCCCCCATCGACGACGAGGGTCTGTCCAGTCATGAACGCCGCCCCAGGGCCGGACAGGAAGACCGCCGCGGCAGCCATGTCGGCCGGCGTCCCCCAGCGACGGACGGGCGTGCGCCGGACGACGCGCTGCTCGAACCGCTGGTCGGAGCGTAGGCCGCTGACCAGGTCCGTCTCCACCCAACCCGGGCACAGAGCGTTGACGGTGACCCCGCCACGGCCGAGCTCGGCCGCGAGGGAGCGAGTCATGGCGATCATTCCGCCCTTGCTGGCGGCGTAGGCACTGGAGTGGGTGTCGCCGACCAGGCCCATGACGCTCGCCACGTTGATCACGCGACCCCAGCCACGGTCCACCATGGGCGGCACGAGCTCCCGGGTGAGGATGAAGGCAGCGGTGAGGTTGGTCTGGATGGTGCGCGCCCAGGTCTCGTCGTCCACGTCGCCGAGGGCTTCGTTCCAGGATCCACCGGCGTTGTTGACGAGCACGTCGATGGTGCCTGCGGCGGCACGGGCCTCGCGGGCCAGGGTCGTGGGGCCCTCAGGAGTCTGCAGGTCGGCCGTGAGCACGAGGGGGTTGTTCTGGAGGGACGCGGCGGCCTGCTCGAGCCGTTGACGGTCGCGGCCCGCGAGGACGACTCGTGCACCGGCGGCGTCGAGAGCCTGAGCCAGCGCTTCACCGATCCCGCGGCTGGCTCCGGTGATCAGGGCCGTGCGACCCGCGAGGCCGAACAACTCATCGAGCGTCATGGATCAGTGCCTCTCAGGGGATGGTCGAAAGATGTCCAGGATGCTTTCGGTGATCAGATTCAGCAGCCGCACGTCCTCGCGCTTTGACCGCGACCGGAACCAGATCGGCACGTAGTTGATAGCTCCGTGCATGCAGTGCAAGGCCACCCGTGGGTCGCGGGGCCACAGCTGCCCCGAGGCCACGCCGGCCTCGACAACAGAGACGAAGACGTCGTCGTGCAGCTTGCGCCAGTGGCGCTGCTCCTCGCGCATCGATGGCGGCCAGTCTTGGTGCTGCAGGAACAGTCGTGCCATGTCGGGGTCGTCGAGCACGAGGATCTTCAACTGCTCTGCCACCAGGTCCCGCAATGCGTCGAGGGGCGTAGGCGCCGCGTCGGCGACCGCCGACAGGCGATCGATGGTCCGCTGTGCAACCGCCTCGAAGCAGGCACTGAGCAGAGCGTCCTTACTGTCGAAGTAGTGGTAGAGCGACGCCTTGGTCAGATCCACCTGTTCGGCGACCATCTCCAGCGAGGTGTGGTGGTAACCGTGCTCGGCGACTACCCTGGCGGCGACGCGCAAGATGGCGTCGATGCGCTGGTTTCGTTTGCGGCCCACCCGACTTAGCGGCTGCTGCTCGTCGTTGCCGGCCGGGCCGCTCACGATTCCACCCCAGGCGCGGACGCCGGTCCTTCGTGGGATGGATTTGTCAAATCTGTCGCGAATCTCACCGGATAAGCGTACCTTGGGCGCGACTCGCTGCTCCGGATGGCTCCGCGTTCCCGGAAGGGCGCACTGTCGAGCACGTCCACCGGACGAAGCACCATGGCTGCCGGTACGTCGGCGCGGGCCGTGCGAGCCAGGATGTCCTCGGCTGGAAGCCTTGCGAAGAGGCTCTCCAAGCGGTGCCGCAGACGGTGGTAGTCCTTTTGGCGTGCGGCGAAGGTGGAGTCGCGTTCGTCGGTGAGGTCGAACTCGTCGCAGAACCGTTCCCAGAAGTGCTGCTCGTGGACGATGCCGAGCGCGATCCGCTGGCCGTTGGCGGTGTCGAAGACTCCGTAGTGCGGTGTGTGATTGAACAAGTCAACTTCTCCGGCCTCGTGCGGTAGAGCGACGGGGAAGGTCCAGGAGGCCATCACGTCAGCCATGCTCACGTCAAGATGAGCGCCCTTGCCGCTCGTGGCGCGACCGACCAACGTGGCGCTGATCGTCATGGCCGCCATCAGGCCGGAGGCGAGATCCGCATAGGGGAGCGGTGGAACGGCCGCGAAGGACGGTACGCCCTGCGCCAAGGTCCCGGCGTCGGCGTGATACGTGAGGTCGTGGCCAGGCTTGTCGGCTCGCTCGCCGTCGTGCCCGTATCCCGAGATCGAGCAGTAGACCACCCCTGGATTGATCCTGGCCACCGCCTCGTAGCCCACCCCCAGGCGTTCGAGCACACCGGGTCGGAAGCCCTCCACGAGCACGTCACACTCGCGCGCCAGCCCTAGCACGCGGGCTCGTCCGGCGTCGGACTTCAGATCCACCTGTTCCACCCGCTTGCCGGCGTTGACCTCGCCGTAGAGGGAGGGAAAGGCGCGGGCGGGGTCTCCGCCGGGCGGCTCGATCCGGTGAACCTCGGCCCCGAGGTCGCAGAGCAGCCGAGTGGCGTACGGGCCGGGCAGCTGCAGGCTGAGGTCGAGCACCTTGACACCGGTCAGTACCGGTCGCGCCGCCTGCCACATCAGTACGACCTGGGCAGCTGCAGCACCTGCTGCGCCACGTGGTTGAGCACCATCTCGCGACTCACGGGGGCCGTCTTGTGCAGGCGCACGAACCCCCAGAGGTCCGCCAGGCCGAACTCCGTGGACAGGCCGTGGCCGCCGTGTACCTGGATCGCCCGGTCCAGAGCCTCCACCGCGGCGTCCGCGGCAGCGAGCTTCGCGCTGTTGGCGGCGACCCCTGCCTCACGAGGACTCGTCCCCGCATCCACCAGCCAAGCAGCCTTCTGGGTCATCAGCCACGCCAGGTCCCGGTGGATCCAGGCCTCCGCGAGCGGGTGGGCCAGCCCCTGGTGGGCACCGATGGGTACGCCCCACACGACGCGCTCCTGCGCGTAGCGCGCCGCCTTGCCCAGCGCGTAGCGGCCCAGCCCGCACGCGTGGGCGGCCGTCATGATCCGCTCCGGGTTGAGGCCGGCGAAGATGAGCCGCAGCCCCTCGCCCTCCTCGCCCAGCAGGCGGTCGGCGGGTACCCGCACGTTCTCGAAGCTGACCGTGAACTGACTCTCCGGGGCGTTGACCTGCATCGAGATCGGATGCCAACTCAGCCCCGCGGCGTCGGTGGGCACCACGAAGAGGCTCAGGCGCCCGCGACCGGAGTCATCGCGCCCGGTTCGGGCCACGACCAGGATCTCGCGGCTCTCGTCCACCCCGGAGATGTAGTGCTTGGTGCCGTTGAGCACCCACTCTTCCCCATCACGACGAGCCTGGGTAGCGAGCTGGTGACTGTTGCTCCCGGCCTCGGGCTCGGTGATCGCGAAGGCCATCTTGGCTGATCCCGAGCACAGGTCGGGTAGCCATCGTTGCTTCTGCTCCGGGGTGCCGTAGGCAGAGATCACCGTGCCGCATATCGCGGGCGAAACGACGAGGAGCAACAGCGGACAGCCGTGTGCGGCCAGCTCCTCACCGACGACCGCCAGCTCGCTGATCCCGAGCCCTCCGCCGCCGTACTCCTCGGGCAGGCTCACCCCGACGAAACCGGCGTCTGCAACCTCCTTCCACAGCTCCTCGCTGTGGGAACCCTCCGCGGCCGCGCGTTGGTAGTAGGCGTGGCCGTACTTCTCGGCGATCGCGTGCACCGAAGCGCGGATGTCGCGGTGCAGCTCGGATTCGGCGAAGTCCATCACGATCCTCCTGAGGCGGCACCCGCGAACGGCGGGCGGAACGCGGGTCGTAGCGAGGTGGCGAGTTCTTCCGGGCTACGTGCCATGTAGGGCTCGCCGAGCTGGAGGTTCAGCGCGCCGATATCGGTGGCGTGCAGCGCAGGGGAGAACGACAGCCGGGGCGTGAGGACGGCGTGCAGCCGGCCGCCGTCAGCGGCATCGGCCGTGGCGGGAAAGAAGGACATGTTGAAGCTGGAGACACCGGTCTCCCCCAGTGCACGCAGCAGCCGGGACATGACGGCGCAGAAGTCCTCCAGCGCTGCGTCGTCGAGGGTGTCCAGCACCTGGTGGTCGGAGAAGACGATGCGCACGTCCGACAGTGCTGAGAGCGAGACGAAGTCGGTGAGAACCGTCACGTGCTCGCTGTCGTGGACCCATCGTTCGCCCACGGCGCGCTCGGTCTCCACCAGATCGTCGAAGAAGGGACGGCCCCAACGCTTGAGGTACTCCCGCTGGGCCCCGATCCTTGCCTTGACGTTGGTCCCCGGCTCGTCGGTGACGATCACCTGCAGATGCGGATGGATCTGCGTCGACGCCGCGGGCGGCATGTAGTTCCAGCTCAGCAGCGTGTAGGGCAGCGCATGCCCAGCTGCGCGAATGGCCGCCGCATAGTCCCGCGCCAGACTGATGGCGTCGACGAGAAGCTCGGGGGACCAGTCACCGATCGGCACGAAGTGCTCTGCGCAGATCACCGTGACGGCGCTGAACGCGTCGTAGGGAGAAAGGTTCGGCACCAGGGTCGCCTGCCCCCGACGAAGGCGGCCGGCGCCGAAGACGTCGGGAGGCAGCTGCGGGGTCACGACCTCCAGTCGGTCCGGACAGAATGGACAGATCTCACGCGTGGTGGCGGCGAGTGCCGCGAAGTCCTCCGGCTGAGGTGCGAATCCGACAAAGTGTGCGAGCCGGCCGGTGGTTCCCAGCAGCGGGTCACGCCGGATCTCGCTGGTGATCTGGGCAGGAGCCCAGTTCTGGGACGGGTCGAGGTACCGGGTCGTGCGGAACGATCGCTCGAAGGCGATCCCCGGGGCGCCAGGCCGATCATTGTCGCTCATGCTTATCGGCCCAGGATGTGTACCGCGGCCGCCGCGACATCACCGCCCAGCCAACCACCGGCGTTCTCGGTGATCCCGATCCGGGCGCCCTCGACCTGACGCCCCCCGGCGCGGCCGCGGAGCTGGTCGGCGACCTCGACCACCTGCGCCACGCCAGTGGCGCCCACCGGGTGGCCCTTGCACACCAGTCCGCCGCTGGGGTTCGTCGGCAGGTCGCCACCGACGCTCAACCGCCCCTTGCGCACGGCGAAGACGCCCTCGCCCGGTGCGAGCAGGCCCAGCTCCTCCAGCGCGATCAGCTCTGCCGGCGCGGTGGCATCGTGCACCTCGGCAAGGTCCACCGCGTCGGGTGAGACATCGGCCTGGCTGAACGCCAACCGCGCCGCGTGCGTGACAGCCGGTTCGGCGTGCCGTCCTCGGCCAGAGACCAGGCTGGAGGCCAGCAGCCTCACGGGGGTGGCTTCAGGCGAGGGCTCGGTGGTGAGGACGACCGCGGCGGCGCCGTTGCCGATGGGTGAGCACATCGGGAGGGTGAGGGGGTCGTTGATCAGCCGGGCGTTGAGGACCTCCTCGACGGTCAGGGGTGCCGCGAACTGGGCCACGGGGTTGTGCGAGGCGTGGCGCCGGTTCTTCACCACCAGTGCGGCGAAGTCCTCTGGGCGGGCGTCGTGGTCGGTCAGGTAGTCCCGGGCCAGCTGCGCGTAGATGTCCATGAACAGTGAGCCGTCACCCCGGATCTCGGGGGTCTCCTCCTCCAGCCGTTCCTGGTCCACGGCCGCAGCCAAGGCAGTCATCGGGCGCTGCTTGTCCTCGCTGGCCATCTTCTCCGCACCGACGACGAGTACGGTGCCGGCTCGGCCGGCGCGCAGTGCAGTGTCGGCCAGGTACAGCGCAGTTGAGCCGCTGGCACAGGCGTTCTCGCAGTTGACGATAGGGGTTCCGTCGAGGTCCAGTCCGCGCAGCAGCACCTGGCCCCGAATCATCTCCTGCCCCGTCAGCAGGCCGCCGGCAGCATTGCCGACGTAGACAGCGTCGATCTGGTCCAGACTGACGGCGGCATCGTCGAGCGCCGCGCGGACGGCGTGCTCGACCTGGTCGGCGGACCGGGTACTGGGGGCGCGGTCGAAGGGGGAGATGCCCGTCCCCACGACGAAGGTGGCGCTCATCGACTGGCGCCCCAGCGTTCGATGATCGTCGCGTTCGCCTGGCCGCCACCTTCGCACATGGTCTGGAGTCCGTAGCGCCCGCCATGTTCCTCGAGAACCGACATCAGGCTGATCATCAGTCGGGCACCGGATCCACCGAGGGGGTGCCCCATGGCGATGGCGCCGCCGTGCAGGTTGACGTGCGCGTCGTACCACTCCTCGGAGATGTTCAGCTCGTCTCGCCAAGCCAGCACGACGCTCGCAAACGCCTCGTTGATCTCCACCGCGTCGAGGTCGTCCACATCCAGCCCGGCTCGGCCGAGGGCCTTGCGAGTGGCGGGGGCCGGTGCGGTGAGCATCATCACCGGGTCGTCACCGGCCAGCGCCATCGACACCAACCGCGCCCGTGGTGTCAGCCCGAGCTCCTGTGCCCGGTCCTCACGCATCAGCAGCAGCGCGGCAGCGCCGTCGGTGATCTGCGAGGAGTTCGCGGCGGTGATCACGCCATCCTCCCGGAAGACCGGCTTGAGAGAGGCGATCCGCTCTGGGTCGGGCTCTCGGATCCCCTCGTCGTGCTCCACCAGGGTCTCGCCCACCTTGACCGGGACGATTTCTCGGGCGAACACGCCCGCCTCCCGTGCTGCGATCGCCCGGCGGTGAGAACGCACTGCCACCGCGTCCAGGTCGGATCGGGAGAACCCCCACTTCTCCGCGATGCGCTCGGCCGACTCGCCCTGCGAGACCAGCGGATGGGCCGCGAGCAGCTGTTCGCTGTACGGCGACCCCTGGAAGGTCGCAGCGGAGCCGATAGGAATCCGGCTCATCGACTCCACGCCGCACGCGATGGCGACGTCGTAGCTGCCGGAGGCGATCCCTTGTGCGGCGAAGTGCAGTGCCTGCTGGCTTGAGCCGCACTGCCGGTCGACCGTGACCGCTGGTACCGAGATCGGGAGTCCGGCAGCCAACCACGCGTTGCGGGTGACGTTGAAGGACTGCTCGCCTACCTGTCCCACGCAGCCGCCGATCACGTCGTCGACGGTGGCTGCGTCGATCCCGGTGCGGTCGATGAGCTCGCTCAGCACATGCGCCAACAGGTCAACCGGGTGCACCCCGGCCAGCCCTCCTCCCCGCCGTCCCATCGGACTACGCACACCGTCGACGATCACGACCTCGTTCACAGCGCTGCTCCTTCGGCTCGCGGTATCGACGCGCGTGGTGGTGCCTCGCGCGAGAGGTGGCGGGAAGTCTACAATCATTCGACCAGCAAGTCGATATCCGTCTGATGGGATGGGAGCGTTCGGTGATCGAGGACACGATGGTGGTCCCCCCTCGACGGGCAGCGAGCGTGGTCGTCGTCCGTGACGGCCGTGACGGAGTCGAGGTGCTGCTGCTGCGCCGGACCTCCAAGGCGGCGTTCGCCCCGGACCGGTATGTCTTTCCCGGCGGCAGCATCGATCCCAGCGATCAGCACATCCCTGCGCTCGTGACCGGCGAGCATGTCGCGAGTGCCGTCGACGAGGTCACCGTCGCCGCGGTGCGCGAGACCTGCGAGGAGGCGCTGATTCTGCTCGCCGTTGACCGGAGTGGCGCCCCGGCAAGTGTCGAGCACGCCCGTGAGGTGCGTAGCGAGCTTGCGCGTGGGGCCTCACTCGCCGCGGCGTTCGAGCAGCGAGCGTTGCGTCTAGACGCGGCGTCGCTCGCCTACCACGACCGGTGGATCACGCCCGAAGGCGCCCCTCGCCGGTTTGACACCTTCTTCTACTACGCAGTCGCACCGGCGGGTCAGGTATCGGAGCACGACAGCGGCGAGGCGGTCGACTCGGTCTGGGTTCGGCCCGCTGACGTGCTGCACAGTGAAGAGTGGACGCCGCGCCTGCTGCCGCCGACCCGGTATCACCTGACTCTGTGCCAGCAGACCGACACGGCTGCGGTCCTTACGGCGGCACGCACGGGAGCAGTCCGGGAACCGACTCGTGCGCGACTGGTCTCCGACGGCGCCGGAGGCACCAACGTGATCGTCCGCCCGGGCGCCGCGCCGGTACCGCTGGGGTCGCTGCCGTGGCGAGTGCCTGACGCGGCTGACGGTCGATAGCGGGTAGTAGACAACGCGACCGGAGGGACGTAGCCTTCCCGCAAGTCGAACTTCAACTAAGTGTTCGAGAACGATGAGAGGAAGGCGCACATGCGCGAGGTCGCCATCGCCGGAGTCGGGTACACGGAGCTGTCCCGCAAGTCCGGCCGTACCGTTCTCTCCTTGGCTGCCGAGGCCGCCCGCAACGCAGTGGCCGACGCCGGCATGTCCAAGGACGAGGTGGACGGGGTCGCCAGCTTCTCGGTGCTCAACGACTCGGTGAGCTGTGAGGCGGTCGCGACGGCGCTGGCGCTGCCCGGCCTCCGCTACGTGCTGGACTTTCAGCAGGGAGGCCAGTCGCCGAGCATCATCACGTACCAGGCGGCCACCGCCGTGGCGACCGGTCAGGCCGAGGCCGTCCTGGTTTTCCGCGCCCTCAACGGACGCTCTGGCGTTCGCGTCGGCAGCGGCCGCTTTGCTGGTGGAGCCGCCCAGTTCCGCTACCCCATCGGTTACAACGCCTATCTGATGTACATCGCCATGTGGGCGCGTCGTTACATGCACGAGGTAGGTGCGACCGAGGCGGATCTAGCGGCGGTGGCCATCGCGCAGCGCGCCTACGCCGAGCTGAATGAGCGTGCGATCCTCCGCAAACCCCTCGACATGCAGAGCTACCTCGACAGCCCCTGGATCGCGGAACCCTTCCGTGCCGCCGACTGCACCACCGAGGTCGACGGAGCCTGCGCACTACTGGTGACCACGCTTGACCGCGCTCGCGACCTCGCGCAACCCCCGGTCCGCATCGCATCGGGTGCCTACGCCGCAGGACCTCGCCCAGGCCTCGACATCGGCGACCAGCTGTTGACCGAGGACTTCACCTACAACTACGGCTACCTCCTACGTGAGGACCTGTTCGGGCGCGCCGGCATCGGACCAGGCGACGTCGACGTCGCGGAGATCTACGACTGCTTCACCAGCACGGTGCTGATGACCATTGAGGGGCTCGGCCTCGTGGAGCGGGGTGAGGCTGGCAAGTTCATCCGGTCCGGTGCCACCGCTGTCGACGGGTCACTCCCCATGAACACCCATGGTGGCCTGCTTGCCGAAGGGTACCTGCACGGGATGAACACGGTCACCGAAGCCGTGCTGCAGGTACAGGGTCGGTGCGGCGAGCGCCAGGCGCCCCGCCACGAGGTCGCCGTGGTCACTTCCGGCGCTCTCAACGACGGCTCGGCCTTGATCCTCACCGCCGACCGCTAGACCTTCTGACCGAAAATCTAGGAGCCGTTCATGTCGTTTCTCGCTACCCGGTACACCGAACTGGTCGGCATCGAGCACCCGATCATCCAGGAGGGCATGGGCCCGTTCAAGACCGTGGCCCTGGCAGCGGCCGTGAGCAACGCCGGGGGGATGGGCACCGTCAGCATGCCGGGCATGTCGCAGGAACCGAGCGAGGGTGCGGCCATCATGCGCCGTCACATCGCCGAGTGCGCCGCCCGTACTGACAAGCCGTTCGCTGTCAACGTGCCGGTCGGCGCCGACGACACCGGCAAGGTGCTTCCGATCACGGAGGCGTACATCAACGCCGTCATCGAGGCACGCGAGGCGGACGACAAGGTTGGGCAGCAGCTCAAGGTACTCACCACCAGTGCCGGTTTCCCCGGGTCGTTCGCTGCACGGATCAAGGACGCTGGCCTGATCCACCAGCACAAGGTCGGTAGTACCCGTCAAGCGATCAAGGCCGAAGAGGCCGGCGCCGACGTCATCATCGCCTCGGGGTACGAGATGGGCGGTCACACGCACCAGTCACCCGTGCACACCTTCGTCCTCCTGCCGAACGTCACCGCGGCGGTATCGGTGCCCGTCCTGCTCTCGGGTGGAGCGCGCGACGGACGGACCCTTGCCGCCGCACTGGCGCTCGGCGCATCGGGCGTCGCCATGGGCACACGGTTCATCGCCTCCACCGACAACACCGACTGGCACCCTTCGGTCGCACAGTTCGTCGTCGACGCACAGGAGGGTGACGACGTGGTGTTCCCGGGCGTCTACGGCCCTGCCCGGGGTCTACGCACTCCCGCTACGGACCGTCTCCTTGAGATCGTCCGCAACGGGGAGATGACGATCGATGAGCTGACCGAGTGGAAGGACCACGCTCTGCAGCTCGCGCAGTCCACCGGCGATCTCGAGAACGGCCTGGTCGCAGCCGGACAGGTCTCGAGCGGCATCCACGACGTGATCGACGTGGCCACCTTCGTTCCTCAGATGGCGCGGGAGGCCAGCGAAGTCCTACAACAACTCGTGCAGGGCATGACGACCGCCAGCGCCGCCACGGTCTGACGATTCCGTGGTAGCCGATTCTGCTGGCGCCTCTGGCAGAGGTCTGGTGCTTCTCGGCGGTGACCTCGACTTCGTCCAGGACGTGACCCGTCGGGCAGAGGCGGTCGGCTTCGACTCAGTCTGGACGACCGAGTTCTACGAGCGCACTGCCGTGGTCTCGTTGGCAGCGATGTCCATGGCGTCCTCGAGGGTGCAGCTGGGCAGTGCGATCGCGTACGCGGTCGGGCGATCGCCGCTCGTGCTGTCGGCCGAGGCGCGTGACCTCGATGAGCTCAGTCGTGGCCGCCTGATCCTCGGTCTGGGGACCGGCACGCGCACCATGCAGCGAGACTGGCACGGCAGTGATCCCACGGCCCCGGCCCGAAGGGTCGAGGAACTGGTGCCGCTGCTGCGCCGACTGTGGTCCATGGACGACACCGGCGTGTCGCACGACGGAGACTTCTACCACCTGGCCCTCAGACCTACCGCGGCGGTGCGCCCCCCGTTGCGGGCAGACATCCCTGTCTACCTTGCGGGGGTCAATGCCCGAATGGTGCGGGCCGCCGGATCCGTGGCCGACGGCCTGGTGGGTCACCCGATCTTCAGCCGTCGCTACGTGGACGACATCGTGCGACCGGCCCTCCAGGACGGCGCATCCCGCGCCGACCGGAACTGCTCGGTTCCCATCGCGGGGTACGTCATCTGCAGTGTCAACGAGAACCCGGATCTGGCCTTGAGGTGGGCGAAGGCGCAGATCGGCTTCTACGCCGTTGTCCGAACCTACCTCCCCGCCTTGGCCGTGCATGGTCTCGAGTCCATGGCGGCTGAGGTTCGCGCGGCGTGGTCGCGACGCGACGTCGACGCCATGGTCGCCGCCGTGCCCGACAAGGTCGTGGACCTCTTCGCGGTGGCCGGCACGCCGGACGAGGTAGGCGAGCAGCTGCAGGACCGGTTCGGGGGGCTGTACGAACAGACGTTGCTGTACTCGCCGAGCTTCGGGCTGGACTCTGCCCAGCTGCAGGCCAACGTCGACGCGATCATCGAGACTCTTGCACCAGGGGTGCCGGCGTGACGGCGGTCGGGCTGGCGGGCTGGGGGATGGCACAGTTCGGGAGTGGACAGGAGCGTCTCGACCTGCCGCTCGGCGTCCATCTTGCGACCCGGGCCGCCTTGGACCATGCGGGCCTGGAGCGCGCGGACGTCAGCGGAGTGGTGCTTGCCGGCTCTGACGCCCTGGACGGCCGCCTGATCTCATCGATGCACCTGGCGGGGCCCGCCGGTGGCTACCTCCGCGATGAGACAAAGGTGGTCGACGATCCCACCGTTGCCTTGGCGTCGGCTACGTGGCGCGTATCCGCAGGCGTCGACCGCGCGGTGCTCGTCGTCTCGTGGCACAGCCCCGGGGAGTCGGACCCCCTCAACGCGATCTCGCCCGACCCTGAGCCGGTGTTCTCCCGGCCCGTCGGAGCGCACCCGCTGGCGGCCGAGGCGCTCGCCGTCACTCGTTGGTTGCACGACCACGGCCTCACCGCCGACCGGTTCGACGCCCTGACGTCCTTCCTGTCGCGCGACACGGATGACGACCGGGTCTGGTTCGCGCCGCTGCGGGTCTCGCACTTCGCCCCGGTCGACGGCGCCGCCGTAGCGGTGCTGGTGGCTTCCGACGGGCTTCGCGCAGAGATCAAGGCCGTCGACTTCGCCACCGACAGCGCGCTGCCAGTCGAGGCGAACCCGGACCCGGTGGGCAGGCTCCGCGAGCGGATCCTCGGACGTACAGGTGTCGACCCTGCGGGCGCCCAGATCATCGAGACCACTGACCGAACGGTGTTCCGTCTGCTGATGGCCGCGCATGCTCTCGGGCTTGGCGATCCGGTCGACGTCGCGGACGCCGTCATCGAAGGCAGCCTGCCGCGACTGCAGCCGTCGGGCGGCCTGTTCCGCCGCAACGCGGGTTATGCCGCTGGACTCGAGCGCATCGTGTGTGCCGCCGCCGCCATCGAGCGGGGAGCTCCCACCGCGCTCGCCCACTCCTCCTACGGCAGAGCCGGGCAGGGACAGTCCCTCACTCTGCTGGGTGCCTGCTCATGAGCGCAACGAGGGTCGGTGTCATCGGTGTCGGGATGACACCGATGCGCACCCGTCGACCCGACACCGACCTCTTCGGGCTCATTCGCGACGCTGCGGTGGCCGCCCTCGACGACGCCGCGGTGAGCATGGCCGACGTGGACCTTGTCGTGCTCTCTCAAGCCCCAGACGCCTTGCACGGCCTCGGGCACCCTGAGCAGGAGATTGTCGACGTGCTCGCGGCTCGCGGCAAGCGCCTCGTGCGCGTGCACACCGGTGGGGCCACCGGCACCTCGGCGGCGCAGATGGCGTGGTGGGCGATCGCAGCCGGGGAGTCTCAATGCGCCCTGGTAGTCGGTGCCGACAAGATGGGGGACTCCCTCCAACCCGCTCAGCAGGCCCTCAACCTCATCTGGGATCCGGCCTACGAGTCCCTCCTGCCCCTCAACACGATCTCCATGACGGCGTTGCAGGCTCAGCGGTACTTGCGACACCACGGCATCGGCCTGCGCCGTGCGGAAGAGGTGTGGGCCCAGGTCGCCTCCAGGTTGCGGCACAACGGAGCGCTCAACCCCGCGGCGCACCTCCGCAAGCCTGTTACCCCGGAAGAGGTGCTCGCCAGCCCTCTGCTGTTTGCTCCGATCCGGAGGGACATGGCCTGTCCCCAGACATCAGGTGGCGTCGCGCTGGTGATGACCTCGGCTGAGCGTGCAGCCGTCATGGCCCGACCGACGGCCTGGATCGACGGGTTCGCGGCCCGTACCAACACCTACTTCCTGGGCGACAAGATGGGCGCGGTCTCTGACAACGACCATGGGCTGTTCCCTGAGCTCGCCCTCGCGGCAGCCGCGGCCTACGCCCAGGCCGGGATCACCGACCCAGGGCGCGAGATCGACGTCGCAGAGCCCTACATCCCCTTCGCCACGATGGAGCCGATCGCTGTGGAGGCCCTTGGCCTGTCGGCGCCGGGCCGAGGCATCGCCGACGCCGAGCAGGGTCGGTTCGATCGTGACGGGAGGATCCCCGTCAACCCGTCGGGAGGCGTACTCTGCGCGAACCCCATCAGTGTCAGCGCCCTGGCCCGGGTCGCCGAAGGGGCGCGCCAGGTCCGCGGCCGCGCCGGTGATCACCAGGTGGAGGGCTGCCGCACCGCTGTGGTGAGCGGCGCGGGCGGCTCGATCCAGTTCGTGGGCGTGGCCGTGCTCCGGGGTGGCGACTGATGACCCGGGTAGGACAGGTGCTCATCGACCGGGTCGGTCACGTCGTCCATGCGCGTCTGGACCGGCCCGACCGGCGCAACTGCATCGACATCGGCGTCATCGAGGGGCTCGAGCACGCTGTCGACATGGCACGCAGCGACGCCTCGCTGCTCGTGATTCGCGGGTCCGGCGGCCACTTCTGCGCCGGCGCTGACCTCGACCTCGTGCGAGGCCTGATCCATGACCGGCGGGAGCTCGAGGCCTACGTCACCCGGCTGAGCGACGTCCTGGACGCGATCGAGGCCGGTCCGTTCACCAGTCTCGCTGCTGTCGAAGGGTTCGCGCTGGCCGGCGGCTGCGAGATGCTCCTGGCTTGCGACGTGGTGCTCGCCTCGACGACCGCGCGGATCGGCGACCGCCACCTCGAGCACGCGCTGCTGCCCGGCGCCGGTGGCTCGGTGCGACTGGTCCGGGCCCTGCCCCGCGCGCGGGCGCGCTGGCTTCTCCAGAGCGGTGAGATGATCTCGGGCCAGCAGGCCGAGGCCTGGGGACTGGCCGCGCTGGCCGTGGCACCGGAGAGCTTCGACGCGGAGCTGGACCGCGTCGTCGACCGGCTCGCCTCACGTGACAGGTTCGCAGTCGCCGCGGTCCGCGAGATGGCCCGTGCCGCTGAGGAGTGGCCGCCGCAAGCCGCCTCTCACCATGAACGACAGCTCTTCCTGGACCACATCACCACGAGCCCGAACGTCCGTGAGCACCTGGACGCCTTCGTGAAGAGGAGTTGACCATGGGCGACGTCACGGCCAGCCACGTCATGATCCCCGGTGCATGGCACCTCGACTTCCAGCACGCAGCGGGTCCGGCAGCCAGTCGGTTCCTCACCACGCTGCGCGACCGCGGCGTGCTGACGGCGTCACCGTGTCCACGGTGCCGTCGTGTCCGAGTGCCGCCCCGCGACTTCTGCGAAGAATGCTTCGTACCGACCTCCGACGACTGGTTGGACGTAGGCCCGCAGGCTGTGGTCGAAGCAGCCACGATCGGGTACACGAGCTTCCCGGGCTATCCGGAGCCGCCTTATGCTCTCGTCTACGCACGGCCAGACCGTGCGGACACCGCCATCGGCAATTTTCTTCACGGCCTAGATCTGGCTGACTACCACGTCGCGCTGGAGCGGATGCACATCGGTGCCCGCGTCAGTGCCGTGTTCGCCGCCGAGCGCTCCGCGCTCGTCACCGACTTCCACTGGGTCCTGGACGACTGACTCGCTAAGGAGAAGCTCGTGCCCGCCATCGACAGCTCATCGTATGGGATCGACCTCGACGTCCCCTGGTGCTTCACCGACGACCACCGCTCGTGGCGCACGGTGCTGCGCAACTTCACCACGAACGTGCTCGCGCCGACCGTCGCACAGCGCACGGTCGACGCCGCGTTCGACGAATCCATCATCGACGGCTTGGGGGAGCTCGGCGTCTTCGGGCTTCGCGTCAGCGAGGAGTACGGCGGGTCCGGCTCTGACATCACCTCGTTCTGCCTGGCCATCGAGGAGATCTCACGGGTCGACGGAGGCGTCGGTGCCAGCGCGCACGTCCAAGGCATTGCCTGCGCGCTGTTCGAGCGACTCGCCAACGACACGCAGAAGAAGGAGATCCTGCCACTGGCCGCGCGTGGCGAGACGTTCATCTCCTTCGGCCTGACCGAGCCCAGCGGCGGTTCCGACGCCGGCAACATCCGCACCTCGGCAGTTCGGGACGGCGACGGGTGGCGTCTGTCCGGTTCCAAGGCCTTCATCACCAACTCAGGCACGCCGAGATCGAAGTACGTGATTCTCTTCGCCGCGACCGGGCACGGCCGACCCGGTCGGCCGGAGGTCTCAGCATTCCTCGTACCACTGGATGCACCCGGCGTGGAGGTCGGCCCGGCCTACGACAAGATCGGGTGGCGCACGTCCGACACTCATCCGCTGTACTTCGATGACGTACGCCTAGCCCGGCGCTTTCGTCGCGGTCCGGCCTGACGGCGCGTTCATCACATGAAAAGTGCTCCTGACCTGGGATGATGTGGCTTGTCGAAGGTCCACGCGTTCCAGATCGAGGAGCACCTTTCAGGTGAAGCAGCGTAGCCGGTTCTATCCGCGTCTCCACGTCGACACGACCGGTACCGGTGGGGTCGGCCACGGCGGCGGAACGGTGATCACCGAGACGGTCGCCACGACCGGGCTGGATGCGGCGCTGTCGCAGGCGCTGGCGCCGTGGCGCAAGCCGCTGGCGATCCACGATCCGGCCAAGGTGGTACTGGACCTGGCGGTCAGCCTGGTGCTCGGCGGGGACTGCCTGGCCGACGTCGCGGTGCTGCGCGCCGCACCTGAGGTGTACGGCCCGGTCGCGTCGGACCCGACGGTGTCACGGACGATCAGCGCGCTGGCCCAGGACGCCCCCGCAGCACTGAAGGCGATCAATGCGGCGCGGCAGGTCGCGCGCACGACGGCGTGGCGGCTGGCCGGCAGGCATGCTCCGGACGCCGGCACCAGCAGGGACCGGCCGCTGGTCATCGACTTGGACGCCACGCTGGTGACCTCGCACAGCGAGAAGGAGTCCGCCGCGCCGACCTTCAAACGGGGATACGGCTTCCACCCGTTGTGCTCGTTCGTCGACCATGGGGCCGACGGGACCGGGGAGCCGCTGTCGGTGCTGCTGCGGCCCGGGAACGCCGGTTCGAACACCGCCGCCGACCACATCACCGTCACCCGCGAGGCGTTGCGGCAGCTGCCGTCCCACCACAAGGGCACCCGGGCCGGGCGCAAGGTGCTGATCCGCACCGACGCCGCCGGGGCCACCCACGAGTTCCTGAACTGGGTCGTGTCCCAACGCTTGTCGTACTCGGTCGGGTTCACCCTGCCGGCCGACTTCGAGCCGACTTTGAAGCTGATTCCGAAGCAGGCGTGGACCCCCGCCTACGACGGCGACGGTGACGTCCGCGAGGGAGCCTGGGTCACCGAGGTCACCCACCTCCTGGATCTGTCGACGTGGCCGAAAGGCATGCGGGTCATCATCCGCAAAGAACGCCCGCACCCCGGCGCGCAGCTGCGCATCACCGACGTCGACGGGCACCGGGTCACCGCGTTCGCCACCAACACCGGCCCCGGCGGCCTGGGCACCCAGCTGGCCGACCTGGAACTGCGGCACCGCCGCCGGGCTCGCGCCGAGGACCGCATCCGCTGCGCCAAGGACACCGGTCTGGCGAACCTGCCGCTGCACGACTTCGCGCAGAACCAGATCTGGTGCGCCATCGTCGCTCTCGCCGCGGAGCTCACCGCGTGGATGCAGATGCTGGCTCTCACCGGGCACGACGCCCGGCGCTGGGAGCCCAAACGGCTACGACTGCGGTTGTTCACCGTCCCGGCCACCCTGGCACGCACCGGCCGCCGGGTCGTCCTGCACGTCAAGACGACCGCGCCCTGGGGACACCTCGTCGACGACGGCGTCCGCCAACTCCGTGCCCTCGCCGCCCCCGGGTGAGCGCCGGCCCACCCGTCCCGACAAACCCAAGGACCCCACCGGCCAGTGGAACCGGCGACCACCCGAGACGACACTCGGGGCGCTGTCACACCCTCCTGCCAGAATCACCCCACGCCGCGGTCACGACCCGCAGCGCCATGATCAACACCGGTGGGATGAAAGATCCGGGCTAGCCCGGCGCTTTCGTCGCGGTCCGGCCTGACGGCGCGTTCATCACATGAAAAGTGCTCCTGACCTGGGATGATGTGGCTTGTCGAAGGTCCACGCGTTCCAGATCGAGGAGCACCTTTCAGGTGAAGCAGCGTAGCCGGTTCTATCCGCGTCTCCACGTCGACACGACCGGTACCGGTGGGGTCGGCCACGGCGGCGGAACGGTGATCACCGAGACGGTCGCCACGACCGGGCTGGATGCGGCGCTGTCGCAGGCGCTGGCGCCGTGGCGCAAGCCGCTGGCGATCCACGATCCGGCCAAGGTGGTACTGGACCTGGCGGTCAGCCTGGTGCTCGGCGGGGACTGCCTGGCCGACGTCGCGGTGCTGCGCGCCGCACCTGAGGTGTACGGCCCGGTCGCGTCGGACCCGACGGTGTCACGGACGATCAGCGCGCTGGCCCAGGACGCCCCCGCAGCACTGAAGGCGATCAATGCGGCGCGGCAGGTCGCGCGCACGACGGCGTGGCGGCTGGCCGGCAGGCATGCTCCGGACGCCGGCACCAGCAGGGACCGGCCGCTGGTCATCGACTTGGACGCCACGCTGGTGACCTCGCACAGCGAGAAGGAGTCCGCCGCGCCGACCTTCAAACGGGGATACGGCTTCCACCCGTTGTGCTCGTTCGTCGACCATGGGGCCGACGGGACCGGGGAGCCGCTGTCGGTGCTGCTGCGGCCCGGGAACGCCGGTTCGAACACCGCCGCCGACCACATCACCGTCACCCGCGAGGCGTTGCGGCAGCTGCCGTCCCACCACAAGGGCACCCGGGCCGGGCGCAAGGTGCTGATCCGCACCGACGCCGCCGGGGCCACCCACGAGTTCCTGAACTGGGTCGTGTCCCAACGCTTGTCGTACTCGGTCGGGTTCACCCTGCCGGCCGACTTCGAGCCGACTTTGAAGCTGATTCCGAAGCAGGCGTGGACCCCCGCCTACGACGGCGACGGTGACGTCCGCGAGGGAGCCTGGGTCACCGAGGTCACCCACCTCCTGGATCTGTCGACGTGGCCGAAAGGCATGCGGGTCATCATCCGCAAAGAACGCCCGCACCCCGGCGCGCAGCTGCGCATCACCGACGTCGACGGGCACCGGGTCACCGCGTTCGCCACCAACACCGGCCCCGGCGGCCTGGGCACCCAGCTGGCCGACCTGGAACTGCGGCACCGCCGCCGGGCTCGCGCCGAGGACCGCATCCGCTGCGCCAAGGACACCGGTCTGGCGAACCTGCCGCTGCACGACTTCGCGCAGAACCAGATCTGGTGCGCCATCGTCGCTCTCGCCGCGGAGCTCACCGCGTGGATGCAGATGCTGGCTCTCACCGGGCACGACGCCCGGCGCTGGGAGCCCAAACGGCTACGACTGCGGTTGTTCACCGTCCCGGCCACCCTGGCACGCACCGGCCGCCGGGTCGTCCTGCACGTCAAGACGACCGCGCCCTGGGGACACCTCGTCGACGACGGCGTCCGCCAACTCCGTGCCCTCGCCGCCCCCGGGTGAGCGCCGGCCCACCCGTCCCGACAAACCCAAGGACCCCACCGGCCAGTGGAACCGGCGACCACCCGAGACGACACTCGGGGCGCTGTCACACCCTCCTGCCAGAATCACCCCACGCCGCGGTCACGACCCGCAGCGCCATGATCAACACCGGTGGGATGAAAGATCCGGGCTAGGGCCGGACGCCCTCCTGGGCGAGGTGGGCCGCGGGTACCGTGAGGCTCTTGGGTTCCTGACCTGGGCGCGCCTCCCGATCGCTTCGGCCTCGGTGGGCATAGCTCAGGGCTGCCTTGATGCGACCCTGGATTTCGTGCAGACACGCGAGTCGTTCAACAAGCGGCTCGGCGATCATCAGGCGGTCGGCTTCAAGGTCGCCCGGATGGCTGCAGCCACCGCCACGGCTCGAGCGATGACCTACGACGCCTGCTGGAAGATGGATCACGGCCACCCTTACGATCAAGAGGCCGCGATGTGCAAGCTGGTTGCGTCCGAGATCTGCAACAAGGTGGCATACGACGCGACCCAGTTGCACGGTGGAGCGGGGTTCATGCAGGAGACGGCGGTGACTCGGCTCTACGCAGACGCCCGGGTGATGACGATCGGCGAGGGCGCGTCCGAGGTGCAGCAGATGCTGATCGGTCGGAGCCTGGGTCTCAAGGTGTAAGAGAACTGCACCGTGCACAGGGTCCGCAGCGAGAAGCCGCTGCGGACCCTGTGCCATGACCGGGCAGGTGTGCAGGTGCCCGACCGACCCTGATGGCGTCACACGCCTCGTGCCTCACGGGCGCGAGCTTGAGCCAGCTCGCACGTCTCCATAGCGCTGGCGTAGCTCACGCTTGAGCACCTTGCCGGCCGCGCTCACCGGCAGCTCGTCTACGAAGACAACCGACTTGGGTGCCTTGAAGTGAGCAAGACGTTCACGCACGAACTCGATGAGCTCTGCCTCGTCGCACGTGGCCCCTGGCTTGCGGACGACAATTGCGCAGGGCACCTCCACCCAGTAGTCGTCTGCTACGCCGATCACAGCGCACTGCTCGACGCCGCTGTGCTGGTACATGATGTTCTCGACCTCGGTGGGGTACACGTTCAACCCGCCCGAGATGATCATATCCTTCTTGCGGTCGGTGATCGTGAGGAACCCGTCCTCATCGAAGTGGCCGACGTCGCCTGTGTGGAACCAACCGTCGATGATCGTCTCGCTGGTCTGTTCCGGCTGCCTCCAGTAACCGGAAGGCTGTTCGGCCAGCACGACCACCTCGCCGAGCTGTCCCGCGGGCAGGGGGGTCCCTTGGTCGTCGACGACGCGCACGACGTTGTTGCGTTGCGCCCGGCCACACGTTCCCGGCTTGCGCGAGTGCCACTCCGCGGTGAGCTGCGTGCACGTCATCGAGGTCCCGTTCCCCAGGAGCTCGGTGAGGCCGTACATCTGGTTGAGTACGTTACCGAGCGTTGCCTCCGCGCGCTTGGCGATCTCTACCGGAATCGGCGACGCTGCATACCACACCGCCTTGATGGGAGCCCTCTGCCACGTGCTGACCGCTTCGGGATGGTCCTCGAGATGCCGCAGCAGGCTGATGATGACGGTGGGCGCCAGAAGGCTGTAGGTGACCTCGTTCTCAGCGCACAGCTCGAGGAACTCCGCAGGGTTCCATCCTTCGGTGCACACGACGGTGCCACCTCGGGAGAGGAACGGCCACACGAACCCTATGGCCATGTGCGTGAAGGGTGTCACCGGCAGGTAGCGGTCCTGCTCGGATACTCCGGCCAGCTGGTTGACCAGTGTTGTCGCCGTGTGGAGTGAGAAATGACTGTGGGTGACCGGTACGCCCTTGGGCTTTCCGGTCGTGGCCGAGGTGTACATGAGCCGGTACAGGGTCTCTGGTGGGACGATCGTGTCGGGCTCTGCGTCGCTCGCGGCGTCGAGCAGCTCGTCGAAGTCCACCGCCCAGTCCGGGACGTCCTCACCCTCCTCCGGGATGCACAGCAGGTGCGTGCAGGTCGTCAGCTGGTCGCGGACGGACTCCAGGAGCATCGCCTGCCTCGGCCTGAAGATGACGGCACGCGACTCACTGTCGTTCAGGTGCCACGCCACTTCCTGGGGCGAAAGACGGGTGTTGAGTGGGACCGTGGTGATGCCGAACTTGCCCTGACCACCCTCGCACTCCAGCCAACGATCAGAGTTGTGCTGCAAGATCGCCGAGTGATCACCGAGGCCGAGGCCCAACGTTCGAAGGGCGTTGCCCACGCGGTTGAACGATCGGTTCAACTCCGCATAGGTCTGGACCCGTCCATTGTGCACGAGCGCCGGCCAATCGCTGAACTCCAGCAGTGCCGGACGGACGAACCTCTCAAAGAAAGACATTCCCGATCACTCCCTCACGCGTATAAAAGGCTATCTGGTGCTGCAACTTCCGTTGTCATCCATGACGAAGCACGGCGTTCGTCACAGATGCATCTGACCCACGGTGCAGCCGGCATCGGCGTGTCATCAGCTCAGTCCAGACGCAAACGTCTCAGCACGCCGCTCGGATCCACGCGCTCGCGGAGCACCGTGAGCTCCTCACCTGTGGGCGCCGGTGTGAAGGGCACCTCGGCGCTGTTCGACGACGGCAAGTCGAACCCGGTGCGCTCCCGCACTTCATCGGCGGTGCGCCCGGGGTGCACCGACTTCAGGCGCAGGGTGTCGTCATCACCGAAGTCCAGGACAGCCAGGGGAGTTACGACGAGCTGTGGCCCGTCCGAGTGCGGGTCGCAGAACTCGCGCCGTGCCGCTGTGCGTCCTGGTGCGCTGACATAGTCGGCTTCCTCGACGAGGATCCGCCGGTCGTGGCGCTGCAAGAAGATCATCGTCCGGCTGAAGTAGGCGGCGAAGACCAGCCCGACGGTGCCCGGGCCCCGTACCTGCAACGTGGGGTAGTCACGCCCGATGCCGACCATGTTCACGTTTCCGCGACGGTCAACCTGCATGCCGCCGAAGATCCCCACGGTTGGCGCCTTGCGCCAACCGCCGAGCTCAAAGTCAACGATGTCTTCGAGGCGGAACGCGTGTTCCGCACTGTCCAGCGTCACCGGGTCAGCGGTCGACTTCACCAGTCGTGCCGTCGAGTTGATCGCACCGCCGCCACCGCTGAGCCAGTTGAGGTCCGGGGCGTGCATCAGGCGGGCGAGCTGGAAGGCTGCCATCGGAATCTGCGAGTTCGCCCCGCAGGCACCCCACTCCCCGTTCCGCAAGCCCCGCGCCAGTGTGACCGCCATCAGCTCACCGGTGGTGAACGTCTCAGTCATGCCGTGTCCCCTCCGGGGTGGACGCGGGGTCGACGCGAAGGGTGCCGAGGAGACGCTTGACCCCTACCCGTTCCAAGTAGTCGTGGTGGTCGCGTGGCCCCTGTACGTACGTGGCCATCCAGTCGTCGGGGGAGCGCATGTACTCCTCCAAGGTCAGCTCGTCGCGTCCGTAGTGACCTGCCGACGACGTCGGGTGTGCGGCAAAGGGGAGCGCGACGACGGCGGAGACCATGAAGCTCGGTACGGTGACCTCCTTGTGCCGGCCAGCCGCGGCGTAGCCGTCAGGAACGATTTCGTCTGTGACCACGATCGCGGTCCTCGATGCCCGGAGGATCAGGTCGTCCTGGTAGACGGGCCCGTCCAGAAAGACGTTGCCGAAGCGGTCGCAGCGGGGTGCGTGCACGATGCCGACGTCGGGGCGCATGGCGGGGATCGCGACGTGCTCCCGGCCGGAGTACGGATCCACCACCGTGCGGAACAGGTCCGCCGACAGGGCACGGGTACTGGTCGCTTCGTGGCCGCGTGGCAGCGGCATGAAGGGGAGATTCGCAGCGGCCGCCTTGAGCCCGTAGATGGTGAAGGGTTCGTCGACGTCGTGCACGACGATCTCGCCCTTCTCCGCGGCGGCGCGGAACGCCGGCGCCAGACCGAGATCCTCCATGCCCACATACGCCGTGTAGACCTCCGCGACGGCCCCGGCAGCGACGAGGACCTCGACGGGGAGCCCGGCCGACACGTTCGGCAGCAACCGCAGGTTGCGTCGTCCGGCACGGGCGAGTTCACGAATGATGGGCATGGGTGCCGCGTGCGCGTGGATGCCACCAATGGCGACGAGGTCGCCGTCGGACACGAGTGCTGCGGCGGTCGGTACGTCGATCAGCTTGCTGCGTCTGCCCATGGCGTCTCCTCGCTGCTCTGAGCGGTCTCGAACCGTCTACGCACTTCAGTGGCCACGTCCACGACCCGGGCCATCTGGTCCTCGAGGTCGGTCCCCGCGATCCGGCAGATCACGTCGGTGACGCCGGCCTTGACGAATTCCGTGATCTCGTCAGCACAGTGGTCGACGCCTCCGGCCACGCAGTACCTGCGCATCGGCTGCGGGTCCATGGCGTACACCTCTCCGATGAAGGTGCTCGCCTCGCGCCACGCACGGTCGGCGTCGTCGTCCACCCGGATGTAGACGTGCAGGCCGGGTGTCAGCTCCTCCGGTTCACGGCCAACCTCTCTGGCCATGGCAAGGAGCCTCGACCACCGTTCGGCATAGCGCGCTGGTGTCACGAAGGCGCCAAGCCAGCCGTCGCCGTACCGAGCGGTGCGCGCCAGGGCGCCATCTGCTCGTCCCCCGTGCCACAGCGGGATGCGGGTCTGCACCGGAGGTGGCAGGAGGCCGTGCGGGTTGTCAGCGCGCCACATCTCGCGGAGCGTGCCCATCAGCTCGGTGGTCCGCCGGCCCCGGTCTCTCATCGGCACGCCTGCCAACTCGAACTCTGCGGGGTTCTCTCCCCCCACACCGAGAGCCAGGAGGACCCGTCCCTCGCTGAGTGCATCGATGGTGGCAACGGACTTGGCCACCCATGCTGGATGTCGGAGGACGCCGAGCAGCACCCCCGAGGCGATGGACACGCGCCGGGTGACGGCCGCCGTGGCCGCCATCATCGACAGGCACTCGTACAGCGGCACGTGAAAACTCAGGTGGTCTCCGAACCACACTGATGAGTAGCCCAGCTCCTCGGCCAGCACGGCGGAGTCGACCACGTCGCGCGCCGTGCGAAGCGGCGACCCAAAGTTGTTGAGCCCCACGCCGAAGCGCAGCGGATGCGTCACGCGGGCACTCCTTCCCGTTCACGACCAGGGGGTTGACATTCGACCGGATGGTTGAGACTCTAGCGGGCAGCAGGCCGGCCGCGCCAGAGCGGGCAGAAGAACTTCGACGATCGAGGCACCAGGGTCAAGGAGCTACCAGTGACAGCAACGCAGGCGGAACCGTCCCGCACGTCCTCAGTGCTCGTCGAGCGGATCGACCTCACTGCGGGACCAGGTGTGATGGCCCTCGTCACCCTCAACCGGCCCGACGAGATGAACCCGCTCGACTGGGACACCGTGAAGCACCTCAGCGCCGTTTTCGACGAGCTCGGGCACGATGAGGCGGTGCGCGTCGTCGCGGTCACGGGCGCCGGCCGCGCATTCAGCGCGGGGGGCGACATGAAGAAGTACCAGCAACTGCAGCGTGACGCCCAAGGCTTCCCCGAGTTCCTCGCTGACATTCACGAGACATTCTCCGCAGTCAGCCAGTACCCCAAACCGTACATTGCCTTGGTCAACGGCATCGCAGTGGCCGGGGGCATCGAGCTGGTGCTGTCCTGCGATCTGGCGATCGCCTCGGCCTCGGCGCGCATCGGCGACGCCCACCTACCGTTCGGCCAGATGGGCGGCGGGGGTGTCCTCACCCTGCTGCCTCGGGCGGTCGGCCCCGCGCGGGCGCGGGAGCTGATCTTCACAGGCCGGATGCTCAAGCCCCAGGAGGCGTTGGAGTGGGGTCTGGTGTCGCAGGTCGTCGAGGATGACGACCTCGTGCCGGCTGGCGTTCGCTTCGCCGAGCAAGTGGCGGCGAAGTCGCCGCTGGCCGTGCGAAACGCCAAGCAGGTGCTCAACTCCGGACTCTGGGAGGGCACGGGCGTGCCCAGCGGCATGCGGCTGGAGCGGGAGGTCACCGCTCGTTACTGCCTGACCAGCTCCGACGCCCCCGAGGGGCTGGACGCGTTCTCATCCAAGCGCACGCCCCGGTTCACGGGACGCTGAGCTCACTCGATCATCCAGGAGGATCCGTGTCGACCCCGGTCGTCTCTGTCGAACCGCCCGCTCCCCAGATTGACCCCGACAGCGCCGGGTACTGGCGCGGTCTCGCCGAACACGAGGTACGGCTGCCCCGGTGCAGCCAGTGCGGGAAGGTGCGTTTCCCTCCCCTTGACGCCTGCCCCTACTGCGGGGAGCCGGGCGGAGAGGAGACGGTGCTGTCCGGGGTAGGAACGGTCTACTCCTTCATCGTCCTCCACCGCACGTTCCATCCCGCTTTCGAGGCCGACCTGCCCTTCGCGATCGCGGTCGTCGACCTGGAGGAGGGGCCCCGGGTCGCCGCCCGCATCGAGGCCCCGCCGGAGTCCGTCAGCATCGGTATGCGAGTCGGGGCAAGGTACGTCGACCATGAGTCGTGGACAGAGCTGCGCTTCGCGCCGCAGGACAGCTAGAACCGAGGAGACGCACCATGTCGACCCACACCAATCACGAGGTCACCTCCGACTGGGCCGCCGTGATCCACAAGTTCGGCCGCGACAAGGTGATACCCCGCAACGGTGGGCTCGACGCCCACCCGCAGGACATGGACCTCATCAGGTCGTTGTTGCTGGAGGTCGGCAGGATTGGACTGTACGGAACGGTGATCTCCCCGGAGTACGGCGGCACCGGGCCGAGCAGTGTGGCCCTGCACGAAGCGGTCGACGCCCTCGCCTACCACAACGCCGGTCTCGCCATGTCCACCATGCCGACCTACCTGACGGCCCGGGCGCTGATGTCCTTCGGCACCGACGAGCAGAAGTCTCGGTGGCTGCCCGGGATCGCGGCCGGGGAGACCATCACGTCGTGGGCCGTCACCGAACCGGACACTGGTTCCGACGTCGCCAATATCACCACCAAGGCGGTCCGCGATGGCGACGGTTGGCGGATCAACGGGACCAAGATGTTCATCACCAACGCCACCATCGCTGACGCGGTGCTCCTGCTGTGTCGCACCGGGGGACCTGGCATCAAGGAGACGCTGACGACATTCGTGATCCCGATGGACGCGCCAGGCATCAGCGTCACTGGCGTGCTGGAAAAGATGGGACTGCGGTCGTCCCCGACCTGCGAGCTGGTCTTCGACGACGTCCGGGTCGAGGACACCGACCGGTTGGGGGAGGTCGGCGAGGGCTGGCAGGTGGCGATGGACGTGCTCGACTACGAGCGGCTCGCCATTCCTGCCATGACTGCCGGCATGGCACAGCGTGCGCTGGAGCTCTCCCAGGCCTACGCCCTCCAACGGACCGCGTTCGGTGGTCCGATCGCCGACCTGGCTCCTGTCGCTGAGATGCTGGCCGACATGGCGGCCGCGCTGCTGGAGTGTCGGCTCCTGTACCGGCACGCTGCCGCGCTGTCAGACGCGGGCAGGCCATCGGTCGCCGAAGGCTCGATCAGCAAGCTCGTCGCCGGCCGGTTGGCCAACGAGGTGACCAGCCATGCCGTCCAGATCCACGGCGGTTATGGGTACTGTCGCGAGTACGAGGTCGAACGTCTCTACCGCGACGCCCGCCTGTTCATGATCGGCGGGGGCACCAGCCAGGTGCAGCGCAAGATCATCGCTCAACAGCTGCGCCGGTCCCCCCGGTGGGGAGTGTCCGCCGGCATGTGGGGATGACACCTCCTCCTGTGGGCAGTGAAGTGGCTGCGGCGGCGCAGGTAGTGCGTCGTCGTGGAGGACTCGTGTGCCGAGCTGTTGGAGGTCGGCGCGTCGTTGGCGGTGCGGCCGGTGCCGTCCGCTCGTGAGCTGGGCGCCAGCCCGCCCTCCTCACGTTCAAGGTCAACGGCGGCGACGACGCGGCGGGGGCGATCTGGTTCCTTGTGACGGGCGTCCGACCGTCAGCCGCCGGTCAGCGCTGACGGGCCGTGACAGGCGGGTAGGGGCTGGGGGACGTGCGTCGGCGGCGGCAAGGGAATGACCATGGGGTCGAGGGTGAGAGCCTTCCGCGCTGCCCGACACCGCAACAGGAGGAGGCTCGTCCGTGTCGAACAGGTTCGAGGGCAAGGTCGCGATCGTCACCGCCGCGAGCCGGGGCATCGGCCTTGCGATCGTGGAGCGCCTGATCGCCGAGGGCGCGAAGGCCGTGATCACCGCGCGGAGGCAGCAGCCGCTGGACGAAGCCGTGGAGGCGCTCGGTGGTCCGGACGTCGCTCTCGCCGTCGCCGGGAAGGCGGACGACACCGACCACCAGGGTGAGACGATCCAGCGCACCCTGGACACGTTCGGCAGACTCGACATGCTGGTCAACAACACGGGGATCAACCCGGTCTACGGGCCGCTGGTGGAGCTCGATCTCGGCGCCGCACGCAAGATCGTGGAGGTGAACTGCCTCGCCGCGCTGTCGTGGGTGCAGCAGGCCCACAAGGCCTGGATGGCGCGGTACGGCGGCTCCATCGTCAACGTGGGCTCGGTCGCGGGCCTGCAACCGGCGGCCGGGATCGGCTTCTACGGCGCCAGCAAGGCGATGCTCAACCACCTCACCCGAGGACTCGCGTTGGAGCTTGGACCCAGCATCCGGGTCAACGCGGTCGCACCGGCGGTCGTGAAGACCAGATTCGCCACCGCCCTCTACGAGGGCAAGGAGGAGGCAGTCGCATCGGTCTATCCGCTGAGGCGGCTCGGCGTGCCCGAGGACGTCGGCAGCGTCGTCGCCTTCCTCCTTTCCGACGACGCGGCGTGGATGACCGGGCAGATCGTGACCGTCGACGGCGGCGTCACCCTCATCGGCGGGATCTGAGGTGGGCGTCCAGGGCGCAGGTGTCGTCGTCACGGCCGTGCTGGGAGTTGTCGGGTGAGCCGGCCGCGCGACATCGATGCCGTCGTCTTCGACTACGGCGGCGTGCTGACCACTCCGGTGGGCCAATCCATCACCAGCTGGCTGGCTAGAGAGGAGATCGACCCGGCCTCGTTCTCCGGCGCGCTCAGGGCCTGGCTGTCTCGTAGCGCTCCGGACGGTACGCCGATCCACCGGCTCGAGACTGGCGAGATGGGCGTCGAGGAGTTCGACCGGTTGCTGGCCGCCGAGCTGGTGCGCTACGACGGTCGTCCCGTCGACCCGGTGGGGGTGCTCGGCCGACTCTTCGCCGACCTTCGTCCAGACGAGGAGGTCTACCGGCTCGTCGACGAGCTCCGGGACGCTGGCATCCGGGTCGCGATGCTGTCGAACAGCTGGGGCAGCACCTACCCGCGACCGCGGATCGACGAGTTGTTCGACCCGCTGGTGATCTCCTCCGAGGTCGGGCTGCGGAAGCCGCACGCCGCGATCTTCCGGCTGACCGTCGAGCGTCTACGCCTGCCGCCAGAGCGGGTCCTGATGCTCGACGACGCTGAGCCCAACGTCGAAGGGGCACGGGCGGCCGGGCTGCAGGCGATGCTCCACACCGACGCAGCCAGCACGCGCGCGCGGCTTGCCCGACTGCTGCCGGGCCTCTCACCGACCTCGCCGGCCCGGCCGACCCGACCCGCACCGGACCCGTCCGCGCGATGACCTCAGATCTGAGACACCGTGACCAGCCAAAGCCAGCCGCCCCCACCGCGGCCGCGGGTTGTACGGGTGCCGAGGTGTCGGATGGGACTGCTGCAGCGAAGGAGGAGGACACCATGAAGACCTTCAACGGGATCGACGAGTTCGAGAAGGTAGTTGGCACGCACCTCGGGTACAGCGACTGGCACACGATCACCCAGGAGCAGATCGACCGGTTCGCCGACGCCACGGGGGACCATCAGTGGATCCACGTGGATCCCGACCGAGCGGCGCAGGGGCCGTTCGGCGCCACGATCGCGCACGGGTACCTGACCCTGTCGATGGTGCCGATGCTCATCTCGGAGATCTACACCGTCGAGGGCCTGACGATGAGCGTGAACTACGGCTGCAACAAGGTCCGGTTTCCCTCGCCGGTGCCGGTGGGCTCCCGTGTCCGCGCAGGAGCCGAGCTGCTGTCCCTCGTGCCCGGCCCTGCCGGCGTCCACTCGACCGTCCGGGTGACCATCGAGCGCGAGGGCTCCGGCAAGCCGGCCTGCGCCGCGGAGATCGTCGCCGTCCTGGTGCCCTGACATGCTGACGGCGCGACAGCAGCTGCCCGGGTCTCACCTCGACCGCCGTATGCCCTCTCGCCCCCAGCGTCGCGGTCAAGTTCGCCGGCGTCCGAAGGGCATGCGGCACTGCCACGCCCGGGGGCTGACGGCGCGGGTTTGGACGCCGTCGAGCAGTTGACCGCAGCAGGCATCAACTCATTCAAGGAGCACTGAGATGGACTTCGCCTTCGACTCCCGGACCGAGGAGCTGCGTGACGAGCTGCTCTCGTTCATGGACGAGCACATATACCCCAACGAGCGGGTGTTCTACGATCAGCTCGAGCAGCTCGACGACCGGTGGGCGTGGACCCAGACGCCGGTCCTGCAGAAGATCCGCACCGAGGCGAGGAAGCGCGGGCTGTGGAACCTCTTCCTTCCCGGTGAGCACGGCGCCGGCCTCACCAACCTCCAGTACGCACCGTTGGCCGAGATCATGGGGCGCAGCGGTGCCCTCGCTCCGGCGGCCTTCAACTGCGCTGCCCCCGACACCGGCAACATGGAGGTTCTCACCATGTTCGCTGACGACGACCAGAAGAAGACCTGGCTCGAACCGCTGCGTCAGGGCGAGATCCGTTCCGCCTTCGCGATGACCGAGCCCGATGTGGCCTCCTCCGACGCCACCAACATCAGCACGAGCATCGTCCGGGACGGTGACGACTACGTCATCAACGGTCGAAAGTGGTGGATCACCGGCGCGATGAACCCTGACTGCCAGATATTCATCGTCATGGGGAAGACCGATCCCACCGCCGAGCGTCACCGGCAGCAGTCCATGGTTCTGGTGCCAAGGGACACCCCCGGCTTGATCGTGAAGCGTGGCATGGAGGTCTTTGGCTACGACGACCACGACCACGGCGGACACGCCGAGCTCGAGCTCAACGATGTCCGCGTCCCGGCATCGAACCTGATCGGTGAGGAGGGGGCTGGGTTCGCGATGGCGCAGGCCCGGCTAGGCCCGGGCCGGATCCACCACTGCATGCGTGCCATCGGCGTCGCCGAGCGCGCCATCGAGCTGATGTGCCGCCGTGCGGTCGACCGGCACGCATTCGGTATGGCCCTGGCGGAGCAGGGTGTCATCCGGGAGTGGATCGCGGAGTCCCGGGTCAAGGTGGAGCAGCTGCGCCTGCTGGTGCTCAAGACCGCCTGGTTGATGGACACTGTCGGCAACAAGGGGGCGCACACCGAGATCCAGGCGATCAAGATCGCCACCCCGAGCACCGTCGGCTGGATCCTGGACAAGGCCATCCAGCTCCATGGCGCCGCCGGCCTGTCCCAGGACTTCCCGCTCGCCAAGTCGTTCGCGAGCGTCCGCACGCTGCGATTCGCCGACGGCCCGGACGAGGTCCACATCAGGTCGCTGGCCACCCGGGAGATCAAGCGGCAGCTCGCGCAATGAAGCACCGCGACGCGGACGCCACCGGGGGGCACGGCCCTCACCGAGCACCGGTTGAGAAGTCACGGTCACGCTGGCGGAGGATGGGGGATTCGAACCCCCGAGGGCTTGCGCCCAACACGCTTTCCAAGCGTGCGCCCTAGGCCACTAGGCGAATCCTCCGCGGACAGGGTAGCGGAGCCGCCGGGGCCACCCGTCCCGAGCGGCTGCCGGACCACGGCGGGTACAGTGGCGGGCAGACCCCTCGTGCGGCGTCATCCTGCTGAACTCCCCCAGGGCCGGAAGGCAGCAAGGGCAGGCGGGCTCTGGCGGGTGCGCGGGGGGTCCTCTGCTGTCCCCGGTGGCGGTTAGGGTCGGTCCGTGTCCACCGCGCTGTACCGCCGCTACCGGCCCGAGACGTTCGGTGAGGTCATCGGGCAGGAGCACGTCACGGTGCCGCTCATGCAGGCGCTGCGCAGCGACCGGGTTCACCACGCCTACCTGTTCTCCGGGCCCCGCGGCTGCGGCAAGACGACGTCGGCGCGGATCCTCGCCCGCTGCCTCAACTGCGCGCAGGGCCCGACGGACACCCCCTGCGGTCAGTGCGACTCGTGCGTCGAGCTCGCCCGCGGCGGCCCGGGCAGCCTGGACGTCGTCGAGATCGACGCCGCCAGCCACGGTGGCGTGGACGACGCGCGGGAGCTGCGGGAGCGGGCCGTGTTCGCCCCGGCCCGCGACCGGTTCAAGATCTTCATCATCGACGAGGCCCACATGGTCACGACGCAGGGCTTCAACGCCCTGCTGAAGATCGTCGAGGAGCCGCCGGAGCACGTGAAGTTCGTCTTCGCGACCACGGAGCCGGACAAGGTGATCGGCACGATCCGGTCCCGGACCCACCACTACCCGTTCCACCTCGTGCCGCCGGAGCGGCTGCTCGACCACCTCGAGCAGGTGTGCCGGGCCGAGCAGGTCGAGGTCGGGAAGGGAGTGCTGCCGCTCGTCGTCCGGGCCGGCGGCGGGTCGGTCCGGGACTCGCTGTCCGTGCTCGACCAGCTCGTCGCCGGCGCCTCCGGTGGCCGCGTCGACTACGAGACGGCGGTGACCCTGCTCGGGTACACCCACGCGGCGCTGCTGGACGACGTCGTCGGGGCCTTCGCGGTCGGCGACGGCGCCACGGTGTTCCGGGTGGTGAACCGCGTCATCGAGTCCGGCCACGACCCGCGCCGGTTCGTCGAGGACCTCCTCGAGCGGTTCCGTGACCTCATCGTCCTGCAGGCCGTCGGCGACGGGGCGCGCTCGATCTTCCGGGCGCTGCCGGAGGACCAGCTCGACCGGATGCAGCAGCAGGCGGCCGGGTTCGCCCCGGCCACCCTGTCCCGGGCGGCGGACCTGGCGAACACAGCACTGACCGAGATGGTCGGCGCCACGTCGCCGCGGCTGCACCTCGAGCTGCTCTGCGCGCGGATCCTGCTGCCCGGCGCTGAGAGCACCGAACGGGGGCTCGCTGCCCGGCTCGACCGGTTGGAGCGCCGGCTGCACGTCTCGCTGCCGACCAGCGACGCCCAGCCGTCCGTGCCGCAGCCCACGCAGCCGACGACGCAGTCGACCACGCAGCAGGCACCGCCCCAGCCCGAGCCCGCCCCTGAGCGGACGCCGGAGACGCAGCGCCCGCACGAGCCCGTCGCCGACGAGCATGCGCCCGAGCCCGAGCCCGAGCCCGAGCCCGAGCACCAGCCCGAACCTGCGCCCCAGCCCGCTGCGGCGTCCGCCGGGGTCGCCGGTGCCGAGGCGGTCCGCCGGATGTGGCCGGACGTGCTCTCCCGGCTCCGCGAGATCAAGCGGACGACGTGGAGTGCCACCAGCCAGTACGCCCAGGTGCTCAGCGTGGACGAGCAGACCCTGCGGCTGGGGTTCTCCAACTCCGGGGCGCTCGCCATGTTCGCCAGGGGAGCGCACCCCGAGCTGGTCCGGCAGGCCCTCATCGACGTCCTCGGGCTCGACGTCCGGGTCGAGGCGGTGCCGCTCGACCAGGCGTCTCCCGCGACGACGCCACCCGCAACCACGCCACCCACAACCACGTCCCCCGAGACCGCGTCCCCGGCGGCCACGTCGCTGTCACCGGCGACGTCCCCGTCGCCGTCGGGTCCCGGGGCCGACAGCGACCCCCCACCTGACCCCCCGGACGACGACCCCGGCCCCCCCGGCCAGCCGGCCCCACGACGTCCCGCGGGAGAGGGGGCCGGCGGCCCGGCGTCCGCGGTCCAGGTCCCGGTGGCCCCCGAGGACGACACCTGGAGCCGTGACGACGAGGACGCGGAGGACTCCGGGCTCGCCGGGCCGCAAGTGGTCGAGCAGATCCTCGGCGGGCGCGTCATCGAGGTCCGTGAGGGTCCCTGACCCTGTGAGGAAGTAGGGTCGGCCGAGTGTACGAAGGCGTGGTCCAGGACCTGATCGACGAGCTCGGTCGGCTGCCCGGCGTCGGCCCGAAGAGCGCCCAGCGGATCGCCTTCTACCTGCTGCAGGCGGACGAGGCCGACGTCCGGCGGCTCGTGTCGGCCCTCACCGAGGTCAAGGCGCGGGTCCGGTTCTGCCAGGTCTGCGGCAACGTGGCCGAGGAGGACCTCTGCCGGGTCTGCCGGGACCCTCGCCGGGACGCGTCGGTGCTGTGCGTCGTGGAGGAGCCCAAGGACGTCGTGGCGATCGAGCGCACTCGCGAGTTCCGGGGCCGCTATCACGTGCTCGGCGGCGCGATCAGCCCGATCGAGGGCGTCGGTCCGGACGACCTGCGCATCCGCGAGCTCATGACCCGGCTCGCCTCCGGTGAGGTCACCGAGATCATCATCGCCACCGACCCGAACCTCGAGGGTGAGGCGACGGCCACGTACCTGGCCCGCACCCTCAAGCCGCTGGGGCTGCGGATCACCCGGCTCGCGTCCGGCTTGCCGGTCGGCGGCGACCTGGAGTACGCCGACGAGGTGACGCTCGGCCGGGCGTTCGAGGGCAGGAGGTTGCTGGATGCCTGACACCGACTCCGCACCCGACCCGACCGTCGGTGACGACCTCGCCGGCATCGCGGACCTGACCGCGGGCGAGGTCCGCGGCTTCCTCGACGCGGTCACCGAGGTCGCGGCCGGGAGCGCGACCGAGACCGCGCTGCCGGTGCTGCTGCTCGCCACGTCCCAGGTGCTCGTCACCGGGGCCAGGCTCGGGGCCATCGCCGACGTGCTGCCGGCCGAGCGGTTCGAGCCCGATCCCGGTCCGGACGCCGACGTCGACCCGGTGCGGACCGGCCTCGCCAACCTCCTCGAAGGTGTCGACGAGTACGCCGAGGTCCAGGACCCGATGACCCGTCCGGACGTCGAGCGGGGCAGCCTGTCCGGAGACCTCGCCGAGATCGCGCTCGCCTTGGTGCACGGCCTGCGGCACTACGAGGCGGGCCGGGTCAGCGAGGCGCTGTGGTGGTGGCAGTTCTCGTACCTGTCCGCGTGGGGCGACCGGGCCGCCTGCGCGCTCCGCGTGCTGCAGTCGCTGCTCGCCCACCTGCGGCTGGACGCCGACGAGGACGTCGTCGCGGACGCGGAGTTCGACGCCCTGCACGGGTGAGCGTGCTCCGCCGCGGCGCAGCCCGACGTCAGTCCAGGTCGACCGGCTCGGCCGGCGGCACGAACGCCCCGTCGTCCACCGTCGACGTCGAGGACACCAGCGCCAGCACGCCGCCGGTGAACTTCGCCCGGCGCAGCAGCCCGGACTCCGTCACGCAGTAGCGACCGGTCGCCTCGCCGACGACCTCCACGCACGGCGCAGTTTGGTCCGCCGGGTCCGCCGCCGAGCTGCCGACGATCCAGCCGTCGCCCCAGATGCCCGTGTCCCGAGCAGCCAGCCCTGGGACCGTCTGCGCGACGAGCCGGCCGACCCCGGGGTCCCAGGCGGCGGGTAGGTCCGCGTCGGCGTCCGCCACCGTGAGGCAGGTCCAGTCCTCGGCGTCGCCGGCGTCCTCGCCGCTGCCGGCGCACGCGACCCAGCCGGTGTCGGTGGTCAGCACGGTGGACACGAGCCCGTCGGTGACGACGTCGACCCGGAGCCGGTCGCCGTCGCGGGCCACGGCGGCAGTCGCGCGTCTCCCGTCCCGGGCCCGGACGTCGTAGTGCGCCGTCCCGGACCAGTCCGCGGCGGCCCGCAGCGCGGCCCGCCAGTCGGGCGGACTCGGTGCCGCGGCAGGGGCTGCGGTGGCCGTCGGCGCGGCGTGCGGGGTGCTGGTGGCCGCCGCCGGCACGGCGTCGAGGCCTCCTGCCCCGTCGGACCCGGCCGCGCCGCAGCCGGTGAGCAGGGCCGCGGTCACGGCGACGCCCAGACCGACCCGGACGGCGCGACGGGCGCCGGGGCGTCCGTCGTCCGGGCGGGAGACCTCCTCCACCGCGTCCACCTGCCTTCGCGTCGTCCCGGCCGGCGCCGGTGGCACCAGATCTCGGACGGCCGTCTCGTCCAACGGTCATGGGCCGGGTCCTGGCCCGACGTCGTTAGACTCGGCGCCGGACGCGGTGGCCTGAAGTCTCTGTAACGACATGGTCACCGTGGGTCACGAGTTTCACCGTCCGTCATCCGCCGCCTGCGAGGGAGCCAGCACGTGGGCCTGGTCGTGCAGAAGTACGGCGGTTCGTCCGTCGCCGACGCCGAGGGCATCAAGCGGGTCGCCAAGCGCATCGTCGAGACGAGCAAGGCCGGCAACGAGGTCGTCGTCGTCGTCTCCGCCATGGGGGACACGACTGACGAGCTCCTCGACCTGGCCGAGCAGGTCAGCCCGATCACCCAGGGCCGTGAGCTCGACATGCTGCTCACCGCGGGGGAGCGCATCTCGATGGCCCTGCTCGCGATGGCCATCCAGACCCTCGGGCACGAGGCACGGTCGTTCACCGGGAGCCAGGCCGGGGTGATCACCGACTCGGTGCACGGCAAGGCGCGGATCATCGACGTCACGCCCGGCCGGATCCGCGGAGCCCTGGACGACGGGGCGATCGCCATCGTCGCGGGGTTCCAGGGCGTCAGCCAGCAGGGCAAGGACATCACCACCTTGGGGCGTGGCGGCTCGGACACGACCGCCGTCGCGCTCGCCGCCGCGCTCGGCGCCGACGTCTGCGAGATCTACACCGACGTCGACGGCGTGTTCACCGCGGACCCGCGGATCGTCCCCACCGCGCGGCGGCTGGACACCGTCACCTACGAGGAGATGCTGGAGCTCGCCGCGTGCGGCGCCAAGGTGCTCATGCTCCGCTGCGTGGAGTACGGCCGCCGCTCCGGTGTGCCGATCCACGTCCGGTCCTCGTTCTCACCCCGACCAGGAACCCTCGTCACAGGCTCGATGGAGGAGCTCACCGTGGAGCAGGCGATCATCAGCGGCGTCGCGCACGACCGCAGCGAGGCCAAGATCACCGTCGTCGGGGTGCCCGACAAGCCGGGCAAGGCAGCCGAGATCTTCGAGGCGGTCGCCGCCGCCGGCATCAACATCGACATGATCGTGCAGAACGTCTCCGCGGCCGAGACCGGTCTGACCGACGTGTCGTTCACCCTCCCCAAGGACGAGGGCCAGAGCGCCGTGCAGGCCCTCACCCGGGTGCAGGAGTCCGTCGGGTTCGACTCGCTGCAGTACGACGACCAGATCGGCAAGGTGTCCCTCGTCGGTGCCGGGATGAGGAGCCACCCCGGCGTCTCGGCCACGTTCTTCAAGGCGCTGTCCCAGGCCGGTGTCAACATCGAGATGATCTCCACCTCGGAGATCCGGATCTCGGTGGTCACCCGGGCCGACGAGCTGGACGACGCGGTGCGCGCCATCCACTCGGCGTTCGACCTCGACTCCGACGAGGGCGAGGCCGTGGTCTACGGAGGGACGGGACGATGACCGCCACCACGTCAGACGCGCCGGCGCGCAAGCCGACGCTCGCCGTCGTCGGCGCCACGGGCGCCGTCGGCACGGTCATGCTGCAGATCCTGTCGACCCGCGAGGACGTCTGGGGGGAGATCCGGCTCGTCGCCTCAGCCCGGTCCGCCGGTCGCCGGCTACGGGTGCGCGGCGAGGAGGTCGAGGTCCGGGCGCTGGCCCCGGAGGTCTTCGACGGCGTCGACGTCGCGATGTTCGACGTGCCGGACGAGGTGTCCGCCCAGTGGGCGCCCGTCGCCGTCCAACGCGGTGTGGTCGTCGTCGACAACTCCGGCGCGTTCCGGATGGACCCGGACGTGCCGCTCGTCGTCCCGGAGGTGAACCCCGCCCAGGTGCGCAACCGCCCACGGGGGATCATCGCCAACCCCAACTGCACGACGCTGACGATGATGGACGCCCTCGGCACGCTGCACCGCGGCTGGGGGCTCACCGAGCTCGTCGTCGCCTCCTACCAGGCGGCCTCCGGCGCCGGGCAGCCCGGTATCGATCGGCTCTACGACGAGCTCGAGGTGGTGGCCGGCAACCGGTCGATCGGGCAGCGGGCGGGCGACGTCCGCGCGGCCATCCGGGAGAAGCTCGGGGAGGACCCGTCCCCGTTCCCGGCGCCGCTGGCCCTCAACGTCGTCCCGTGGGCGGGCTCGCTCAAGGACGGCGGCTGGTCCAGCGAGGAGCTCAAGGTCCGTAACGAGTCGCGCAAGATCCTCGGCATCCCCGACCTCAAGGTGTCCGCGACGTGCGTCCGGGTCCCGGTCGTCACCACGCACTCCCTGGCGGTGCACGCGACCTTCCAGAACCGGGTCAGTGTCAACGAGGCACGACAGGCGCTGATCGAGGCCCCCAGCGTCGTCCTGCTCGACGACCCGGGCGCCGGTGACTTCCCCACCCCGGCGGACGTCGTCGGCTCCGACCCGACGTGGGTGGGCCGGGTGCGCCAGGCGCTCGACTTCCCCAACACCCTGGAGCTGTTCGTCTGTGGGGACAACCTGCGCAAGGGTGCGGCCCTCAACACCGCCCAGATCGCCGAGCTGGTGGCACAGGAGATGGTCGGGTCCTGAGCCCCACCGCGCCCGCCCCACCCCTGGGCGCTAGTCACGCCACCCCTCTTCGTGATCATGCAATCCCGCCACCCCGGACCCGACGTTCATCCCCCGGTCCTGGTGCAGCAGCGGGACGGGAGAACTGGCGTGCCGACGTCCGGCGTGCCGACGTCGGTCAGGACCCGGAGCGCCCCACCGGGGTGAAGACGTCCAGGGTCGCCTGGTCGGCGGCGGCGCGACCGCGGTGCCATCCCTCGGCGTCGCTGATGCGGCCGGCGGTGCGCTGCACCATGTCGGGGAACATCTCCTCGAGCGCGTCGTCCACCGCCCGAGAGCGGGCGGCGAGGACCGGAAGCAGCGCTTCGTGGCGAGCTGTGGGGCCGCCCGTCGTGACGCCAGCGCCCGGCTCGTCCTCTCCCGCGGTTGCCGCGTCGACCTCCGCGCGGGTCGCCTCGCTCAGGCGCTCGCCGATGCGGCTGGCAAAGGCATGCAGGAACGACTGACGGAACGAGCGGGTGCGGGACTGGCCCCACGCGGTCTGCCGCGTCCCCTCGCGCTGCATCGCCCTGGTGGACTGGACCAGCAGCGAGGTGAACAGCGTCTCCACCGCGCGCAGGTCTGGCCCGAAGCCGACCACGGTCGAGAAGCCGAAGTGCTGGGACCAGACCGTGCGGCAGCGGTTGGCTTGCGCCACGGCGTCCAGGAGGACCGCCTTGGGCGTCTCGTAGGGGCGGTCGATACCGATCCGAATGCTCTGCGGCCCGGCGCGGTTGGCCTGGGCCGCGTCCAGCATGGCAGCGTCGATGCTGTGGCGGGCCATGAGCGCCTGCGCACCAGCGGTAAACGTCTCGGCCTCGGCTTCGTACGGCGTGGACTCGGCCTTGGCCAGCAGCGCCCGGACTCGGCTCAGGATCCGCTCGTCCAGGGCCGCCGCGCGCGTCGCGGTCTCTCGGGTGGCGGCGGTGGCTTCCCCGGGGCGCGGCCCGATGACCTGCAAGGGTGGCAGCCACACGATCAGGTCGAGCGCCGCCATCGCGCCTCCGCACACCTCTGCCCAACCTCCTGACGCCGAGCCGGCTCGCGCGCTGAGGTAGTCGGTGTCGGACGGCCACCACCGCTCCGCCTCAAGCTCGGCCAGCTGCGCCCACCACCGCGCGTCGACGGCGTCCGGTGCGTAGCCACCGAGCTCGTCGGCGACGGCGTCGAGGAGGACGGCGCGCTGGTGGGCCGGCGCTGCCGGGGAGCCGGCGAGGCCCCGGGCGGCCACACGATGGAGGTCGACCGGCTGCCAGCCCTCCTGCCATGCCACCGCCAGGTGCTCGCGCAGCATCGCGGTGAGCAGGCGGCATACGGCCAGGCGACCGGGCACCCCTCCGGACGCCAGCTCGGCCAACCGGCTCACCGCGGCGTCGGCAGTCAGCCGGTCGTGCCTCCATGTCCGCAGCGCCAGGTGCACCAGGTCGCGCACCTGCTCGGCGACGTGCCCGTTCCCCTGCGCCGAGGCCGCCGTCCGCCGGCCGTCGCTCTGCGCCGTGGTTCGGAAGGCGGCACCGGAGGTGCGCGCCGTTCGTGCCTTCGCCTTCGCCCGGCGGCGTTGCTGGTTGTTGCGTCCCATGTCCTGTCCTCCCGTCGACGGGCGACACGATGACACGGGGCTCGGACACCCCGGCGGATTCGGTCGTGGCGGCTGGGCCTCGCGCCTCCACCACAGATCGCGCCTCCACCACAGAACGCTGGGCTCAGCACAGCTTCACCGGCGTGTCGCGCCACCAACCCAGCACTCTGCGAGCCGGCCGGTGGCCAGTTGGTGGCGGGATTGCATGATCACGGTGAGGGTGTTCCCGATGGATCACGGGGGCGTGCAGGGTGGCGGGATTGCATGATCACCGAGGAGTGGGGTGGTACGTGGTCGGGGTGACAGGATTTGAACCTGCGGCCTCTTCGTCCCGAACGAAGCGCGCTACCAAGCTGCGCCACACCCCGGTGCGGCCCGCCTACCTTACCCCAGCGCCGACGGTGTCAGCGTCAGCAGGGTGGCCTCCGGAGGGCACGCGAAGCGCACCGGCGTGAACGGCGAGGTGCCGACGCCGGCGCTCACGTGCAGCCAGGAGCGTCGCCGCCGGTAGGTCCACTGGTGCAGGCCGCTGGCGTACCGCGCGGGCAGGTCGCAGTTCGTCACCAGCGCGCCGTGACCGGGGACGGCGAGCTGACCGCCGTGGGTGTGACCGGCCAGTACGAGGTCGACCCCGTCGGCGGTCATCGCGTCGAGGACCCGGCGGTAGGGCGCGTGAGCGACCCCGATCGTCACCGTGGCGGCCGCGTCGGCCGGGGCGCCCACGTCGAGGTAGCGGTCGCGGCCCAGGTGCGGGTCGTCGACCCCGACGACGTCGATCCGGTGCCCGCGCGCCGTCAGCGACGTCCGGGCGTTGTCGACGTCGACCCAGCCGTGCCGGGTCAGTCCGGCGACGAGCTCCTCGGTCGGCAGCCGGCGCCGCGGACCGACGACGGCCGACGGACCGGCCAGGTAGGCGGCAGGGTTCCGCAGCCGGGGGGCGAAGTAGTCGTTCGAGCCGAGGACGAGCACCCCTGGCCGGCGCAGCAGCGGGTCGAGGGCCTCCAGCAGCGGGCCGATCGCGTCCGCCGCGGAGATGTTGTCCCCGGTGTCCACGACAAGGTCCGGCTCCAGCGCCGCCAACGAGCGCAGCCATTGGCGCCGCCGCCGGTGACGGGGCAGCAGGTGGACGTCGGACAGGTGCAGCACCCGCAGCGGCTCGGCGCCGGGTGGCAGCACCGGGACGTCGACCCGGCGCAGCCGGTAGGACTCCGCCTCCCACCGTGCGTAGGCGAGGCCCGCGGCGCCGGCGAGCGCGGCGAGCCGGAGCGCGACTCCAGCGGCAGGACGGGGCACGCGGTCATCCTCCCGTGCTGGGAGACTGCTCGTCATGTCGACCCCCGTGCTGAAGAACCGGTTGCAGTCCGACCTCACCGACGCGATCCGCGCCCGGGACCAGGTGCGGTCGGCCACCCTGCGGCTGGCGCTGACCGCGGTGAAGTCCCAGGAGGTCGCGGGCTCCTCGGCCCGTGAGCTGTCAGACGACGAGGTCCTCGCCGTCCTGCGCACCGAGGTGAAGAAGCGGCGCGAGGCCGCCGAGGCGTTCGCGGCCGCCGGCCGCCCCGACCGGGCCGAGCGCGAGCGCGCTGAGCAGGAGGTGCTGGAGAGCTACCTGCCGGCCCAGCTGACCGACGACGAGCTCGCCGGTCTCGTCGCCGAGGCGGTGGCAGAGGCGGCGGCGTCCGGGCAGACCGGGACCGCGGCCATGGGCCGGGTGATGGGGCTCGTCCGGGCACGCACCGGGCAGCGTGCCGAGGGTGGTCGGGTGGCAGCCGAGGTCCGTCGCCAGCTCCAGGGCTGAACCTCCTCAGGCTCCACGGTCCGCCCCCGCGGCTCAGCCGTTCGACTCGTCCTCACCCGGCGGGTCGAGTCCCGGCGGGCCGTCCCCACCCTGCCCAGGCGGCACGGGCGGGTCCGGCTCCGGTGCAGGTTCCGGTTGTGGTTCCGGTTGTGGTTCCGGTTCTGGTTCCGGCTCGGGCTCCGGAGCCGGCTGCGGAGCGGGGGCCGGAGCCGGGGCCGGCTGTGGCTCGGGCTCCGGCTGGAGGGACGGCGGTGGAGCGGGCTGACGGACCAGCCGGCTCGGCGGCCGTGGGAAGTCCTCCTCGGGGAGGCCCTCCATCGCCTGGGACATGTACTCCTGCCAGATCGGCGCGGCGATCGTCCCGCCGTAGACCCGGCTGTAGGTCTGCCCGCCGATGGTGAGCCCGTTGAGGCTGTCGGGCGTGACGTCGGGCGTCCCGACCCAGACCGCGGTGGCCAGCTGGCGGGTGAAGCCGACGAACCAGGTCTCCCAGCTGTTGTTCGTCGTCCCGGTCTTCCCGGCGGCGGGCCAGTCGATGTCGTTGCCTCGCGCGGTCCCACGCTCGAGGGTGTTGGTCAGGGTGTGGGCGACCGTGTTCGCGATTCCCGGGTCGATCGCCTGGCGGCACTCCGGCTCCTGCCCGCCGATGACCTCGCCCGTCGAGTTGGTCACCTCGGTGATGGCGACGGGCTTGCACCACGTGCCGCTGTTGGCGAAGGCGGCGTAGGCGCTCGCCATGGTCAGCGGGGCGATCTCGAAGGCGCCGAGGACGGACGACGGGTCCGAGCCGACGTCCCCGCCGTCGGTCCGGTGGACGTCGAGGGCCTGCGCCGTGGCCTGGATGTCGCACAGGTCCAGCTGGAGCGCCATCTCGGTGTAGGCCGTGTTGACCGAGCGGTAGGTGGCCTCCTCCACCGACATCTCGAAGCCACCCTGGCCCTCGCTGTTGCGGGGCTGCCACTCCTCGGAGACGACCCGGTCCACGCAGGTCCGGGTGAAGTCCTGGACGTCGTAGGTGGGGCGAGCGGGGGCGTAGACCCGGTCGTAGACGCTTCTGCCGTCCTTGAGCCAGGTGGCGAGGGTGAACGGCTTGTACGTGGAGCCGACCTGGAAGCCGTTCGGGGGTCCGCCCATCGCGGAGTCGACGGCGTAGTTGTACGCCGTTCCCTCTGGTCCGGCCTCCTCGCGGGGGTCGAAGACCCGGTTCTGCGCCATCGCCACGATGTAGCCGGTGCCCGGCTGGACCGTCACGAGCGCGGCACCTGCCTCGTCGTCGGGCGCCACGTGGTTCTTCACTGCAGCGTCGGCGAGCGTCTGCTTGGTCTTGTCCAGCGTCGTCCGGATCGTCAGCCCGCCCCGGTAGAGCAGCTCTTGGCGGTCCTCGGCTGTCTCACCGAACGCCGGGTCCTGGAGCACGGTGTGGATGACGTACTCGCAGAAGAACGCGGCACTTCCGGCACCGGCGCACCCGTTGCGGGTCTCCTGGACGTTGAGGTAGGCGTCCAGGGGAGTGGCCACGGCCTCGTCGTAGGCGGCTCGGTCGATGAGGTCCTCCTCGAGCATCCGCAGCAGCACGACGTCGCGCCGCGCCTGGGCGCGCTCAGGGTGGCGGATCGGGTCGTAGAACGTCGGGCGCTGGATCATCCCGGCGAGCGTCGCTGCCTCGACCAGCGTGAGGTCCGCGGGGCTCTTGCCGAAGAAGTGCTGCGCCGCCGTGGCCACGCCGTACTGGCCGTCACCGAACAGTGCGATGTTGAGGTAGTTCTCGAGGATCTGGTCCTTGGTCAACCGCTGCTCCGCCGAGATCGCCAGCTTGATCTCACGGATCTTGCGGCCGTAGTCGTCGCCCACCACCGCGGCGTACGCCTCCCGGCCGCCCTCGCGCAGGGCAGCATCGGCGAGGACGTTCTTGATCCACTGCTGGGTCAGCGTCGACGCACCCTGGGTGTCGCCCCCGGTGACGTTGTTGACGCCGGCGCGGGCGATGCCCCGCAGGTCGACGCCGTTGTGGTCGTAGAACCGGGCGTCCTCGATGGCGATGACCGCCTGGCGCATGACCGGCGCGACCGACGACAGCGGGACGACGATCCGGTTCTGGTCGTAGAACGTGGCCATCTGGCTGCCGTCGGCCCACAGGATGCGGGACTGCTGCGACAGCGGCTGCGGCTCGAGCTCCTCGGGCAGCGAGTCGAAGAAGTCCACCGAGTTGCGGGCCACGGTCCCGGTGGCGCCCACCGCCGGCATGAACAGTCCGGCGACGAGGACACCACCCACAACGCTGGCGGTGACGAACGCGGTGAGCAGCGCGACCAGCTTGCCCGCCGGGCCGACGGGGGATCCACCCATGCGGACCAGCGTACGTGCTGGTCCAGCCGTCAGCCCGTGGCGCCGCGGCCCTGCTGGCGCCCGCGCCAGGCCACCGTCGTGCCGCGCTGTGCCGGTGCGGTACCCCAGGGCGGTAGTGCAGATGGGTCAGGCCAGGGTGGTCCCATCGGGTGGTTACGCACTGTCGCGGTCGCGGCCTAGCGTCGGTCCCGCAGTAGACCGTCAGTGATGATGCGCCGGCGGCGACGCTGCCACTCAGGGGGTGGGCTAGCACATGAGGACTGACCAGGAACCAGAACCGGGCGACGTGAGGGCCGGTGACACCGAGCCCTGTGACGTCGAGCCCGGTGACACCGAGCCCGGTGACACCGAGCCCGGTGACGTCGAGCCCGGTGACTCCGAGGCCGGTGACGTCGTCGGCCGCAGCGTCGGCCAGTGGGCCCTGCTGGGCTCATGCCGGAGCAGCGACCCGGATGCGCTGTTCGTGCAGGGCGCCGCGCAGAACCGGGCCAAGGCCGTGTGCCTCGGCTGCCCGGTGCGCACGGAGTGCCTCGCCGACGCGCTTGACCACCGGATCGAGTTCGGGGTGTGGGGCGGGATGACCGAACGTGAGCGGCGGGCGCTGCTCAAGCGGCGACCCAACGTGCGGTCCTGGCGACGGCTGCTCGAAGCAGCCCGCGAGGAGCACGTGCGGCTGGGGACCAGCGTCTCTGCGTGAGATCAGCCGGAGCCGAGGTCGGCGCCGACCGACCGTAGGCCGTCGAGGTCGTGCACGTCCTGCGCGCGCACCGGCACCTCGACCACCGGCAGGTCCGGGTGAGCGCCGTACATCCTCGCCGCGAGCTGCTGCTCGCCGTCGCGTCGTCGCATCCGGTCGGCGTGCAGGCGCAGGAGCCCAGCGGTCAGCGGGTGGACGCCGTCCTCCTCGAGCTGCTCGGCCGCGGCCAGGCTGCGTTCGCTCGTCAGGTCGTCGATGACCGAGGTGTGCACCCGGTTGAGCACGAGCCCGGCTAGCGGCATGCCCTCCTGCTCCAGGCGCTCGACGAAGTACGACGCCTCCCGTAGGGCGTCGGGGTCCGGGCCGGCGACGACGACGAACCACGTGCCCTCACCCTGGAGCAGCTCGTAGGTGTGCTCGGCGCGCTGCCGGAAGCCACCGAAGATGGTGTCGAGGGCGGCGACGAAGGTCTGGACGTCGTGCAGCACCTGCGCGCCGAGCAGCCGGCTCATCACCCCGGCCACGCCGCCGACGGCGGCGGAGAACACCTTGAGGTAGGCGCGCCCGCCCGCTCGGGCGGGCGCCATGAGCACGCGGATGAACCGTCCGTCGAGGAAGGACGCCAGCCGCTTCGGCGCGTCGAGGAAGTCCAGTGCCGAGCGGCTCGGCGGGGTGTCCACGACGATGAGGTCCCAGGGCCGTTCACCGGCCGTGGCCTCCGCGCGCAGCTGGCTGAGCTTCTCCATCGCCATGTACTCCTGGGTGCCGGAGAACGACGACGACATCGCCTCGTAGAAGGGGTTGGCGCGGATCTCGGCGGCCTTCTGGGGTGTCGCGGCCGACTCGACCAGGTCGTCGAACGTCCGCTTCATGTCCAGCATCATCGCGTCGAGAGACCCACCGGCCGACCCGTCGACCCCGCTCACCGGGCGCGGGGTGTTGTCTAGCTCGGTCAGACCCATCGACTGGGCCAGTCGACGAGCCGGGTCGATGGTCAGCACGACGGCACGGCGGCCCCGCTCAGCGGCGCGCAGGGCCAGTGCGGCGGCGGTCGTCGTCTTGCCGACTCCCCCTGAGCCGGTGCACACGATGATGGCCGTCCGCGGGTCGTCGAGCAGGACGTCGAGGTCGAGCCGGTTCACGCCATCCCCTGCGCGCACATCTGCTCGGCGAGCCGGTACAGCACCCCGAGGTCCACCCCCTGCGGGACGAACGGAAGCTCGTAGACCGGTCGGTCCAGGTCGTCGAGCTCGCCGCGCTCCTGCTCCTGCAGCGCCACCCGGGCGGCGTGCTCGGCCGCCTCGGCGACGAGCCCGTCGGCGAGCCGGCCGGCCCGGGGGCCGTCGACGTCCGCGGCCCGCACGATCCCCGAGGCCACCAGGCCCTGCCGGATCTCGTCGGTCCGCAGCGCCCCACGCGCGGCGGCGTCCAGGTCCTGGGGGGACAGCACCCGGTCCCGGACCTGGTTGACCACGATCCCGCCGACCGGCAGGTCCGCCGCACGCAGCTCGTCGACCGCGTCCACCGTCTCCTGCACGGGCATCTCCTCGAGGAGGGTGACGACGTGGACGACGGTCTGCGGGGACCGCAGCACGGTCATGATCGAGTCTGCCTGGTTGCGGATCGGGCCGACCTTGGTGATCCCGGCGACCTCACTGTTGACGTTGAGGAACTTCGCGATCCGACCGGTGGGCGGCGCGTCGAGGACGACCGCGTCGTACACCGCGCCCTCGCGGCGGCGTACCGCCTCGTAGACCTTCCCCGTGAGCAGGACGTCCCGCAGCCCGGGGGCGACCGTCGTGGCGAAGTCGACGGCGCCCACCTTGTCGAGCACCCGACCGGCCCGGCCGAGCCTGTAGAACATCTCGAGGTACTCCATCAGCGCCGCGCGGGGCTCGACCGCGAGGGCGTAGACGTCGCCACCACCGGGGCCCACGGCGACCTTGCGCTCCTCGTAGGGCAGCGGCGGGACGTCGAACAACCGGGCGATCCCCTGGCGGCCCTCGACCTCGCACAGCAGCGTCCGTCGGCCGTCCCGAGCCAGCGCCAGGGCCAGTGCTCCGGCGACCGTCGTCTTGCCGGTGCCGCCCTTGCCGGTGACGACGTGCAGGCGCACGCCCTCCCAGTCGCTGTCGTGAGCTGCCACTCAGGCGAGCGTAGTCGCGCCCCCGGACGCCTGCTCGGCGGCCGCCAGAACGCGGGGCCACGCTGCGGACCGGGGGTCGATGAGCGCGAAGTGGCCGGTGCCGGGCAGCACGTCCACGGTGACCGCCGGGTGCGCCCGGGCGTAGTCGGTGGACTGCGTCACCGGGACGCGGTCGTCGGCGGCGCCGTGCACGAGCACGACGGGCAGCCGCGGTGATGGCAGCCGCGCCGGGTCCAGCCCGGGGTGCTCTGCAGCCGGACCGCCGAGGAACGCCCGGACGGCGCCCCCGTCGAGGTCGTCGCGCTCGGCGGCGACCAGGTCGGTGACCGGCGCCAGGGCGACGACGCCGGTGGCCAGGCCCGGGCGCTGCGCGCCGAGTAGCACGAGGTGGCCGCCGGCGGAGTGGCCGACGAGCACGGTGCGCCCCGGGTCCACCCGTCCGGGGGCGGCGGCGGCCGCGAGCCGGGGTGCGGCCGCCATCGCCCGCAGCGCGTCGTCGACGAGCTGGTCCCGCTCTCCGCGGCGGTACTCCACGGTGGCGACCACCCAGCCGGCGTCAGCCAGCCCCGCGGACTGGGCGGCCGCGTGCGTGCGGTCGAAGTCGGGGCGCCAGAAGCCGCCGTGGACGACGACGGCGAGCGGGGCGGGCGCGGTGTCCGCCGGCAGCCGCAGGTCGATCACCTGCTGCGGGTCGTCGCCGTAGCGCAGCACCGCATCGGGCCGGCGGGCCGGGCGGCTCAGGACGGACCGGTCCTGCGAGGTCACCGGCCGACGGTAGCCTGCCCTGCCATGGCGAAGTGGGAGTACGCGACGGTGCCGCTCATCGTGCACGCGACCAAGCAGATCCTCGACCAGTGGGGGGAGGACGGCTGGGAGCTCGTGCAGGTGGTCCCCGGCCCCGACGGCAGCGGCCTGGTGGCCTACCTCAAGCGGGAGAGGTCCTGAGGTGGGGCGTGTGGACGACCGGCTCGCCGAGCTCGGTCTGACCCTGCCGGACGTCGTCCCGCCCGTGGCCGCCTACGTGCCGGCGGTGACCAGCGGGTCGCTGGTCCTCACCTCCGGGCAGCTGCCGATGGTCGACGGCGTGCTGCCGGTGACCGGCAAGGTCGGCGAGGGGAACGGTCTCGTCCCTCCGGAGCGGGCCAAGGAGCTCGCCGCGACCTGTGCGCTCAACGCGCTGGCTGCGGTGCGCAGCCAGGTCGGTGACCTGGACCGGATCCGAGTGGTCAAGGTCGTCGGCTTCGTTGCCAGCGACCCCTCGTTCACCGGTCAGCCGGGGGTGGTGAACGGGGCCTCCGAGCTGCTCGGCGAGGTGCTCGGTGCGGACGGTGCGCACGCCCGCAGCGCCGTCGGCGTGGCGGTGCTGCCCCTCGACGCGCCCGTCGAGGTCGAGATCATGGTCGAGGTGCGGTAACGGCGGTCGCCGCCCGCCCGACGTCCCCGAGGCCCAGCCGGCGGGCCAGCACGTCCGCGAACGCCGTCGCGGCGAGCTGGACCGCCAGCCCCGTCGCCTCCTGCCGGGTGCCGCCGTCGAGGTGGGCGGTGAGCTCGTCGACCAGCCGGCTCAGGTCGTCGGCGACGTGGGCCGCCGCCCGGCCGGCGAGGAGCGCCACCCGGGTGCTCGCGACGAGGTCGACGTCGCGGGCGAGCAGCGCGCTGACGAGCCCGAGCGCGGCGGCGTTCGCCAGCCGGCACTCGCCGTCCCGGACGACGATGCCGGTCGACTCCAGCGCCTCCAGCAGCTGCGGGGCCACCTCGTGGAGCTGCTCGACGTTGTCGGGCAGCAGCGGGACGAGCCCGTCCCGGCCCCACGAGGCGAGGAGTCGCTCCCGGGACAGCCGGGCGAGGGTCTCCTCCGCCTCGCCTCGCTCCAGCAGCTCCCCGATCACCCTGAGGGACAGCCCGCTGCGGTGCAGGGACCGGATCAGCCGCAGCCGGGCCACGTGCTCCGGCCCGTAGCGCAGCCGACGCCCCTCCCGTGTCGGTGGCGGCAGCAGTCCCCGGGCGCGGTAGGCGCGGACGTTGCGCGCCGTCATCCCCGTGGAGACCGCCAGGTCCTCGAGCGTGAGCTCACGGCGACCGATCACCCCCGTGCGTCCCTTCTCCTCACCGCCGACGTCCCCCGGACGCCGGCTGCGGTCCGTGCCCTTGTCGTGCTTGTGCTGGTTGTCCTTGTGCGTGGTTGTCGGGTCTGTGCGTGGTTGTCGGGCTGGTACCGCATCGTCGCCGACCGTTATCGTCGGCGCTCGTCGTCACCGTACCGGCGGGGTCCGACAACCGACCGTCACCGCGCTCGCGACGTCGCGCCGGTTCCGTGGTCCGGTCCAGCCCTTAGGCTGGTGAGATGCTGCGCGAGTTCCCGCTGCCCGATCCTCTGGCCGGCCCGGCCGGCCGCTGGCTGGACGGTGCCGCTGAGGTCGCCCCACCGCGGCGGGCCGCGACCGTCGTCCTGGTCCGGGACACCGACGCCGGCATCGAGGTGTTCCTCCTGCGGCGTCACCTCACGATGGCCTTCGCCGGCGGGATGCACGTCTTCCCCGGAGGCGGGGTGGACCCGCGCGACAGTGGCGACGACGTGCCGTGGGCCGGGCCGGACGTCGACACCTGGGGGCGTGAGCTCGGCACCCACCCGGAGGCCGCCCGGGGGTTCGTCAGCGCCGCGGTCCGTGAGACGTTCGAGGAGTGCGGCGTGCTGCTCGCCGGGCCCGGTCCTGCCGCCCCACTGTGCGAGCCGGTCGGCGACGACTGGGAGGACGAGCGGCGCCGGCTCGTCTCCCGGGAGCGTGCGCTCAGCCAGGTGCTGCGCGACCGGGGGCTCGTGCTGCGCTCGGACCTGCTGCGGCCGTGGGCGCACTGGACCACGCCGGAGTTCGAGCCGCGGCGCTACGACACCCGCTTCCTGCTGGCGCGACTGCCTGTGGGGCAGGACGCGCGGCACGTCGAGGAGGGGGAGGCGACCGAGTCCGGCTGGTGGCGGCCGGTCGACGTCCTGGACCGCTACGTGCGTGGTGAGGTGCTGATGCTGCCGCCGACCCTCGTCACCCTCGAGGAGCTCGCGGCGGCACCGGACACGGCCACGCTCTGGGCCGCTCCGCGGGTGGTGCGTGAGGTGCTGCCGTGGCTGGACCGCCGCGACGGACGGCCCGTCCTGGTCGCCGACCTGCCGGTCGCGCCGTGAGCGGACCAGGCCTGCCGGGGCGGGCCCCGGACGAGAGCCGGTGGCGGGGTGGCGCGGTGGGCGACGCCCTGTGCGTCCTGGCCCCGAACCCCGGCCCGATGACGCTCGACGGGACCAACACCTGGGTGCTGCACCCGGCGGGCGCCGCGGACGCCGTCGTCATCGACCCCGGTCCGGACGACGAGACCCACCTGCGAGCCGTCCTGGCCGCCGTCGAGGAGCGGGGCGCCCGGGTGCGGGAGGTGCTGCTCACCCACGGTCACCTGGACCACAGCGAGGGGGCGCGACGGTTCGCGGCGCTCGCCGGCACCCGCAGGGTCCGGGCACTCGACCCCGCGCACCGGCTCGGGGACGAGGGCCTCGGCGACGGTGACGTCGTCGCCGTCGCCGACCTCGAGGTGCGCGTCGTCGCCACCCCGGGGCACACCGCGGACTCGTTGTCGTTCGTGCTGCCGAGCCAGGCGGCGGTGCTCACCGGGGACACCGTGCTGGGTCGCGGGACCACCGTCGTCGCGCACCCGGACGGCGCACTGGGGCCCTACCTCGACTCCCTGCGCCGGCTGCGGGACCTGGCCCGCGAGACCGGGATCGCCACCGTGCTGCCCGGGCACGGGCCGGTCCTCGCCGACGCCCTCGCCGTCATCGAGCACTACCTCGAGCACCGGGCGGCTCGCCTCGAGCAGGTCCGCGCCGCGGTGGCGGCCGGTGCCTCGGGTGCGCGCGAGGTGGTCGAGACCGTCTACGCGGACGTCGACCCGGTGCTGTGGCCGGCGGCCGAGCTGAGCGTGCGGGCCCAGCTGGAGTACCTGGGCAGCGAGGGCCGGCACAGCTGACTCAGGAGCGCCGGACCTGACTCACAGAATGCACCTCACCCACAGAACGCACCCCACTCACAGAATGCTGGATCTGGCTCAGCCTGTGCGGCGTGTCGCGCCACCAACCCAGCATTCTGCGAGCCGGTGGGTGGCGGGATTGCATGATCACGGGAGGGGCGTCAGGGCGCGGGAGGGTCGTGGCGGAGGAGGAGCAGGCTCAGCGGGCGCGGCGCTGCATCCGCTCGACGTCGAGCAGCACGACGGCGCGGGCCTCCAGGCGCAGCCAGCCGCGGGAGGCGAACTCCGCGAGCGCCTTGTTGACCGTCTCCCGGGAGGCGCCGACCAGCTGGGCGAGCTCCTCCTGGGTCAGCTCGTGGGCCACCAGCACACCCTCGTCGGTCTGGCGGCCGAACCGCTCGGACAGGTCGAGCAGGGCCTTGGCCACGCGCCCCGGGACGTCGGAGAACACGAGGTCGCCGAGCGCGTCGTTGGTCCGTCGCAGCCTGCGGGCCAGGGCCCGCAGCAGGTGCTGGGCGACGTCCGGGCGGGTGGACAGCCAGCCGCGCAGGTCGTCGTGACCGAGCCCGACCAGCGTGGCGTCGGACACGGCGGTCGCCGTCGCCGTGCGCGGGCCGGGGTCGAACAGCGACAGCTCGCCGAACATCTCCCCGGGACCGAGCACCGCCAGCAGGTTCTCCCGTCCGTCGGGTGAGGTACGACCCAGCTTGATCTTGCCGGACATGATCACGTAGAGCCGGTCGCCGGGCTCGCCCTCGGTGAAGAGAGTCTCCCCGCGGTGCAGCTCGACGCGGGTCATCGACGACAGGAGGGCGGCCGCCTGCTCGTCGTCGAGGGCCGCGAACAGCGGGGCCTGCCGTACGACCTTGTCGTCCACGTGTCTCCTCCTGTGTCGGGACCCCTGGCCGGGAGCGAGCTGGCGTCGGGTCGGGTCCGGGGGCAGTCTGCCGCACCGGGCCCACCGGGCACGACAGGAGGGAGGTGCTCCGCCGCGACGGGCCTCAGCCCGCGACCGCGGGCGGCAGGCAGTCGACCGGCGCGGCGGCGTACCGCTCGACGAGCTCACTGGTGGCGGCGTCGGTGGCCGCCACGACCTCGGCCCGGTAGCTCCCCAGTGCGCGGCTGGCCGCGTCCAGGGCCCGCAGCAGGTCCACCACCTCGCACTCGGGAGCCTCGACGAGCATCCGCAGCTGGTCGCGGTCCGGCGGCTCCGGCAGCGCCGCGCACGGCCGGGTGAGCGGGTCGGGCATGCTGCGGCTGGCGACGAGCAGGTCCAGCCGGGCGCGGAGCAGACGCCGCCAGTACGAGGCCCGGGCCGACTCGGCGACCAGGGCGCGGCGGTACCCCCGCAGCTCGGCGAGCGTCAGCGTGGTCAGGTCCGGGGCGGCGTCGGCGTCGGCCCCTGCGGTGGCCACTGCGTCGGTGCGGGAGTCGTTCACTCGGTGTGGTTCGTCACCGGGGACCCGATCTTGAGCGGTCGGCACCCGGACTCACCCGGCTGGACGATCCGGGGTGGCCCGTAGGCTTCCGGCCATGGGCGGACGGCGGGTCGACGTGACCACCGAGACCCCGCTGGCGCGCGTCCGCCGGGCCCGTCGGATCCACCGGGCGCTCGCCCAGCGGTACCCCGACGCGCACTGCGAGCTGAACTTCGAGAACCCCTTCCAGCTGCTCGTCGCGACGGTGCTGTCCGCGCAGACCACGGACGTCCGGGTGAACCAGGTGACCCCGGGCCTGTTCGCCCGCTACCCGGACGCGGCTGCCCTGGCGGCGGCGGACCGGGCCGAGCTCGAGGAGATCCTGCGCCCCACCGGCTTCTTCCGGGCCAAGGCCGACGCGCTGCTGCGGCTCGCCGCACGTCTCGTCGAGGACTTCGACGGGCAGGTGCCCGACCGGCTGGAGGACCTCGTCACCCTGCCCGGGGTGGGCCGCAAGACGGCGAACGTCGTCCTCGGCAACGCCTTCGGCGTCCCGGGGATCACCGTGGACACGCACGTGGGACGTCTGGCCCGCCGGCTCGGCTGGACGACGTCCACGGACCCGGTGGTGGTCGAGGCCGACCTGGCCGCCCTGTTCGAGCGCCGCGACTGGACCATGCTGTCGCACCGCCTCATCGCCCACGGACGACGGACGTGCCACGCCCGGCGACCGGCGTGCGGGGCGTGCCCGGTCGCCGCTGACTGCCCCAGCTACGGGATCGGGGAGACCGACCCGGACGCCGCCCGTCGGCTCGTGCGACCCGGCCCGACGCCGGCCGCTGAGGCGCCGGCCACTGAGACGCCGGCCACTGAGACGCCGGCCACTGAGACGCCGGCCGCTGCCCCCAGGGTGGTGGGCCGGTGAGCCGCCGACCTGACTGGCTGCGGGCCATCGAGGCCGTCCTGCCGGAGGTGACCGCCGACCGGCTGACCCGGACCCGCCCACCGGCCGAGCGGGAGCGCACGCGCGCCGCGGCAGTGCTCATCCTCTTCGGCGGGACGGCCGACGCGGGGGACCTGCTGCTCATCGAGCGGGCGGCGACCATGCGCTCCCACCCCGGGCAGGTGGCCTTCCCAGGGGGTGCGGTCGACCCCGGCGACGACGGCGTGGTCGGCGCGGCGCTGCGCGAGGCGCGGGAGGAGACCCGGCTCGACCCGGCGGGGGTCGAGGTGCTCGGCACCCTGCCCGAGCTGTACCTGCCGCCGTCACGCTTCCTCGTCACGCCGGTCGTGGGGTGGTGGCGGGAGCCGGGGGAGGTCGCGGTCGGGGACCCGGCCGAGGTGGCGCGGGTGGCCAGGGTGCCACTCGACGCGCTGCTGGACCCGGCGAACCGGTGGACGGTCCGGCACCCCAGCGGGTTCGTCGGGCCCGCGTTCACCGTCGACGGCCTGTTCGTGTGGGGCTTCACCGCCGGCCTGCTGTCCCGGCTGCTCGCCGTCGCCGGTCTGGAGCGGCCCTGGGACGTCGAGCGGGTGCACCCGCTGCCGGCCCGTTACGCCGTGGCCGGCCAGCGCGAACGGGTGCTCGACGAGGACCCGCAGGCCGACGTGGTCGAGGACTACGAGCCCGGTGAGGTGCAGCCGTGACCGGCGGCACCGAGCCCGGCGTCGTCCTCGACGTCCTGCTGGGGCTCGTGCTCCTCGGGTACGCCGTCTCCGGGGTGCGCCAGGGCGCCGTCGTGGGGGTGCTCTCGCTCGCCGGCTTCGTCGGCGGGGCCGTCGTCGGCACGCTGGTCGTCCCCGAGCTGCTGGCCGGCTGGCAGCCCGGCCTCGGCCGCACGCTCGTCGTGCTGCTCGGCGTCCTCGCCTGCGCCTGGGTGCTGCAGATCGCCGGGGTCGCCGTCGGCCGGCGGCTGCGGGGAGGGCTGACGTGGCGACCGGCCCGCGTGCTCGACTCGCTGCTCGGAGGAGTCGCTGCGGTCGTCGCCGTGGCCCTCGTCAGCTGGCTGCTCGCCGGGGCGCTGCGGGCCAGCCCGTCCCCGACCCTGTCCCGGGCCATCGCCGGGTCGACCGTCCTGTCCACCGTCGACGACCTCGTCCCCCAGGACGCCGGGCGGCTGTTCGCCGACTTCCGCCGGATCGTGGAGGTGGAGGCCTTCCCGCGGGTGTTCGCGGGGATGGACCCCGAGCAGATCCTCCCGGTGGAGGAGCCGGACGCCGAGGTCGCCGACCCGGTCGCCGCCGCCGCTGCCGGCAGCATCGTCAAGGTGACCGGGGTCGCCGAGGAGTGCGCCCGGGGTCAGGAGGGCACCGGGTGGGTGTCCGCCCCGCAGCGGGTGGTGACGAACGCCCACGTCGTCGCCGGCGTGGACTCCCCGCTGGTCCAGGTCACCGGCACCGGCCCGGAGCTGCCGGCCCGGGTGGTCGCCTTCGACCCCGAGCGCGACCTCGCCGTGCTCGCCGTGCCCGGCCTCGACGCGCCCCCGCTGCCTGTCGGTGAGGACCTCGCCCGCGGGGACGACGCCGTGGTCGCCGGCTTCCCGCTCGACGGTCCGTACCAGTACAGCCCGGCCCGGGTCCGCCAGGTCCTCGAGGCCCGCGGCGAGGACATCTACGGGACGCCGGGCGTCGTCCGCGAGGTGTACTCGCTGTACGCGAGGGTGGAGCCGGGGAACTCCGGCGGGCCGCTGCTCGACGAGCGGGCCGCGGTCGTCGGGGTGGTCTTCGCCCGGTCCCTGGACGACGCGAGCACGGGGTACGCGCTCACCCTCGCCGAGTCCGCCCCCGTGCTGGCGGCGGCCCCGGGTCTGCAGGACGCCGTCGACACCGGGCCGTGCGCGATCGGCTGAGCCGGCAGCGGGTTCAGCCGGGCAGGCCGCCCAGCCAGTCGGTGAGGGCTGCGGTCACCGCCTCGGGTGCCTCCTCGGCGGGGAAGTGACCGGCTCCGGGGACGAGCTCCCAGCGGTACGGCCCCTCGACGTAGACCGAGGAGCCGCGGGCCCGCCGCGGCGGCACGACGGGGTCCTGGGCCCCGTGCAGCTGGAGCACGGGGACGGTGACCGTTCGCTGGACGGCGCGGGCGAACCGCAGCCCGTCGGGCCGCAGCAGCGAGCGGACCGCCCAGCGGTAGTACTCCATCGCGCTGTGCGCGACGAACGGCACCCGCATCCCGGCGGTGTACCGCTCGACCTCCTCCGGGCCCGGCCAGCCGGGCCGGGCCGACCACTGGCGCAGCACGGCCTCGACGTGGTCGCCGTGGCGCAGCCGCCGCTCCGGCAGCCACGGCACCTGGTAGGAGGCCAGGGCCCGTGCACTGAGCAGACCGGTCGGCAGCAGTCCGGTCGAGCGCATCCGCAGCGGGTGCGCGACCGAGACGGGGACGACCGCCCGGGTCACCCGCGGTTGCAGGGCCGGCATCGACCAGGCCACCCAGCCGCCCAGGCCGTGGCCGACGACGACCGCCCGGGGGGCGCCGAGCGAGCGCACCACGCCGGCGACGTCCGCGGTGGAGGTCATGGTGTCGTAGCCGCGGGGGGGCTTGTCGGACGCGCCGAACCCGCGCAGGTCCATCGCCGCCGCCCGCCAGCCGGCCTCCGCCAGGGCGGTGAGCTGGTGCCGCCAGGCCCACCAGAACTGCGGTAGGCCGTGCAGCAGGACGACGAGCGGGCCGTCGGCCGGGCCGGCCTCCGCGACATGGAAGCGGGCGCCGTTGGCGGACACGAGACGGTGCCGCCACGGTCCCGGTACCAGGACGACGTCGGCGTCCGGCGGGGGGCTCAGGGGCGGGTCCCGGCAGCGGTCTGCTCGCGCAGGACGGCGCTGGCGTCGCCCTTCGCGGCGGCGACGGTCGCCTTGGTCGTGGCGATCGTCCGCTCCGGCGGGGTCACCCTCGCCACTCGCTGCCGGCCCACGAGGGCCATCGCCGCGGCCAGCACCAGGAGCACGACGGCGACGACGAGGAAGGACAGCCACAGCGGCCACCCGGCGCCCTCGTGCAGCCCGTAGGCGGCGGCCACGGTGAGCAGGACGAACGCGACGGCGCCGAGGAACCCGGCCCCGCCGAAGAGTCCCGCGCCCAGGCCGGCCTGCTTGGCGTCGTCCGCCAGCTCGGCCTTGGCGAGGGCGATCTCGTGTCGGACGAGCTCGGACAGCTCTCGGCTGGCGTCCACGACCAGCTGGCCCACGGTGCGCTCGGTCATCGGTGGTCCTCCCTCGGTTCGGCGTCCGTCTCGGAGCCTACGGCGAACCGGCGTCCGGCTCCTGCCGGCTGCGGGCGTCCCGCTGCTGCTGGCCGCGGGCGTCCCGCCCAGCGAGGTCGTCGCGGACCATGGTCTGCCGGGCCGTGGCAGCGGTGCCGTGGGCAGCCCGCCCGATCATGTGCGCCCCGACCGGGGCGGTGATCACCTGGAAGGCGGCGACGATGAGGAGCGTGCCGGTGAGCCCGCTCTGCCGCGCCGCCGCTGCCACTCCGGCCAGGATGAGCAGGATCCCCAGGACCGCCGGCTTCGTCTGGGCGTGCATCCGGGTCAGCACGTCCGGCAGCCGCAGCATGCCGATCCCGGCGAGCACGGTGAGCGCGACCCCGCTGAGCAGCAGGACGGCGGCCAGGACGTCGAGCACGGTGCCGAGCACGGTGTCGCCGGTCATCCGTCCTCCTTGCGTCGCTCGAGGAAGCGGGCCACGGTCGTGGTCCCGAGGAACGCCAGCAGGGAGACGACGACGAGGATCCCGGCGTAGCGAGGAGTGTCGAGCCGGGCGATCTGGACCGCGACCGCGCCGACGACGACGAGCAGCAGGGTGTCGAGCGCGACGATCCGGTCGGCACCGGAGGGCCCACGCAGCAGGCGGACGAGCATGAGCGCGCCCGCGACCGCGAGCCCCAGCAGGCTGATGTCGTAGACGACGTTCACGGCTGCTCCTCGTGGTCCACGCCGAGGTCCACGCCGAGGGCTCGCGCGCCGAGGCGCTCCAGGGCCCGGGCGTGCTCGACGACGTCGCCCTCGGCCCCCTCCTCGAGGTGCAGCAGGTGCACCCACAGCCGGCCCGTGCCGGGGTCCGCCTCGAGGGTCAGGGTGCCGGGCGTCAGCGAGATGGTGTTGGCGACCAGCGAGATCAGCCCCGGGTGCCGGCCGGTGAGCGGGACCTCCAGGACGGCGGGCCGTAGCCGGTCCAGCGGCCAGAACACCTGGCGGGCCACCTCCGCGGTGGCGACGACGAGGTCGCGCAGGAACCTCAGCAGGTACACCAGGGCCGGCCACGGCGCGGGCCGGTAGCCGGCCCGCTCCGCGGGCAGCGGGGCGACGAGCACGACCACCACGCCGGTGAGCAGGCCCCCTACGAGGTTGCCCCACGACAGGTCACCCCACAGGGCGACCCAGACCACGGTGATCCAGGCGACGGTCGGCAGTCGGCGCAGCACGAGTCAGCCCCCCAGGACCGCGGTGACGTACGGGGTGGCGGCCAGCAGGTCCTGCGCCGCCCGGGAGCACAGCTCGTAGAGCGGGCCTCCGACGACCGGGATGGCCAGCCCGACCGCCACCACCGCGGCGGTGGACCAGGTCATCAGCGCCGGGACGGTGCGGACCCCGACCTGGATCGCGTCCTCGGCGTCCAGGTCCCGTCGTGGACGGTTCGGGCGGCCCCAGAACGCCGACCCCCACACGACCGCCATCGCGTAGACGGTGAGCAGGCTGACGCCGACGGCCACGGCGACGATGACCCAGGAGCCGGCAGCGGCGCCGGCCTCGATGAGGGCCACCTTGCCGACGAACCCGGAGAACGGCGGGAACCCGGCCAGGGACAGGGCGGGCAGCGCGAACAGCCCGGCCAGCAGCGGGGAGGTGTGCGCCAGGCCGCTGATCCGGTTGAGCCGGCTCGTGCCGGTCCGGCGTTCCACCAGGCCCTCGACGGCGAACAGGGTCGTCTGGATGACGATGTGGTGGACGACGTAGAAGATCGCGCCGGCGATGCCGGCCAGCGTGAACAGCCCCAACCCCATGATCATGAAGCCGATGTGGCTGACGATGGTGAACGACAGCACCCGCTTGATCTCGTTCTGGGCGATGGCACCGAAGATGCCGAAGACCAGGGTGGCACCCGCCATCACGAGCAGGACGGGGCCGGTCACCGCGGTGTCGTCCGGGAACAGCAGCACCTGGGTGCGGATGATGGCGTAGACGCCGACCTTCGTCAGCAGCCCGGCGAACACGGCCGTCACCGGGGCCGGGGCCACCGGGTAGGAGTCCGGCAGCCAGAAGTACAGCGGGAAGAGCGCGGCCTTGATTCCGAAGACGACGACGAGCAGCAGGGCCAGGGCGACCCGGACTCCCTGCGGCACCTCGGCGAGCGCGCCGTGCAGGTCGGCGAAGTTCACGGTTCCGGTGGCCGCGTACACGAGCCCCACGGCGGCGACGAACAGGCCGGAGGCGAGCAGGGACACCACGATGTACGTCATCGCGGAGCGCACCGCACGCGGACCCGCCTGCAGCGTGATGAGGACGTACGAGGCGGTGAGCATCACCTCGAACGCCACGAACAGGTTGAACAGGTCGCCGGTGACGAACGCGAACGACACCCCGGCGGCCAGGACCAGGTAGGCGGGGTGGAACACGTACCGGACCCGGCGGGTGCCCGGGCCGGTGGCGGCGTCCGCGATGCCCTGGCCCAGGGCGTAGAGCAGGACGAGCAGCAGGACGACGCCGGAGACGAGCAGCAGCAGGGCGGACAGCCGGTCCGCGACGAGGGTGATGCCGAACGGGGCCGGCCAGCCGCCGGCCTGGACGGCGAGAGGTCCGTCGGCGTCCACCCGGACCAGCAGCAGGAGCGCGTCCACGGTGACGACGACGAGCGTGCCGACCGTCAGCACGCGCTGGGTGCGAGAGGCACCGCCGAGCAGCAGTGCGACGGCGGCGGCCAGGACCGGACCGAGGACGGGCAGGGCGACGGCCACGCCGGGGGGGACGGCGCGGGCCAGCTCGAGCAGGACGCCGGTCACGGGTGCTCCGCCAGCCGGGCGATCCTGCGGTCCTCCACGTCGTCCTGGACGGCGTCGTCCCGGGTCAGGACGAAGCTGCGGTAGGCCAGTGCCAGCAGCAGGGCGCTGACGGCGAAGGAGATCACGATGGCGGTCAGCGCGAACGCCTGGGGCAGCGGGTCGGCCACGCCCTCGGGCAGCGACCCGTCCGCGGCGACGAAGGGCGGCTCGCCGGCGCGACCGCCCGCGACGAGCAGCAGCAGGTTCCCCCCGTGCGTGATCATCGTCAGGCCGATGAGCACCCGGGTCAGGGCCCGCTGCAGGAGCAGGAACGTGCCGGCTCCGAACAGGACGCCGACGACCAGCGCCATGACCAGGCTCCCGCCGGTCGGTGCGAGCACGACGCTCTCCGGGGGTGGGACGGCGGTCAGCAGCGGTGTCACGGGCGCACCTGCCCCTCGGCCTGCTCGCTCTGCTCGGTGCCGGCCTGCTCGCTCTGCTCGGTGCCGGCCTGCTCGCTCTGCTCGATGCGGCCCAGCGCGGACGTCGCCTGCGACCCGAGCGTGGACAGGACGGTCAGCACGATCCCCACGACGATGAGGAACACCCCGGTGTCGAAGACCAGGACGGACGTCAGCGGCAGCCTCCCCAGGACCGGGATCGTCAGGTAGGTGTAGCCGCTCTCGAGCACCTGGCCGCCGCTGAACCAGGGCACGACGGCGGCCAGCGAGGCGACGAGCAGCCCCAGCCCGAGCACCTTCTCTGGCCGGAACCGCAGCGACCCCTCGCGCTGCTGGCCGCCGGCGAGGTAGCGCAGCACGAAGGCGGACCCCGCGACCAGGCCGCCGATGAACCCGCCGCCGGGGGAGTTGTGGCCGGAGACGAGGAAGAACAGGCTCGTGGCGAGGATGGCGTGGAACACCAGCCGGACGCTCGACTCGAGGACGACCGAGCGCTGCGGGCCCTGTGCCCCGGCGGGGCGGGGCGGGGTCACCGGGGCACCTCCGCCGGGTCGGGCTCGTCGTTCGGCTCAGGGCGCGCCGGGCGGGGCGGGCGGGCGGTGAGGACGAGGGCGGCGATCCCCAGCGCCGCGGTGAGCACGACGGTGACCTCCCCGAGGGTGTCGAGCCCGCGGAAGTCCACGAGGATGACGTTGACGACGTTCTTGCCGGCGGCCTCCGGGGCTGAGCGGGCCAGCAGCTCCTCGCTGACCCCTGGCCTGGTCCGCACGCTCGTCGCGGCCAGCGTGGCGACGGTGACGAACACTCCGACGGCAGTGGCGACCGCCGCCCGCACCACCTGCGCCCGCCGGTGCACCGACGGCGGGAACCGCCGCGGCAGCAGCCGCAGGACCAGCAGGAAGACGACGAGGGACAGGGTCTCGACGAGGAACTGCGTCAGAGCCAGGTCGGGGCCACCCTGCAGGACGTAGAGCAGCGCGACGCCGTACCCGACCGCACCGAGCAGCAGCACCGCGGTGAGCCGTCCGCGAGCGCGCGCGGCCCCCACTGCCGCGGCGGCGACGAGCGCGCCGACGCCGAGCTGCAGGGGGGTGTCGACGAGCACGGTGCCGGACAGGTCGACGCCGTACCACAGCAGCGCCGCCCCTGGCAGCACCGCGGCCGTGGTCGCGATCACGCCGAGGTAGACCGGCAGGGAGCCGCTCTGGGTCCGGCCGGTGACGTCGTCGGCGAGCCGGTCGACGACGCGGACGGTGCCGGCGTAGCCACGGTCCGCGTCCAGCGCCGCGGGTACCGCTCGGGCGAACCGCTCCTGCGCGCCGGCGAACCCCGCACGCACGGCGAACAGGGCGGCACCGGCGGCCAGCGCGGTGAGCGACAGGACGAGCTCGAGGTTGATCCCGTGCCACAGGGCGAGGTGGGCCGGCTCGGCGCCGGGGTAGGCGGCGGACACCCCGGACGCGAGGTCGTCGGCGAGCGAGGGCACGACGCCGAGCAGGACGCTGACGGCGGACAGCGCGACCACCGGGGCGACCAGGCCGGTCCCGGGCCCGTGGACGGCGTCCGGGTCGACGGTGCCGGACGCCGGGGCGGCGTCCGGGTCCTGGTCGGGCAGGTCCTTGTCACCGAAGGCGCCCCACCAGAACCGCAGCGAGTAGGCGAGGGTCAGCGCGCTGCCGACGACCAGTCCCGCTGCCGCGGCTGCGGGGAACACCCCTTCGGTGCCCAGCACAGCGGCGAGCACGGCCTCCTTGGCGACGAACCCCAGCAGCAGCGGCACCCCGCCCATCGACAGGGCGGCGACGGCGGCAGCGGTCGCCAGCACCGGCATCTTGCGGCGCAGACCGCTGAGCCGGCGCAGGTCGCGGCTGTGCGCGGCGTGGTCGACGGCACCCACGGTGAGGAACAGCGCCGACTTGGCGAAGCCGTGGGCCAGCAGCAGGACGGCGAGCGCGACCGCTGCCTCCGGCGTGCCCCAGGCGGCAACCGCCATGAGGAACCCGAGCTGGCTGACCGTGGAGAAGGCGAGCAGCCGCTTGAGGTCGTGCTGGCGCAGGGCCCGCCACCCGCCGACGACCATGGTGGCCACGCCGACGGTGACCAGCAGCGGCCGCCACCAGCCGACGTCGGTGAACGCCGGGGAGAAGCGGGCGACGAGGTAGATCCCGGCCTTGACCATCGCCGCCGCGTGCAGGTACGCGCTGACCGGTGTGGGCGCGGCCATCGCGGCCGGCAGCCACGGGTGGAACGGCACCTGCGCCGACTTCGTCACCGCGCCGAGCAGGACGAGCAGCAGGGCGACCGGGACGACGCCTCCGGACGGCGGGTCGGCGAGGATCTCCGAGATCCGGGAGGTCCCCGCCGCCTGCGCCAGCGCGATCAGCCCGAGCAGCATGCTGAGCCCGCCCAGCACGGTGACGAGCAGCGCCTGCTGCGCCGACCGGCGCGAGGTCTCCTCCTCGTCGTCCAGGCCGACGAGCAGGTAGGAGGTGACCGTGGTCAGCTCCCAGAAGACGTACAGCAGGATGACGTCGTCGGCGAGGACCAGACCGAACATCGCGCCGGCGAACGCGGTGAGCATCCACACCATCCGGGCCAGCTTGGCGTCGTCCGCGGCGTACCAGGCGGTGTAGACGAAGATCGCGAAGCCGACGCCGCTGACCAGCACGAGCATGAGCAGCGCCAACGCGTCCAGCCGGAGAGCCACCCACAGGTCCAGCCCGGGGATCCACGGGACGACGGTGCGCAGCGCCTCTCCGGCGAGGACCTGCGGCGCGGCGGTGACGAGCAGGACGACCCCCGCGAGCGGCGCGAGCGCGGCGAGCAGGAACACCTTGGGCCCCAGTCGGCGGGACAGCGCGGGAGTGGCCGCCGCCAGCGCGGCGTGCAGGAGGAGGACGGCGAGCACGCGGCTCCCTTCGGTCCGGCTCGGCGGGCAGGGCTCAACGGGACGCCGACCAGTCTTCCCGGCACACCGCGGGCCACCCTACCGACGCGCGGTGAGGGCGGCCCGCGGTGTCCGACGCCAGGCGGGTGGGCGCGGCCTACTCCTGCGCGGTCGCGCCCGGAGTCGACATGCCCTTGGCGATGAGGTCCATCACCGTGGAGTCCGCGAGCGTCGTGACGTCCCCGACCTCGCGGTGCTCGGCGACGTCCCGGAGCAGCCGGCGCATGATCTTCCCCGAGCGGGTCTTCGGCAGCTCGGAGACCACCATGATCTGACGGGGCTTGGCGATCGCCCCGATCTCCTGCGCGACGTGCTGGCGCAGCTCCTCGACGATGTCCTCGCCGCCGTCCCCGGCCGAGCCCCGCAGGATGACGAACGCGCAGACGGCCTGGCCGGTCGTCTCGTCGGACGCGCCGACGACGGCGGCCTCGGCGACCTTGGGGTGCGACACCAGCGCGGACTCGATCTCGGTGGTCGACAGCCGGTGGCCGGAGACGTTCATGACGTCGTCCACCCGGCCGAGCAGCCAGATGTCGCCGTCCTCGTCCTTCTTCGCGCCGTCCCCGGCGAAGTACATGTTCTCGAACCGCGACCAGTACGTCTCCTTGTACCGCTCCGGGTCGCCCCAGATGCCGCGGAGCATGCCGGGCCAGGGCTCGGTGAGGACGAGGTAGCCGCCGCCGCCCGGGGGCACCGGCCGGCCGGTGTCGTCCACCACGTCGGCGCTGACGCCCGGCAGGGGCACCTGTGCGGAGCCGGGCTTGGCCGCGGTCACCCCCGGCAGCGGGCTGATCATGATCCCGCCGGTCTCGGTCTGCCACCACGTGTCGACGACCGGGGTCCGGTCGCCGCCGATGACCCGGCGGTACCAGATCCAGGCCTCCGGGTTGATCGGCTCGCCGACGCTGCCGAGCAGCCGCAGCGACGAGAGGTCGTACTGGGCCGGGACCTGCTCCCCCCACTTCATCATCGTCCGGATCAGGGTGGGGGCGGTGTACAGGATGCTCACGCCGTACCTCTGGACGATCTCCCAGAACCGGCCCTGGTGAGGGGTGTCCGGCGTCCCCTCGTACATGACCTGGGTGGCCCCGTTGGCCATCGGCCCGTAGACGATGTAGCTGTGCCCGGTCACCCAGCCGACGTCGGCGGTGCACCAGTAGACGTCCCGCTCCGGTTTGAGGTCGAAGACGACCCGGTGGGTGTAGGCGACGTGGGTGAGGTACCCACCGGTGGTGTGCAGGATGCCCTTGGGCTTCCCGGTGGTGCCCGAGGTGTAGAGGATGAACAGCGGGTGCTCGCTGTCGACGTCCACGGGATCGTGGGTCTCGGAGGCCGCGGCCAGGGCGTCGTGCCACCAGACGTCGCGGCCCTCGGTCCAGTCCACCTCCTGCCCCGTGCGCCGGACGACGAGCACGTGCTCGACGCTGTCGGCCCCCTTGGCCAGGGCCGCGTCCACGGCGGGCTTGAGCGCGGACGGCTTGCCGCGCCGGTAGCCGCCGTCCGCGGTGATGACGACGCGCGCCTCGGCGTCCTCGATCCGGCTGCGCAGGGCGTCGGCGGAGAACCCGCCGAACACGACCGAGTGCGGGGCGCCGATCCGGGCGCAGGCGAGCATGGCGACCGCGGTCTCCGGGATCATCGGCATGTAGATCGCGACCCGGTCGCCGGTGCGCACACCGAGGTCCGTCAGCGCGTTCGCGGCCCGGGACACCTCCCGCTGCAGGTCGGCGTAGGTGAGGTCGCGGGTGTCGCCCGGCTCGCCCTCGAAGTGCAGCGCGACCCGGTCACCCAGGCCCGCCTCCACGTGCCGGTCGACGCAGTTGTAGGCGGCGTTGAGCCGGCCGCCGACGAACCACTTCGCGAACGGGGCCTGGCTCCAGTCGAGGGTCTGGCCGAAGTCCTGGCTCCACGTCAGCAGCGAGCGGGCCTGGTCGGCCCAGAACCCCAGTCGGTCAGCCGCGGCGGCCTCGTAGAGGTCGGGGCCGGCGACGGCCTGCGCGGCGAACTCCTCGCTGGGCGGGAAGCGGCGGTTCTCCTGCAAGAGGTTCTCCAGGCCGGTCTGCTGGGTCATCGCATCCTCCGTCGCGTCGCGTCGCTCGATCGTGACTCGTGAGGCTAGTCACGGATCGGCCGGCCGGACAGTGGTGGACGGCGAGCGGCGCCGGTGCGTCGCTGGGCGGTCACCCGGTCACCCGGTCACCCGGTCACGTGTCACCCGGCGTTCCGGGGCGTGCAGGGCGACCATCGTGCGGCCGACGTGCGGCGGCACCCGCGAGCTGGTCGCCACCGAGACGACGACCATGACGGCGAACGCGGCGGGGACGGTCCACGCCGCCGGCTGGGCCAGCAGGGCGCCGGCCCAGCCGTCGAGCGGGCCGCGGAGCATGGTGGTGGTGACCGCCGCCCCGGCGAGCGTCCCGCCGGTGAGCAGCCCGGCGACCGCGCCGGTCGCGGTGAGCCCGCGCCACCAGATACCCAGCACGAGCAGGGGGCAGAACGTGGAGGCGGCCAGCGCGAAGGCGAGCCCGACGGTGTCCGCCAGGCCGACCCGGTAGGACAGCAGGGACAGCGTGAACGGGACGACGACGGCCAGCACGGCGGCGATCCTGAACAGTCGTACCGACGACGTCCGGAAGCGGTGCCCGCTCAGCGAGGACTCGGCCGGCAGCAGGTCCTGGCTGAGCACCCCGGCGACCGAGACGACGAGTCCGGAGGACGTGGACAGGAACGCCGCGAACGCCCCGGCGACGACGAGGGCGCCGACGAGGTCCGCCCACGGGTCCGGCAGCAGTCGCCCGGGCAGGGTGAGGACCACGGCGTCCGTGCGGCCGGTGAGCAGCAGGTCGGTGGCGTAGAGGCGCCCGAGCGCCCCGTACAGCGGGGGGAACAGGTAGAAGACCCCGAGCAGGCCGATCACGACGAGGGTGGTGCGCCGGGCGGCGACCCCGTCCCGGTTGGTGTAGAAGCGGACGAGCACGTGCGGCAGCCCCATCGTGCCGAGGAACAGGGCCAGCAGCAGCGAGTACGTCGCGTACAGCGGGTGCTCGCGCCCGGAACCCACCAGAGGCAGGGCCCACTCGTCCCCGGTGGTCGCCGTCAGCCGCTCCGCGTGCGGGACGACCTCCCCGGCCGGGACGGTGACCGTCGTCCCGGCGTCCAGGGACAGGCTGTCCCCGGCCGCCAGGGCGGTCCGGTCCCCGTCGACGAGGACGGTGGTCGCCTGGTCGGCGCGGATCTCGGTCCCCGACGGGAGGGTCACCGTCGTCGTCTCCCGGGCCACCGGCAGCTCGGCGCCCATCGGTGTGGGCGCGCCGTCGCCACGCCAGGCCAGCAGCAGCAGGACGAGCGGCACGGCCAGCGCGGTGAGCTTGAGCCAGTACTGGAACGCCTGCACCAGGGTGATCGAGCGCATCCCGCCGGCGAGCACGTTGAGCACGACGGTGGCGGCGACGAGGGCGGCGCCGACCCAGGCGGGTGCGCCGGTGACGGTCCGCAGCGCCAGCCCGGCGCCCTGCAGCTGCGGCAGCAGGTAGAGCACGCCGATGCCGACGACGAGGACCGAGGAGATCCGCCGGACGGCGCGGGACTCCAGGCGCTGCTCGGCGAAGTCCGGCAGCGTGTACGCCCCGGAGCGGCGCAGCGGCGCGGCGACGAGGACGAGCAGCACGAGGTAGCCCGCGGTGTACCCGACGGGGAACCACAGCATGTCGACGCCGCCGGCGAGGACGAGACCGGCGACCCCCAGAAAGCTCGCCGCCGACAGGTACTCCCCGCTGATCGCGGAGGCGTTCCAGCGCGGCGAGACCATCCGGCTGGCCACGTAGAAGTCGCTCGTCGTCCGGGACACCCGTAACCCGACCGCGCCGATCCCGACCGTCACGACGGTGACGACCACCACGGCCAGGACGCCGGCGGTCGGGGAGAGCACCTGGTCGGTCACCGGCGGTCCACGAGGTCGGTGAAGTCGCGCTCCGCGCGCTCGGCGGCCCGCACGTACGCCCACGCGACGACGGCGACGAACGGGTAGACGAGCAGGCCGAGCAGCAGCCAGGGGACGGGGACGCCGAGAACCTGCGCCGTGCGCAGGGCCGGGGCGACGGCGAACAGCAGCGGCAGGGCGCCGACGGTCAGCGCGAACGCGGCGAGGGTGGCCAGCGCCAGCCGTCGCTGGGTCCGCACCAGCGAGCGCATGAACACCTCGCCGACGCTGGTCTGCTCGTCGATGTCCCGGGCGACGGACCGCGTCGGCGGGCGCCGGGCGGCGCGCATCCGCGGGCTCGTCACCCGCACCCGCCGCTGGTCGTTCACCGGTCCCGGGCGAGGCTGCTGGGCCGCGCCAGCCGTGCCCGCAGGTCGCGGGTGTGCCGGCGACTGACCTGTAGCTCGGTGCCGCCGAGGCGCACCGTGCACCGCCCGCCGTCGGTGCGCACCTCGTCGACGTGGTCGAGCGAGACGAGCGTCGAGCGGTGGATCCGGACGAAACCTGCCTCGCCCCACCGCTCCTCGAGCGTGCTGAGCGGCACGCGGATGAGGTGGCTGCCGTCCTCGGTGTGCAGCCGGGCGTAGTCCCCCTGCGCCTCGACGTAGCGGACCTGCGAGCGCTGGACGAAGCGGGTCACGCCGCCGAGCTCGACTGGGATGGTCTCGTCGGCGGCGGCCGCACCGGCGGGCTCGGGCGTGCCGGCGTCGACGACGCGGCGCACCGCCTCGGCGAGCCGCTCCGCTCGCACCGGTTTCATCACGTAGTCGACGGCGCGTACCTCGAACGCGTCGACGGCGTGCTCGTCGTAGGCGGTGACGAAGACGACCTGCGGCCGGCGGGCGAAGCGGGCCAGCACCCGGGCCAGGTCCAGGCCGTCGAGCCCGGGCATCTTGATGTCGGAGAAGACGACGTCGACCGTGCGGGTCTCCAGCGCCTTGAGCGCCTCGGTGGCGCTGGAGGCCGTCGTCACCTCGGCGACCCGCGGGTCCCGGTCGAGCAGGTACGTCAGCTCGGACAGCGCGGGCAGCTCGTCGTCGACGACGAGTGCGCGCAGCGATGTGCCCTCGCTCACACCGGGGAGGGTAGTCGACGGTGGCCGGACGTCGAGGGGCTCAGCCGGCCCGGACGCCGGGCGCGTACTTGGGGACCCGGAACGACACCTTCGTCCCGGCGTCCGGGGCGGTCTCCACGACGAGGCCGTGGTCGTCGCCGAACACCTGCCGCAGCCGCGCGTCGACGTTGCCCAGCCCCACGGAGTCCGCGCCGGACTCCCCGGCCAGCACCCGGCGGACCAGCTCGGGGTCGGTGCCCACGCCGTCGTCCTCGACCGAGATCACGGCCTCCGCGCCGGCGTCCTCGGCGACGATGGTGACGTTCCCCGGGCCGGGCTTGTCCTCCAGGCCGTGCCGGACGGCATTCTCCACCAGCGGTTGGACGGTCAGGAACGGGATCGCGACCGGCAGCACCTCGGGGGCGACGACCAGGCGGACGTGGAGCCGGTCGCCGAACCGGGCCTGCTCCAGGACCAGGTACCGCTCGACGTTGCGCAGCTCGTCGGCCAGCGTGGTGAACTCCCCGCCGCGGCGGAAGGCGTAGCGGGTGAAGTCGGCGAACTCCAGCAGCAGCTCGCGGGCCCGGTCGGCGTCGGTGCGCACGAACGAGGCGATGGCGGCGAGGGAGTTGTAGACGAAGTGCGGGCTGATCTGGGCGCGCAGGGCCCGCAGCTCGGCCTCGATGAGCCGGGTGCGGGACCTGTCCAGCTCGGCCAGCTCGAGGTTCGCGCTGACCCACTGGGCGACCTCGTCGGTGGCCCGCAGGAGACCGGCGGAGGCCTGTCTCCCGTAAGCGGCCAGCGCCCCCACCACCCGGTCGTCGGCCACCAGCGGGGCGATCACCGCGTGCTGCACCGGGCAGGACGGGTCCGGGCACGCGACGTCCCCGGGGCCGAGCACCAGGGTGCGCCCACGGCCCAGGACCTCCTGGGCGTGCCGGGCGGCGTCCGGGGCGTGGTGGGCCCCCGCGCCGTCCCAGGCGAGCGTGCTCGTCGCGTCGGTGAGGGCGACCGCCGGGGTGCCGAGCAGCGCGCGCAGGTGCCGGACGGCGCGCTCGGCCCCCGTAGGGGTGAGACCGTCGCGCAGGTGCGGCGCGGCCAGGGAGGCGGTGTGCAAGGTCGCGAACGTGGCCCGGTCGGCGTCGCTGCCCAGGTCGCCGCGCCGGCGCACGGTGCGCACCCACAGCAGGACACCGACGGCGACCAGCACGGCGCCGACGAGGACCGCCTGCGTCCCGGTCACGGGGGGAACCTACTGGGACGCCGGGTGCCACGGGGCCCTCCGAGGGGCCCGCCTACTGTGGCGGCATGTCCGACCCGCTGGCCGCCCTCGCCGGCCTGCCCGGGGTCGCCGACGCGGTGGCGGAGGCCCGCGAGGCCTGCGAGCGGCTCCGCTGGCACCCGGCGATGCGCCGCCGCGCCGCCGAGTGCCGGGTGGAGGCCGGCGTCCGGACGGCCCGCTGCTCGGCGGCCCTGGACGGTGGGCGGCTGCCGCTCGAGCTGGTTCGGGACGCCGCTCGCGGTGCCCGCGAGCTCCCCGACGACCCAGCCGGGGTCGTCGTCCGGGGGGCGTTGCGGGCGCACGCCGAGACCGAGCGGCTGGCCGCTGACGGAGGCCGGGGCCTGACCGGCGCCCCCTGGCAGGCGCTGGCCCGGCTGCACCTGGCGGCCGCCGCGGGGCTCGTGCCCGACGACCAGCTCGGGCGGCCCCGCGGCGCGGGTGAGCGGCCCCGTGACGTCCCGGCGGAGACCGGCGTGCCCGGGGCCGCCGCGCTGGCGAGCCGGCTCGACGGGCTGCGGGACCTGCTGTCGGCGCCGACGGAGGCTCCTGCGCTGGTCGTGGCCGCCGTCGCCCACGCGGAGGTGCTGACCCTGCGGCCGTTCACCACCGCCAACGGTGTCGTCGCCCGCGCAGTCCAGCACGCGGTCGTCGTCGGCCGCGGCCTGGACCCGATGGGAGTGGCGGTGCCGGAGGCGGCGCACCTGTCGGACGCGAACGGCTACGTCGCGGCCGCCGCCGGGTACGCCTCCGGCACCCGCGAGGGGGTGGCGGCCTGGATCCGGCACTGCGCCTGGGCCGTCGTCGCCGGCGCCGGCGAGGGCACGGTCGTCGCTGACGCCGTCCTGGCGGGCCGGCTGCCGCGGTAGGCCCGGCGCCTGCCACGGGCACCATTGACGGGGACCATCGACGGTGCCAGCCTCGGCGCGTGGTGAGGTTCGCTTGACCGTTGACGCAGCCGACGTCACCGTCAGATACCGAAGAACCGACGTGCTGCGTGGTGTCACGGTTCGGTTCCGGCCCGGCATCACCGGGCTGCTCGGACCCAACGGGGCTGGGAAGACGACGCTGCTGTCCGTCCTTGCGTCCGTGCTGAGGCCGTCGTCGGGAGTGGTGAGCGTCGCCGGGCACGATCTGGCGTCACCGACGGGTCGCCTGCACGCCAGAGGACTGATCGGCTGGCTTCCGCAGCGCTTCGACCTGGCCGGCGGGATGACCGTGCACGACACCGTCAGCTACGCGGCATGGTGCAACGGGGTCGATGACCGCGGCATCGACGCAGCGGCACAGCGTGTGCTGGCCGTGGTCGGCCTGAGCGACCGTGCCCGCGACCGCGTCCGCCGCCTCTCGGGGGGACAGCGTCAACGACTGGGGCTGGCGGCGGTGCTCGCGCACGACCCCCGGGTGCTCCTGCTCGACGAGCCGACGTCGGGTCTGGACCCGGAGCAGCGGGTGCGGTTCCTGGCGCACGTCCGAGACGTGGCCGCCGGCCGGACCGTGGTCCTGTCCACGCACCTGCTCGACGACATCGACAGGGTGTGTGAGCGGGTCTGCGTTCTCACCGACGGGGTCGTGAGGTTCGACGGTGCTCTTGCTGCGATGAGAGCCCTCGTGCCGCAGGGCAGGTCGAGTGCAAGCCCGACCGAGGCGGCCTACGTGTGGCTCCTCGCCGAGCAGACTGCTCCACCGGCATGACTCGCAGACTTCTGGTCCCAGTCCCGCGTGGCCTGGTCCTCCTCCTGGCCGCCGGGGTGGCGGTACTGACGTTCGCGCGGACGGTGGGTCACCTGACCTGGCCCTACGCCGACTGGGTCGCTGTCTCCGCAGACTCGCGACAGGCGCTGATGCTCGCGGGTCCGTGGGCGGCCGTGTGGGCCGCTTGGTGCTCCTCGCGGTTCTCCGGTGCCCGAAGCATCATGTGCCCGGCGTCGTCCGTCCGATCCGGGCCGCCCGTGGTGCACCGGCAGCTGCGTGTCCTGGTCGCCGGTGCTCTCAGTGGCTGGGCCCTCGGCATGCTGCCGTCACTGGCGATCACCGCACGTGACGCGCAGGCCGGCACGCCGAACCTCTTGGTCATTCTCGGCGCCGCGGTAGCACTGGCCGCGTACGCGTGCCTCGGCTACGCCGTGGGGATCGTGGTGCCCTCGACGGGCGCCTCGGCGGTGGCTCTCATCCTGTCCATGCTCCCCGGGCTGGCCGCTGACAGCCTCGGAGCCGTGGTCGCGCCGGTGTGGACCTTCGACGTCGTCGCCGGCCAGGACGAAAACCCTGTCGTCGCTGTTGTCCGTGTCCTCTTCTTCCTCAGCGTTGCGCTGAGTCTCGCGCTCGCATCCGGCCTGTGGCTGCGCGGCAGAGGCTTCTCGCCGGGGGCGTCTTTCGTCCAGGGTGTCGCGCTCCTGGCCGTGCCGGTGGTGCTTGCCGTCCTGTCGTCGTCTGCCCCGCCGCCCGTGCTCCGCGAGGGCCACCCACCCCGGACCTGCGCGCGGACGGACGGCGTGGAGGTGTGCGTCCACGCTGCTCGCGCCCCGGTGCTCGGCCCGCTGACGCAGGCCGTCGCGGACCTCATGACCGTCACGGGGAACGCCCGGCCGCCTCGTCAGGTGGTCGACGCCGCGCTGTGGGATGAATCCGGCTCGGGAACCGTCACGGTGTCCTTGCAGCTGCAGGACGGCGCTGGATGGCGTCGAGCGGCGATCCAGGACATGGCGTGGCAGCTGTCCGGAGCCGCGGCGTGCCCCTTCACGTCGGCGTCCGGTGTGCTCACGGATCCAGCGCAGCTGGACGCATCCGCCGTGTCAGGCGGTGTTGCCGTGTGGATGGCGCGACAGGCCGGTGTTGGATCTCCGGTGTCCAACGCGCCCGACGCCATGGCCGTCGCGGACCGCCTGGATCGAGCGTCGCCACCAGCCGTGCAGGCCTTCCTCGCCCGACACTCCGAAGCGCTGCAGGACTGCCGCGCCAGCAGCAGCATGCTCCCGTGACCGCCCGCTCCTGGTCCTTGTACTGGGCCTCCCGCGCCACCACCGTGTTCGTCCTGGCCTGGGCGGCCGGGCTCCTCGTCGTCCTCACCACCGGCCTCACCGTGCTCGAGCTGGCGTTCATCGGGGGGAAGGTGCCGCGATACGTCCCGGTGTGGGAAGCGGTGCCCGTCACCGTGGCCGCGGTGGGGGCCGGTGCGTTGGCCCCTCGGATGCGTTCCTGGGAGACGGGCGGCCGGCCGGCACTCCATGCCCGGGCTGGCGTTGCGGCGGTGACAGCCCTGGTGCTTCCCGGCCTGCTTCCGTGGCTCGCCCACGTCGTCGTGCTGCCCAGCCAGACACGGTGGTGGGACATCGTCTGGAACGTCGTGACCCTGACGTCCGTGGCGCTGGTGGCCACGGCGATGGGCGGCAGAGTCGTCGGTCCTCTGGTCGCGTTGGGCTGCTACGTCGCAACGATGGTCCTCCAGCACTGGAGGCCGGACCTCGCCCACTGGGTGCCCCTGTCGGGCTCTCCCGGCAACCTCGAGCCGCACATCGTGCCGGCGGTGCTGGCGTCGGGTGTGGCAGTGGCGACGTGGAGCTACACGCTCGGCTGTTCTCGCTGGGCGGCCCGGACGTGGCGGAACGACACCGGCTGACGCGAGACCCGGACGACGGACGACGGCGCCCCGTCGGACGGGACGCCGTCGCCTGCACGGCGGGCCGGCTACCAGGCGTGCGCTTGGCGTGTCGCCGGCCGGGACGAGCCCGGCGCTGACGAGTCCCTACGAGGACTGGCCGCGCGTGGGTACCTGCCTGCCGTGCGGTCCTCTCGGCCCAGGGCCGCCTCCCCCGCGGCGGACTGGCCCGGTGAGGGCCACCGGGTCCTTCCTACTCCTGTCCGCCGGGCTTGGGAAGTACCGTCCGGCACTTGCGGCCCGCAGGCTCCCGGCGTCCGGCGCGGGCGAACGGCTGCAGCGGGCGGACGGGTCGGCTGGTCCTCCACAGGAACGTCCCCGCCCGTCGTCGTCCACACGTGCGGCACCGGCGTGCCGCACCGGGCGACGGTCCGGGCCAGGGTGCCGCCATGCCGACCAGTGCAGCGACCAGCGTCCTCGTCGTGACCGGCCGGGACGACCTCGCCGAGCGCGTCGAGCGGCTCGTCGGCGCGGTGGGGCTGACGGCGCACCGGGTCCGGGACGTCGAGTCGGCCGGCTCCCGGTGGCGGGACGTGCCGCTCGTGCTGCTGGACGAGGAGGCCGCCGCGGCGGGCGTGCCGGTCCGCCGGACGGGCACGCTGCTCGTCGACGACGGCGCCGGCGAGAGCGTCTGGCGCCGAGCCGTCGAGGTGGCGGCGGAGGCGGTCGTGCGGCTGCCGGCCGACGAGGCGTGGCTGCTGGAGCGGCTCGCCGCGGCAGCGGACGGCGACCGGCCGGCGGGACGGGTCGTCGGGGTCGTCGGGGGCCGGGGCGGCGCGGGCGCCTCCACCCTCGCGGCCGGGCTGGCCGCGACCGCCGCCGCCAGCGGCCGGGACGTCCTGCTCGTGGACGCCGACCCGGACGGCGGGGGCCTGGACCTGCTGCTGGGGGCCGAGGAGGAGCCCGGCCTGCGGTGGGAGGACCTGCACGGCGTCCGCGGCGCACTGCGTGCCTCGGTGCTGCGGGACGGGCTGCCGGCGGTGGCCGGCCTCCGTCTGCTGTCCTTCGGCCGGGACCCGGGCCGGACCCGAGTCGGCATCGAGGCGGTCGAGGCCGTGCTCGACGCCGCCCGCCGGGGCGCCGACCTCGTCGTGGTGGACCTGCCCCGCGCGGACGACGAGCTGCGCTCGGCAGTGCTCTGGCGGCTCGACGTCCTCGTCGTGGTCGTCCCCGCCGAGGTCCGGGCCGCGGCCGCGGCGGCCCTGCTCGTCGCCCGGTTGCGCGCCAGGGTGCCGGACGTGCGGCTGGTCGTGCGCGGACCGGCGCCGACCGGGGTGGCCGCGGACGTCGTCGCCGAGGCGGTCGGCGTGCCGGTCACCCTGCTCGGTCCCGACGAGCCCCAGCTGGCCGCGGACGCCGACCACGGCCGGGTCCCTGCCCTGGACCGGCCCCGCAGCGGCTTCGCCCGCTTGTGCCGCCGGCTGCTGGCCGACGTCCACGCCGCGCCGGCCCGGGCGGCGTGAGCCGGCGACGCGGCCCGGTCCCCGCGGGCGTGCTCGAGGAGGTCCGTGCCCGGCTGGCGACCCCCGGCGACGGGCCCGCCCGTCCGGTCGACGCGAGAGCGGTCGAGGACTCGGTGCGGGCGGTGGAGCCGCTGCTGGGCGCCCGCGGGGTGCTCGAGGCCGTCGACGCCGTGACCGCGGAGGTGGTGGGAGCGGGGCCCCTGCAGCGGCTCCTCGACGAGCCCGGAGTCACCGACGTCCTGGTCAACGGCCCGGCGGAGGTGTGGGTCGACCGCGGGGAGGGCCTGCACCGGGTCGACCTGCGGCTCGGGGACGAGGCCGCCGTCCGCTCGCTCGCCACCCGGCTCGCGGCGGCCGCCGGGCGCCGGCTGGACACCGCCAGCCCGTTCGTCGACGCCCGGTTGCCGGACGGCGTCCGGCTGCACGCGGTGCTGCCCCCGGTGAGTCCGGCCGGCACGCTGGTCTCGCTGCGGGTGCCCCGCCGCAGGGCGTTCACGCTGAGTGCGCTCGCGGACGCCGGGACGGTGCCGGTGCCGTGGCTGCCGGTGCTCGAGGCGCTGGTGCGGCGGCGGTTGTCGTTCCTCGTCAGCGGCGGCACCGGCACCGGCAAGACCACTGTGCTGTCCACCCTGCTCGGGCTCGTCGCTCCCGGCGAGCGGATCGTGCTCGTCGAGGACTCCGGGGAGCTGCTCCCGGACCACCCGCACGTCGTCCGGCTGGAGACCCGGCACGGCAACGTCGAGGGGGCAGGCGCCGTCGGGCTGGAGGACCTCGTCCGCCAGGCGCTGCGGATGCGCCCGGACCGGATCGTCGTCGGGGAGTGCCGCGGCGCGGAGGTGCGCGAGCTGCTGACGGCGCTCAACACCGGCCACGAGGGCGGCTGCGGGACCGTGCACGCGAACGCCGCGCCCGACGTGCCGGCCCGGCTCGAGGCGCTCGGGGCGCTGGCCGGGATGGACCCCCGCGCGCTCGCCGCCCAGGCCGCCACCGCGCTGGACGTCGTCCTGCACCTGCACCGCGACCCCGGCGGGCGGCGCCGGCTGGTCGAGGTCGGGCTGGTCCGCCGGGACGGCGACGGGCTGCGGGTGGTGCCCGCCCTGCGCGCACCCGCCGCGGCGTCGGGTGACGGTGTCCCGGTGCTCGGCCCGGGCTGGGACGAGCTCGCCGGTCGGCTCGGTGTGGGGCCGCCGTGAGCGCTGGCCTCGTGGCGGGCCTGCTCGTCCTCGCCGCCGTGGTGGTGGCTCCGGGGTCGACGAGCGAGCGGCTTCGCCGGCAGACGCTCCGGGCCGCGCCGGCGCGCGGGTGGGTGCGGGCCGCCGGCGCGGACGCCGCGGCGTGGGCCCGGGGCCGCCTCCCCGGCGGTCTCGGCGCACGGGCCGGGCCGCTGGACGTCGCCGTCGTCGCCGGTGACCTGGCGGTCCTGCTGCGGGCCGGGCTGGGCCCCGGAGCCGCGTGGACCGCTCTGCTCGACGACACCCGACCCGCCGGGCTGCGGCCCGTGCTGGTCGCCGCCGCCCGGGCAGCGGCGGACGGCGACGACGTCTCGGTGGCGCTCACCGCAGCCGCCGACGACCCCCGCCTCGACCCCGGCGCTGCCACCGCGCTGCGGACCCTCGCCGCCACCTGGCAGGTGTCCCGGCGGACCGGCGCACCCGCCGCGGACGTCCTGCAGCGGTGCGCCCGGTCGCTGCGCGCCGAGGCGGACGCCGAGGACGCCCGGTCCGCGGCGCTGGCGGCACCGCGGGCCACAGCCAGGGTGCTGACCGTGCTGCCGTTCGCCGGCCTGGGCCTGGGCGTGCTCCTCGGGGTGGACCCGGTCGGTGTGCTGCTCGGCTCCGCAGCGGGGCGGGTGAGCGCGGCCGTGGGCGCCGGCTGCACGCTGGCCGGCTGGTGGTGGACCTCGAGGCTGCTCGCCGCCGCGCGCCGGGCAGGGGACGCCGAACCGACCGGAGCCGTCCGGTGAGCGGCGCGGCGCTGGCAGCCGGGCTGCTCGTCCTCGCGGCGACGCTGCTGGTACCGGACGGTGGGGCCCTCGCCCGCCGGCGGCTGCGGGCGGCGCCTCCGAGGACCGGAGCCCGGACCGGTCGGGCTGGGCGCGCCGGGTACGGCGGGCTGCGCCGTGTCCGGAAGCCGCCGGGGAGCGACCCGGCGACGGTGCTCGACCTCGTGGCCGCGGCGCTGTCGGCGGGGCTCCCGCCGGCGCAGGCCGTCGAGGTGGTCGCTGCCGCCGTGCCCCCCGGGGACGGTGACCGTCTGCGGGAGGTCGCCGGGCGGATGCGGGTGGGAGCGAGCACGGACGAGGTCTGGGCCGGGACGCCGGGGAGGCTGGCGCCGCTGCGCCGGGCCCTGACGTTGTCGGCCCGGACTGGGGCTCCGGCCGCGGAGCTGCTGACCGAGGAGGCCGCGGAGCTGCGCCGCCGGCGGGCTCGGGCGGCTGAGGCCGCTGCCCAGCGGCTCGGCGTCCGGGTGGTGCTGCCGCTCGGCCTGTGCGCCCTGCCGGGTTTCGCGGCGTGGGGCGTCGTACCGGTCGTGCTGGGCCTGGCCGCCGACGCGCTCGGCGGGTGAGGGCCCGGTGGCTCCCCGCCTGGTCCCGCCGCAGGCACTGGTCCTCCACAGGCGCTCCTGGTGAGGCGTCGTCCACCGCCGCGGCGTGCTCCCTGGCCCGGGCGGCGGTGCCCGCGCAGGCTCGGCGGCAGCGGTTTCCACCCAGTGGCCGGCGTGGCCGGCGGAGAGGAGCACTGATGCAGAGCACGGTGTGGCAAGACGAGGTGTGCCAGGACGACGTGTGCGAGGACGACGTGTGCGAGGACGACGTGTGCCAGGACGACGAGGTGTGGGACGACGAGCTGCCCACAGCCGGGGTCGACCAAAACACGACCGGCCGGGACGCCGGGATGGCCACGGCGGAGTACGCGATCGCGACGCTGGCCGCTTGCGGTTTCGCCGGGCTACTCGTCGTCATCCTGCGGGGGGACGAGGTGCGCGAGCTGCTGCTCGGCATCGTGCAGCGTGCGCTCACGCTGTGACGACGTGCCCCCGTACCCGGGCGACGTGCATCCACCGCGCGAACGGCGTCCCGGGAACCAGCGTGGTGGCGTGACGGCGGAGCTGGCCGTGGCCCTGCTCGGCGTCGTCACGCTCCTCGGTGGGCTGTTCTCCGTGGGGACGGTGGCCCTCGAGCAGGTCCGGGTCACCGACGCGGCCCGGGTCGGTGCCCGCGCCGTCGCGCGGGGAGAGCCGGCCACCACCGTCGCCGCGCTCAGCGAGCGCGCCGCCGGCCGCCCGGTCACGGTGGCGGTCGGCGCGGACGGGGACCTGGTCCGGGTGACGGTCACCGGCCGGGTGCGGCTGGCGCTACCCGGTGCTCCGTCGCTGGAGGTGACCGGGACGGCGTCCGTGCCGGCGGAGCAGACGGCGGTCACCCGGTGAGCCGGGACCCGTGCCGTGACGCGGGGAGCGGCACGGTGCTGGTCCTGGCGCTCGTCGCGGTCGTCGCCGCGACGGTCCTCGCCGTCTCGGCCGTCGGTGCGGCGGTGGTGCTGCGGCACCGGGCCGAGGCGGCGGCGGACCTGGCCGCCCTGGCGGGCGCGGACGTGGCGACCGGGAGGGTCCCCGGCTCCCCGTGCGTCCGCGCCGGCCGGGTCACCGCCGTCAACGGCGCCCGGCTCACCGGCTGCTGGGTGCAGGGCGAGGAGGTGGTCGTCGAGGTCGCCGTGCGTCCCGGGTCGGCGGGGCCGTTCGCGGGCCTCACCGGCGCGGCACGCGCCTCCGCTCGCGCCGGCCCGGGTGAGGCGACTCCGACGGCGCGGTGACGAGTGGAGCCTGCGTCAGCCCTGCCGGCGCGGCTCGTCGTACCACGAGCCGTCGTCCCCAGGGGAGGTGCCGCCCGGGCCGGGGTCCCGGGGTGCCACCGGCCGGGACGTGTCCCGCTGGCTCCCGGAGTCCGCCACGGGGGCGGGTCGGGTGTCCTTGCCCGTTGCGGCATGCTCGGGCTGCGGGTCGGTGCGCTTCCGTTCCACTTTCTGGAGTCGCTTGAGCTCCCTGCGCTGCTCGGTCCGGCGCCGGGTGCCGGCGCGCAGCGACACCAGCGCCAGCCCGAGGAGCAGCATCGCCAGTGCTCCGAGCAGGAACACCCCCAGCGCGGTTGGCTCCCAGGCGAGGCTCAGCGCCTCCCACTCCATCCGAACCGTCTCGGTCCCGGCGACGACGACGAACACGACGACGGCCGCGACCGCGACCAGCAGCAGGGCGGCAAGGACGATCATGGCGGCTCCTCGGGCGACGGTCCGACCGCCCCCCAGGTGGGTCGGCGGTCTTCACGTTCGAGGCTAGTCCTGCGGGGCCGGATCGGCCCGCCGGACGACGTCCGGGGCGGCGGCCAGCGTCGCGGTCAGCAGCCGCAGTGCGCCGGCCTTGTCGAGGGGGGAGTTGCCGTTGCCGCACTTCGGCGACTGGACGCAGGACGGGCAGCCCGTCTCGCACTCGCACGCAGCCACCGCGTCGGCCGTGGCCGTCAGCCAGCGCACCGCGGTGTCGAAGCCCCGCTCGGCGAAGCCGGCGCCGCCCGGGTGCGCGTCGTGCACCACGACGGTCGGCAGCCCCGTGTCGGGGTGGACCGCGGTGGAGACCCCGCCGAGGTCCCAGCGGTCGCACGTCGCGAACAGCGGCAGCATCCCGATCGCGGCGTGCTCGGCGGCGTGCACGGCACCCGGCACGTCCGCCGGCGGCACCCCGTGGCGCTCGAGCAGTCCCGGCGGCAGCGTCCACCACACCGCGGTGGTGCGCAGCGTCCGCGCCGGCAGGTCCAGCGGCTCCTCCCCGAGCACGTCCCCGGTGACGACCTGACGGCGCAGGAACGAGGTGACCCGGCTCGTCACGTCCACGGTCCCCAGCGACACCCGCACCGGCCCCCAGGCGACGGACCGCTGCTCGGCCACGAGCGCCACCTCGGTCGTCTCCCGGGCCTGGGTGGTCCAGTCGGGGTCGTCGGCGTGGACCAGCGCGACGGCGTCCGCCAGGTCGAGCGTCTCGACGACGAACGTCTGGCCCTGGTGCAGGTACACCGCGCCGGCGTGCACGGTGTGGTGGGCCGCGGCGGCGTCCACGCTGCCCAGCACCCGTCCCGTGCCGGCCTCCACCACCCGCACCGGCTCGCCGCCGACGCCGCGGAGGTCGGCCAGGTCGGACGCCCGGTCCGGGCGCGTCCAGTACCAGCCGGTGGGCCGTCGTCGCAGCAGACCCCGGGCGACCAGGACGTCGATGACGGCCTCCGCCGTCGGCCCGAACAGGTCGAGGTCCGCGTCGGTGAGCGGCAGCTCGGCCGCGGCCGCGCACAGGTGCGGGGCGAGCACGTGGGGGTTGGCCGGGTCGAGCACGGTCGCCTCTACCGGGCGGGCGAACACGGCGTCCGGGTGGTGCACCACGTAGGTGTCGAGCGGGTCGTCGCGGGCCACGAGGACGGCGAGCGCGTCCTGGCCCGCCCGTCCGGCGCGGCCGGCCTGCTGCCACACCGACGCCAGGGTGCCCGGCCAGCCCGCGAGCAGGACGGCGTCCAGCCCGGACAGGTCCACGCCGAGCTCGAGAGCGTTCGTACTGGCCACCCCGAGCAGCTCACCGGAGCGCACCGCGCGCTCCAGGGCGCGCCGCTCCTCCGGCAGGTACCCGGCCCGGTAGGCGGCGACCCGCGCGGGCAGCGCCGGGTCCACCTCGGCCAGCTGCCGCCGGGCGGTCATCGCGACGGACTCGGCGCCCTTGCGGGACCGGACGAAGGCGAGGGTCCGGACGCCGCCGACGACGAGGTCCGTGAGCAGGTCGGCGGTCTCGGCCGTCGCGCTGCGCCGGGTCGGGGCCCCGTCCTCCCCGCCCCCGGGCTGCAGCGGCGGCTCCCAGAGCAGGAAGCGGGTCGCGCCGCGGCGTGAGGTGTCCTCGGTGACCGCCCGGACCGGCCGCCCGACGAGCCGTTCGGCGGTGCGCCCCGGGTCGGCGGTCGTCGCGGAGGCGAGCACGAACACCGGGTCGGCGCCGTAGCGGGCGGCCACCCGTCGCAGTCGGCGCAGCACGGCTGCGACGTGGGAGCCGAACAGTCCCCGGTACTGGTGGCACTCGTCGACGACGACGTACCGCAGCGCCCGCAGGAACGAGGCCCAGCGGGCGTGGCCGGGCAGCATCGAGTGGTGCAGCAGGTCGGGGTTGCTCAGCACGTAGCCGGCGTGGTCCCGGATCCAGCGCCGCTGCGCCGGCGGGGTGTCGCCGTCGTAGGTCGCGGCCCGCACGCCCGGTACGGCCAGGGTGTCGACGGCTGCCAGCTGGTCGGCGGCCAGCGCCTTGGTCGGGGCGAGGTAGAGCGCCGTGGCGGCGCGGCCGCTGGGGGCGCGGGACCCCTCGGCGACCGCGGTCAGCGCCGGCAGCAGGTAGACGAGGGACTTCCCCGACGCCGTGCCGGTCGCCACGACGACGTCGTGCCCCGCGTGGGCCAGCTCCGCGCCGTCCACCTGGTGGCGCCACGGGCGGTGCACCCCCTGCCGGCCGAGGCCGGCGATAAGGGCCGGGTCCGTCCACGCCGGCCAGGCGGAGTGCACGCCGTCCCGGCCCGGCACCACGTGCTCGTGCAGCACCCGGTCCCGCCGTCCCGGCGCGGCGAGCAGCCGCTCGACGACGTCCGCCGTCGGCGGCGACCCCGCAGCGGGCAGCGAGCTGGTCACCACCGCAGTGTCCGTGGCCGCGCCGCCACCACGCGCGGCGGGTCGTCCGGAGGTGCCACCGAGAGGTCCCGGTGGTTGAATGCGGCCGACCCAGCGTGCCGATGAGGGAGACACCAGTGGACCTGTCCGTCACCAGCCGGGAGCAGGGGGGCCGGACCGTCGTCGAGGTCAGCGGGGAGATCGACGTCTACACCGCGCCGGTCCTGCGGGAGCGCTTGAACGACCTCGTCGGCGAGGGGCACCACCACCTCGTCGTCGACATGGAGAAGGTCGACTTCCTCGACTCCACCGGGCTCGGCGTCCTCGTCGGCGGACTCAAGCGGGTGCGCTCCCACGACGGGTCCCTGCACCTGGTGTGCACCCAGGAGAAGATCCTCAAGGTCTTCCGGATCACCGGGCTGACCAAGGTGTTCCCGATCCACGACAGCGTGGACGCCGCGGTGGCGGCGTCCGGCGGACAGTCCGGCTCGGCCGGCGCCGAGTCCGGCTCGTCCGGCTCGTCCGGCTCGTCCGGCGCCTGACCGGGACGCCCGTGCCCCGAGTCCACCTCGCCTTCACCGCGCTGCCCGAGCACGTCCGCACCGCTCGCCTCGTCGCCACCGCCGTCGCGCGTCGCCTCACCGTCGACGTGGAGCAGCTCGAGGAGATCCGGCTGGCCGTCGGCGAGGCGTGCGCCCGTGCCGTGCGCCGCAGCGCCGCCCTGGACCGGGTCGGCGTCGTGACCGTAGACCTGCACGACGACGGCGGCCGACTCGTCGTCGAGGTCACCGACGACGCCGGCGCGGACGCCGCTGCCGACGACCTCGCGCTCACGCTGCTCGCCGGGCTCGCCCCCGCCGTCGCCGTCGAGGACGGCCCCGGGGGCCCCGGTGGCCGGCTGCGCCTGGACTGGCCCGCCGGCACCGTCTGACCGCTGCGACCCGCTGCGACGGGTGTGACGCGTCCCGCACGCCCGTGGTGTTCCGTGGGTCACAGGGGGTGCGTAGACTCCGCCGCGTTCCCGGCCTGGCGCGCACTGGAGCGCGTGGGCGGCCGTGTGTGACGTCGAGGAGGACGGATGCTCGGGCTCTCACCCCTGACCACCAGGGGGGTGCCCGCGTCCGTGGGCACCCCCGACGTCGCCCTGACCGGCGGCAACTACACACTTGTCGTACTCGTCGCCGTCGTCGCCGCCGTGGCCCTGGTGATGGGGGTCGTCTTCCGTCGCCAGGTGCTCGCGGCCGGTGAGGGGACGGCCCGGATGCAGGAGATCGCCCGCGCCGTCCAGGAGGGAGCCAGCGCCTACCTCAACCGCCAGTTCCGCACCCTCGCCGTGTTCGTCGTCCTGGTGTTCGGGCTGCTCTTCCTGCTGCCCGGTGACGGGGACATCCGGCTCGGCCGCTCCATCTTCTTCGTCCTCGGCGCCGTGTTCTCCGCCGCGATCGGCTACCTGGGGATGTCCCTGGCCGTGCGGGCCAACGTCCGGGTGGCGGCCGCCGCCCGCGAGCCGGGCGGCCGGGACGCGGGGATGCGGATCGCCTTCCGCACCGGTGGCACCGTCGGGATGGCCACGGTGGGCCTCGGCCTGCTCGGCGCGGCCGTCGTCGTCCTGATCTACAAGGGCGACGCGCCCGCCGTCCTGGAGGGCTTCGGCTTCGGAGCCGCGCTGCTCGCGATGTTCATGCGGGTCGGCGGCGGGATCTTCACGAAGGCCGCGGACGTCGGGGCCGACCTGGTCGGCAAGGTCGAGCAGGGCATCCCCGAGGACGACCCGCGCAACGCGGCGACGATCGCCGACAACGTCGGGGACAACGTCGGCGACTGTGCCGGCATGGCTGCGGACCTCTTCGAGTCCTACGCGGTCACGCTCGTCGCCGCCCTCATCCTCGGCAAGGCCGCCTTCGGCGACGAGGGCCTCGTCTTCCCGCTGCTCGTGCCCGCGATCGGTGCCCTCACCGCGATCCTCGGAGTGTTCATCACCCGGCCCCGGGTCGGTGAGAGTGGCCTGACGGCGATCAACCGGGGCTTCTACATCTCGGCCGCGGTGGCGGCCGTCGCCTCCGCCGTGCTCGCGTACGTCTACCTGCCCGCCACCTTCGCCGAGCTCGGCAACGTCTCCGACGAGATCGCCGCGCTGAGCGGCGACCCGCGGCTCGTCGCCACCGGCGCCGTCGTCATCGGCGTCGTCCTGGCCGGGATCATCCTGTGGCTCACCGGCTACTTCACCGGCACCACCTCCCGGCCCACCAAGGACGTGGCCCGCACCGCGCTGACCGGTCCGGCCACCGTCGTGCTCTCCGGTTTCGGCGTCGGCCTGGAGTCGGCCGTCTACACCGCCGCGATCATCGCGGGTGCCGTCTACCTCGCCTTCCTCCTCGGCGGCGGGTCGGTGATCCTGTCGCTGTTCCTCATCGCGCTGGCCGGCACCGGCCTGCTCACCACGGTCGGTGTCATCGTCGCGATGGACACCTTCGGCCCGGTGAGCGACAACGCCCAGGGCATCGCCGAGATGTCCGGCGACGTCGACGGCGAGGGCGCCCAGATCCTCACCGAGCTGGACGCGGTCGGGAACACGACGAAGGCGATCACGAAGGGCATCGCGATCGCGACGGCGGTGCTCGCCGCGACCGCCCTGTTCGGGTCCTACAACGACGCCGTGGTCACCGCCCTGCGCTCGGCCGGCGAGGACGCCCGGACGGCGATCGACGGCTACCAGATCGTGTCGCCGAACGTGCTCGTCGGCCTCATCCTCGGCGCCGCCGTCGTGTTCCTGTTCTCCGGCCTGGCGATCAACGCGGTGACCCGCGCCGCGGGCGCGATCGTGTTCGAGGTGCGCCGTCAGTTCCGGGAGATGCCCGGGATCATGGACGGCACCCAGAAGCCGGAGTACGCGCGCGTCGTCGACATCTGTACCAAGGACTCCCTGCGCGAGCTCGCCACTCCTGGCCTGCTCGCGGTGCTCGCGCCGGTGGCCGTCGGGTTCGGTCTCGGGTTCGGCGCGCTGGCCGGTTACCTCGCCGGGGCGATCGGCACCGGGGTGCTCATGGCCGTCATGCTCGCCAACTCCGGCGGCGCCTGGGACAACGCCAAGAAGATCGTCGAGGACGGTCACTACGGCGGCAAGGGCTCGGCGGCCCACGCGGCGGCGGTCATCGGCGACACCGTCGGCGACCCGTTCAAGGACACCGCCGGCCCGGCGATCAACCCGCTGATCAAGGTGATGAACCTCGTATCGGTGCTCATCGCGCCCGCCGTGGTCACGCTGAGCATCGGCGACTCCGCCAACGACGGGCTCCGGCTGCTCATCGCCGGCCTGGCGGCGGCGGTCGTCGTCGCCGCGGTGGTCGTGTCGAAGCGGCGCGACCTGGCCATCGGTGGTGAGGAGCCCGAGCCCGTCGAGTCCCGCGAGGCCCGCCTCTGAGCACGGCACGGGCTTGACCGTGCTCCGGCTGGACAGTCTGCGGGCCGGTCAGCTCGTCCGGGGAGTGCTGGCCGACCAGGTCGTCACCGTGGTGTCGGTGGAGCCGCACGGCGACTCGGTGGTCACGCTGACCTACCGGGACGCGCAGGGGCGGCTCGGTGAACGGCTGCTGTTCCGGGACGACGAGGCGTCCCTGGCGGTCGTGGCGCAGCGTCGCGGCTTCACGTTCGACGGAGACGGGCACCTCCTGCCGCGCCAGCCGCTCCGCTTGGTCCTCGCCGACGACCCCGGCGCCGGCAAGACGATCATGGCTGGCTCGTACATCAAGGAGCGACACCTCCTGCTGATGACCGGGATGCCGCACAGACGCGGGCAGTGTTCGACTGGCAGCGTGGCGAGCCGCCGCTCGGCCACGAGGTAGGTATGAATCGACCTGACATGTGATACACAACTGGCTGTTCGTTATCACTCGCTGAGGTGAGGGAGAGGTAGGTATCAGTGCGTACCGACCTCTTCGACGCTTCGCGCCGACGCCACGTCGTCCGGGCGGAGGGCGGCTACCAGGCGTTCGTGCCTCCGCCGCTGCCTCCGGACCTGACCATGACCCCCGACCTCCTCCGACTCAACTCCAAGGCGGACCGGGCAGTCGGCCTGCTGTCCGGTGTCTGCCAGACGCTGCCCAACCCGTACCTGCTCTCGCGTTCGCTGATGCGGCGCGAGTCGGTGCTGTCGAGCCGGATCGAGGGGACGCAGGCGTCGCTGTCCGACCTGCTGATCTACGAGGCGAGGGGGGAGCCCGCCGGGCCTGGCACCGACGACGTTCGGGAGGTGGCCAACTACGTCGCCGCCATGGAGTACGTCCTCGACCCCGATCGCCGGCTGCCGCTGAGCCTGCCGCTGCTGCGGGAGGCGCACCGGATCCTGATGACGGGTGTGCGTGGCCACCACGCGGCTCCCGGCCAGTTCCGGACCTCGCAGAACTGGATCGGCTCCCCCGGGTCGGCGATGGTCGACGCGACCTACGTCCCGCCGCCGCCGGAACGGCTGCGGGAGACCCTGGACGCCTTCGAGACGTACCTGCACCGCGAGCACGACCTGCCTCCGCTGGTGGAGATCGCCTGCATTCACTACCAGTTCGAGGCCATCCACCCGTTCGTCGACGGCAACGGCAGAGTCGGCCGGCTGCTGATCGGCCTGCTCCTCATCGAGTGGGGACTGCTGCCGTTGCCGTTGCTGGACCTGTCGGCGTACATCGAACCGAGACGGCCTGCTTACTACGCCGGGTTGCTGGGAGTGTCGGCCCGCGGGGACTGGGCGGGCTGGGTGCGGTTCTTCCTCGCCGCCGTCGAGACCCAGTCGGCCAGCGTGGTGCAGCGGGCCCAGCGAATGCAGCAGCTACGCGACGACTACCGCGCGCGGCTGTCCACCGCGCGGTCCTCCGGCCTGGCGCTCAAGCTGGTCGACGCACTGTTCGAGAGCCCGGTGATGACGATCAACCGCGCGATGGCCATCACCGAGATAACGCACCGTGCGGCGACGCTCAACGTCGAGAAGCTCGTTGCGGCCGGCATCCTGCGGGAGCTGTCCCGGCCGGCGCGGCCCCGAGTCTTCCTCGCGGACGACGTCATCGCGGCCATCGAGGGCAGGCCGGACGTCCCCGAGGGCGCGGACGTGAACCTGGTCGACCATCCTGAGGGCACGCAGTGGGAGCCGGTGTGACCGCATACCGTCGGAAGCTCATCGAGGTGGCGCTGCCGCTCGACGCCATCAACCGCGAGTCGGCCCGGGAGAAGTCGATCCGGCACGGCCACCCTGGACGCTGCACCTGCGGTGGGCCCGCCGACCGCTCGCGGCGTGCCGGGCTGCTGTTCGCGCGGCTGGTCGACGACCCCTCCGCCCGGCCGGAGCCACGGCCTAGGAGGGCTACCGCCGGTCATTTCCGATCACCAGCAGCGTGTGACCTCGTGCCTGCGGCGCGCGCTCGTGGTGTCGCTCGTGTCCTGGTCGGGCAGGACAGGGCATGACGACGGGCGGAGGCACCGCGTCCGGGCCCCGTCCGGCACGCCGTCGGTGAGCTCGTCAGCTGCGCCTTCTAGCTGGGGCAGTGGGTCGGGACGGCGGCGCTCGCCGGGCTCGCTCTGGCGCCCCGGACGACGAGGTGCCCGCCGGAACACGGAACGGACCGGGCAGGTCGAACGCCTCTCGCTGCGCCGCTCTCGAAGCTTGAGCACGGTCGAAGTGTGCCCTGAGGTATTGCGTGCCGCGTGCGCGAAGGGCTAACCTGACGCAACCGTCAATTCCGTGTGGCCTAGCGTCCCGTGACCTCCAGGAGCCCTCGTGCGCTTCACCGACGAGCACCGCGCCTTCCGACAGCTGGTCCGCGACGTGGTCGAGAAGGAGATCGCTCCCCACGTGGACGAGTGGGAACGGGCTGGGACCTTCCCGGCGCACGAGCTGTTCCCGAAGCTCGGCGAGCTGGGGCTGCTGGGGCTCGAGTACGACCCCGAGTACGGGGGACAGGGCGCTGAGCACCTCTACTCCGTGATCCTCGCTGAGGAGCTGCACCGGTCCGGGTGCTCGGGGGTCCCGATGGCGATCGGCGTGCAGACGATGATGGCCACGCCGTCGCTGCACGAGTTCGGCAGCGACGAGCTCAAGCGGCGTTACCTGGAACCGGCTGTCCGCGGCACGGCGGTCTGCTCCATCGCCGTCACCGAAGCCGGCGCCGGCTCGGACGTGGCCGGTCTGCGCACCCGAGCCGTGCGCGACGGTGACGAGTGGGTGATCAACGGCAGCAAGCTCTACATCACCAACGGCACCCAGGCCGACTGGTTGTGCCTCCTGGCGCGCACCTCCGACGAGGGCGGCTATCGCGGCATGTCGCAGATCATCGTGGAGACCAGCACGCCTGGATTCTCGGTCTCCCGCAAGCTCGACAAGCTCGGTAACCGCTCGTCGGACACCGCGGAGCTGTTCTTCGACGACGTCCGGGTGCCCGTGAGCAACACGATCGGTGAGATCGGCCGCGGCTTCCAGCAGCAGATGGCGCAGTTCGTCGTGGAGCGCATGTTCGCGGCCTACGGGGCTGTCGGCAGCTGCCGCTGGGCGCTCGAGCGCACCCGCGACTACCTGCTGCAGCGGGAGACGTTCGGGCGGCCGCTGCTGGCCAACCAGTACGTGGGTTTCCGACTGACCGAGCTCTCCGCCCAGGTGGAGCTGCTGCAGTCGCACAACTACGCCTGTGCCCAGGCGTACATGGACGGCGAGGACATCACCCGGGCGGCCACGGTGGCCAAGCTCACCGCCGGCCGGCTGCTGCGCGAGGTGGCCGACACCTGTCTGCAGTTCCATGGCGGCATGGGGTACATGGAGGAGACCTGGACCTCTCGGTTCTTCCGCGACTCCCGGCTGGCCTCCATCGGCGGCGGCGCCGACGAGGTCATGCTGCAGGTGCTGGCCCGGATGGACGGGTTCACGGCATGACGGCCGGAGGTAGCCCGCTGCTGGAGCAGCTCGTCGGGGACTTCGAGGCCGAGTGCGCCGACCTGGACGCCAGGGTCTCCCCGTTGGACACCGGCGCATGGGGCACTCCGACCCCGGCGACCGGCTGGGACATCCGCGACACCATCAACCACCTGGCCTTCTTCGACGCCGACGCCCTGCTGGCCGTGACCGACCCGGACGCCTTCAGCGCACTGGTGCAGCGCGTGACCGTGGCCGGCAACGACTACGTCGAGCAGCGCGCGCTCGAGGGCCGCTCCTTCGACCCCGCCCAGGTCCTGGACCGCTGGCGCACCGGACGGGTCGCGCTGGCGGCGGCACTGCGCGGCATGGACCCCGGGGCCCGCGTGCCCTGGTTCGGCCCCCCCATGAGCCCGGCCTCGTTCGTCACTGCGCGGCTGATGGAGGTCTGGGCTCACGGGCAGGACGTCGTCGACGCTCTCGGGCAGCAGCGCCCTGCAACATCTCGGCTGCGTGCGGTGGCCGATCTCGGCTACCGAACCCGCGCCTTCTCCTACGCCGTCCGCGGCGCCGTCATGCCGGAGGCGCCGGTGCGCCTGGAGCTGGCCGGGCCGGAGGGCCAGACCTGGACCTGGGGCCCGCCCGACGCGGCGGACGTCATCAGTGGCCCGGCGCTGGACTTCTGCCTGCTGGTCACCCAGCGCCGGCACCGGGACGACCTGGCGCTGACCGTGCGCGGCGCAGCGGCCCAGGAGTGGGCTGCCATCGCGCAGGCCTTCGCCGGTCCCCCTGGAGCCGGGCGGGAGCCGCTGTCATGACCGCTCCGCTGCGCGTGGCCAACGTCTCCGGGTTCTACGGTGACCGCCTGTCGGCGATGCGCGAGATGCTCGACGGTGGGGACGTCGACGTCCTGACCGGGGACTACCTCGCCGAGCTCACCATGTTCATCCTCGGGCGGCAGCGCGCCACCGACCCGGCCGCGGGGTACGCCCGGTCCTTCCTCACCCAGCTGGAGGAGTGCCTCGGTGACGCTCTGAGCCGCGGGGTGCGGGTCGTCAGCAACGCCGGGGGGCTGAACCCGCAGAGCCTGGCCGACGCGGTGCGTGCCCTCGGTGAACGGCTCGGGGTCCCGGTCCGGGTGGCCACGGTCAGCGGTGACGATCTGCTGCCGCGGCTCTCCCAGCTCAGCTCCGCCGGCCGTCTGCGGACCGGTGACCGGCCACCAGCGGACGACGACGGGACTCCTGGGACCGGGGAGTTCGCCGACACCCTGACTGCCAACGCCTACCTCGGCTGCTGGGGAGTGGTGCGTGCCCTGGAGGCGGGGGCGGACGTCGTCGTCACCGGGCGGATCACCGACGCCAGTCTGGTCGTCGGTCCGGCCGCGTGGCACCACGGCTGGGGCTCCGACGACCTCGACGCGCTGGCCGGTGCCACCGTTGCCGGGCATGTCCTCGAGTGCGGCACACAGGCCACCGGCGGCAACTTCAGCTTCTTCACCGAGCTGCTCGACACGAACCCCGGCGCCCTCGACCGCGTCGGTTTCCCGCTCGCCGAGATCGCTGCTGACGGGACCGCCGTCATCACCAAGCACCCTGGTACCGGGGGAGCGGTCACCGTCGACACGGTCACCGAGCAGCTGCTCTACGAGCTCACCGGCAGTCGCTACGGTGGGCCGGACGTCATCACGCGGTTCGACCGGTTGCAGCTGCGGCAGGTGGGGCCTGACCGTGTCGAGATCACGGGGGCTCGCGGCCTGCCGCCCGAGGGTTGGCTGAAGGTGGCGACCAACCGTCTGGGCGGCTTCCGCAACGCCATGACCCTGCCGCTGGCCGGGCTGGACGTCGAGCGCAAGGCGGAGCTGCTGCGCCGACAGCTGGCCCCGACGTTGGAGGGAGTGGCCGAGGCCGTCGTCACCCTGGCTCGTACGGACTCCCCGGACGCCGGTACGGAGGAGGAGGCCAGCGCCCTGCTGCATGTGGTTGTCAAGGACCCGGACCGGGAGAAGGTCGGCAAGGCGTTCACCGTGCCCGTGATCGAGCTGAGCCTGGCCAGCATCCCCGGCTTCTTCGCCACCAGCGCCCCGCCCAGCCCGTCCGCCTACGGCGTGTACGCCCCGGCCTGGGTGCCGGCCGAGGACGTCGACCAGCTGGTGGGCCTGCCCGACGGCCGCACCGAGACCGTGTCCTCCACGTGGCCACAACCGGGCGACGCGCCGGTCGACGTCCCTGCAGACGCGGTGGACACGGACGTGGACGCTGACGTGGACGTCAGCGGGATGAGGTCGGAAGGACCCACCCGGCGCGTCCCCCTGGGCCTGGTGGCCGGCGCTCGCAGCGGCGACAAGGGCGGCTCGGCGACCCTCGGTGTGTACGCCCGGAGTGCGGAGGCCTACCTATGGCTTTCGGACTTCCTCACCGAGGAGCGGCTCCAGCAGCTGCTGCCGGAGGCGGCCGCCCTGCCGCTGACCCGAGAGCTGCTGCCCGGCCTGAAGGCGGTGCTGTTCCAGATCCACGGCCTCCTCGGCGAGGGCGTCGCCGCCAGCACGCGATTCGACCCCCAGGCCAAGGCCGTCGGTGAGTGGCTGCGGTCACGCCTGGTCGACGTCCCGTCGTCCCTGCTCCCGGAAGGAAGAACGTGACCGTACTCGCCGAGCGCGCTGCGGAGAACCGTGCCGCGCTGCTCGAGCGTCTCGCGGAGCTCGAAGAGCAGCGCGCCCAGGCCAATCTGGGCGGTGGTGAGAGTGCGCTGGCCCGCCACCGCAGTCGCGGCAAGCTCACCGTCCGTGAACGCATCGAGCTCCTGCTCGACCGCGACAGCCCGTTCCTGGAGCTGTCCCCGTACGCCGCCTGGGGCACCGACTTCCCCGTGGGGGCGAGCGTGGTCACGGGTATCGGCGTGGTGGAAGGCGTCGAGGTCATGATCTCGGCGAACGACCCGACCGTGCGCGGGGGAACGACAAACCCCTACACGTTCCGCAAGACCCAACGGGCCCACGAGATCGCCCAGACGAACCGGCTGCCGTTCATCAGCCTTGTCGAGTCCGGGGGCGCGGACCTGCCCACCCAGGCGGAGATCTTCATCCCGGGAGGTCGCGCGTTCCGAAACCTCACCAGGCTGTCCGCCCAGGGCATCCCCACGGTGGCCCTTGTCTTCGGCAACAGCACCGCCGGAGGCGCCTACCTCCCGGGGATGAGCGACCACGTGGTCATGATCGAGGGTCGCAGCAAGGTGTTCCTCGCCGGTCCCCCGCTGGTGAAGATGGCCACCGGCGAGGACGCCGACGACGAGTCCCTCGGCGGGGCGGCGATGCACGCCCGTGTCTCGGGTAGTGCTGACCACCTGGCGGTCGACGAGGTCGACGCGATCCGGCTGGGCCGCCAGATCGTGCGGAACCTGAACTGGCGCAAGGCGGGTCCTGGACCGTCCCGACCGGCTGACCCTCCGCTCCACGACCCCGAGGAGCTCTTGGACCTGGCACCCGCTGACCTGCGCCAGCCTCTCGACCCGCGGGACGTGCTCGCCCGCATCGTCGACGGCAGTCGGTTCGACGAGCACAAGCCGCTCTACGGAACGTCACTCGTGACCGGCTGGGCGAGCATTCACGGGTATCCGATCGGCGTTCTGGCCAACGCCCGTGGCGTGCTGTTCCGGCAGGACGCCGAGAAGGCCGCACAGTTCATCCAGCTGGCCAACCAGGTCGACACCCCGCTGCTGTTCCTGCAGAACACGACCGGCTACATGGTCGGCACCGAGTACGAGCAGGACGGGATCATCAAGGCCGGTTCCCAGATGATCAACGCGGTGTCTAACAGCGCCGTGCCGCACATCACGCTGAACATCGGGGCGTCCTACGGCGCCGGCAACTACGGTATGTGCGGGCGGGCCTACGATCCCCGGTTCCTGTTCACCTGGCCGAACGCCAAGAGCGCGGTCATGGGACCGGCGCAGCTCGCCGGCGTCCTCGACATCGTGGGTCGGGCCAGCGCGCAGGCCCGGGGCCGTGACTACGACGAGGAAGCGGCTGCGGCGATGCGGGCGGCCGTGGAGCAGCAGATCGAGCGCGAGTCGCTCGCCCTGTTCCTGTCCGGACGTCTCTACGACGACGGGATCATCGACCCCCGCGACACGCGAACGGTGCTGGGACTGGCGCTCTCAGCGATCCACAACGCCCCCGTCCGGGGACTTCACGACGGATGGGGGGTGTTCCGGCTATGAGCCCTGTGACCCTGCGCAGCGTCCTGGTGGCCAACCGCGGCGAGATTGCTCGGCGGGTGTTCTCCACCGCTCGTGCCATGGGACTGCGTACCGTCGCTGTGTACTCCGACGCGGACGCCGACGCGCCGTTCGTCGCCGACGCCGACGTCGCGGTCCGACTGCCCGGCAGCACCCCGGCAGAGACCTACCTGCGTGCCGACTCGATCGTGGCGGCTGCACTGCAGGCCGGCGCCGACTGTGTGCACCCGGGCTACGGCTTTCTGTCCGAGAACGCGGACTTCGCCCGGGCGGTGCAGGCGGCTGGACTGGTCTTCGTGGGTCCGAGCGCTGAAGCCATCGAGGCCATGGGCAGCAAGCTGGCCGCCAAGGCCCGCATGCGTGAGGCCGGGGTGCCGACCCTGCCGAGTGTCGACGCCAGCGGTCTGTCCGGACCAGAGCTGGAGAAGGCAGCCGTCGACGTCGGGTACCCCTTGCTGGTGAAGGCCTCCTTCGGTGGGGGCGGCCGTGGGATGCGGGAAGTCAGGGCCCCGGGCGAGCTCACCGAGGCGGTCGAGAGTGCACGCCGGGAGGCGGCGTCGGCCTTCGGGGACGGAACGGTGTTCCTCGAGCGGCTGCTCGAGCGACCCCGTCACGTCGAGGTCCAGGTTCTCGCGGACAGCCACGGACGGACGGTGGCGCTGTTCGAGCGGGAGTGCTCGATTCAACGGCGCCACCAGAAGGTGGTCGAGGAGGCACCGTCTCCGGCGGTGGGCCCGGAGCTGCGGGAGCGCTTGCAGGCCGCCGCGATCGCTGCCGCTCGGTCCATCGACTACGTCGGCGCAGGTACGGTCGAGTTCCTCCTCGACGAAGGAGGCGAGTTCTACTTCCTCGAGGTCAACACGCGACTTCAGGTGGAGCACCCCGTTACCGAGGCGGTCACCGGGCTGGACCTCGTCCGGTTGCAGTTCGACGTCGCTGCCGGCCGGTCGCTGCCCGACCCCGCTCTGCGGCCGGTCCTGAACGGAGCGGCGATCGAGGTTCGTCTCTACGCCGAGGACCCGGCTCGCAACTGGCTGCCCCAGTCCGGGCGACTCGTGGACTTCCACGTGCCCGCCGACTCCCAGTTCCGGCTGCCGGACGGGCCCGGTGTCCGACTGGACAGCGGCGTTGTTCCCGGCGTCGAGGTCGGCGTGCACTACGACCCGATGCTCGCGAAGGTCATCTCCTGGGCTCCGGACCGGACCTCCGCCGCGCTGGCCCTGGCCGGAGCGCTGCAGCGCGCCCGGCTGCACGGCCTGGTCACCAACCGAGATCTCCTGGTGCGCGTGTTGCGGAGTGAGGCCTTCCTCGCCGGCGAGACCGACACCGCGTTCCTGGACCGGCTCGGCCTGGACGTCCTCGCCGCGCCGCTGGTCGATGAGGGGCGGCTCCGTCGGCATGCCGTCGTGGCGGCGCTTGCGGGCGCCGCGCTGCGGCGGGCCACCGCCCCGGTGCTCGCCGGTCTGCCCACCGGCTGGCGCAACAACCCGACAGCGCCCCAGACCACCGTCTTCGACGCCGGTACGGTGCGTTACCGCCTGGACCGGACGGGGCTCACGGCCGACGTCGACGGGACGCCGGTGCCGCTGACGGTGCTCGAGACCGAGGTCCTCGGGTCGACCCGGGTCCGGCTGCAGGTGGAGGCCGAGGGGTTGCGCGGAACGTACGAGGTGCACGTCCACGGCGACCGCTCGTTCGTCGACGCGCCCGACGGCTCGACGACACTGGTCGAACGCCCCCGGTTCCCGGAGCCCACGGCGAAGGTGGCGCCGGGGTCGTTGACCGCTGCGATGCCCGGCACGGTCAGCCGGGTGGCGGTGTCGGAGGGAGAACGGGTCGTCGCCGGCCAGCTGGTACTGGTCCTCGAGGCCATGAAGATGGAGCACCCCGTGGTGTCACCCACGGACGGCGTGGTACAGGCTCTCCACGTCCACGTGGGGACGCAGGTGGAGGCAGGCGCGACGCTGGCCGTCGTCGCCGAGACCGAGGAAGGGAACAGCGATGCGTCCTGATCTGTCGGGGGTCGACCCCCTTGAGCTGAACCTGGCGACGCGGTTGTCGGTAGGTGACATGCTCACCCGCTCGGCCTTCCAGTTCCCGGACCGCACCGCCATCGTGCAGGACGGTGAGGAGGTCACATACGCACGCCTCGACGCCGCCGCCGAGGCCTTCGGTCGAGGCCTGCTCGACACCGGCCTCCAGCACCAGGAGCCCGTTGCCTTTCTGCTGGGGAACTCGTGGCGATTCGTGGCCACCTTCTTCGCCTGCGCCAAGGCGGGGCTCGTCGCCATGCCGGTGAACCTGGTGCTGTCCGCTGACGACGTGGCATGGATCCTGGCCGACTCGGGAGCGCGCGCAGTGGTCGCCGACCCGGCGTTCGTCCCACTCCTCGAGCGGGTACTGCCCGACCTGTCCCAGGTGACCACCGTGGTCGTCACCGGGGATGCGCCCGTCTCGGTGGCCGGGCGTGCCGTGCTGCGCTGGGACGACGTAGCCGCGGACCCGACCCCGCTGCAGGTGGTGGTGGAGGACCGCGACACCGTGCAGTGCCTGTACACCTCTGGCACGACGGCACGTCCTAAGGGCGTGCTGACGAGCCACCTCGCCGTCCACGTGGCGGCGCTGAGCAACGCCCTGGAGCTGGGACATCGGCACGGTCACGACCCCTCGGTGGCCCCGATCGTGCTACCGCTGTTCCACACCACCGCTCTGGACACGCTGCTGCTGCCGGTGCTGCTCACCGGTGGCACCGTGATCCTTCCTGCCGGATTCCAGCCTGAGGCGTATCTCGATCTCGTCGAGAGCCGGCGGGCGACGCACCTGCTGCTGCTGCCGATGATGTGGGCTGCGGTACTGGGCACGCCGAGGCTCGACGAGCGAGACCTGTCCTCGGTGCGGCTGTGCATGTACGCCATGGCGCCGATGCCCCAGGAGCGGATCGGTCAGATCGCCGCCGCCTTTCCCAACGCCGACGTGCTACTTGGCTCCGGGCAAACCGAGTGCGTGCCGGCCACGGTGGTGCAGTGGCCTGCTCACCAGGACACCAAGAGTGCCTCATGGGGCCCGGCGGTGGTCACCGTCGACGCCCGGATCATGGGCCCGGCCGGCGAGCTGGTGCCCCGGGGAGAGACCGGCGAGATCGTCTACCGTGGTCCCCATGTGATGAGCGGCTACTGGAACAACCCTGCGGCGAACACCGCGGCCTTCGCACATGGCTGGTTCCACAGTGGGGACGTGGGCCACATCGACGACGAAGGCGTGGTCTGGTTCACAGACCGGCTCAAGGACATGGTGAAGACCGGTGGGGAGAACGTCTCGTCGGTCGAGGTTGAACGGGTACTGCTGAGCTCTTCGGAGATCACGGAGGCAGCGGTCATCGGGGTACCCGACGACCGGTGGGGCGAGGCCGTCACGGCGGTCGTCGTCGCTGCCGACCCCGCCGTCGACCGTGCCGCTCTCGAGGAGCGGCTCATCGCACTGTGCCGTGAGCACCTGGCCGGCTTCCAGGTCCCGAAGCGGATCGAGGTTCTCTCCGGACTGCCGAAGACGGCGACTGGCAAGATCCAGAAGCACGAGCTACGGGAGCGGTTCCGTGGCTGAGCCGGAGCTGGTCCATGTCGACCACCGAGGGCAGGCTGCCGTGGTCACCCTGGACTCTCCCCACAATCGCAACGCGCTGTCGAGTTCGCTGCTGGAACAGCTGCACGCGGCCTTGGCGGGGGTGACTGCCGACGACCGGGCCCGAGTCGTCGTACTCACTGCGACTGGAACGGTGTTCTGCTCCGGCGCCGACCTGAAGGAACAGCTGGCCGGCGGCCCGCAGCCGGCGGTGGGGCTGCCGGACGTCGTGACGCTCATCTACGGCTCTCCCAAACCGGTGGTTGCGCGGGTCAACGGCGCTGCGCGCGCCGGCGGGCTCGGCTTGATCGCAGCCTGCGACCTCACCGTAGGACTGGCCAGGGCGACCTTCGGGTTCAGCGAGGTCCGCATCGGCGTGGCCCCCGCCATCATCGCCGTCCCCTGTCTGCGCCGGATGGACCGCCGCGCCGCCAGGGAGCTGTTCCTCACCGGCGAGACGTTCGACGGGCTGCGGGCCCGCGACGCCGGCCTGCTCGACCGTGCTGTCGCCGACGACGAGCTCGACCAGACCGTGGACGTCCTGGTCGGACAGCTCTGCAGGGGCGCACCCGAAGCGCTGGCCATCACCAAGCGACTGCTGCAGGACCTCCCCGGTCCGGACCTGGACGAGGACCTCCGCCAGATGGCCGCGGTGTCGGCCGAGCGGTTCGCCTCCGCCGAAGCGCGTGAGGGTATCGCCGCGCTGCTCGGCAAGCGAGAACCGTCCTGGGCCACTTCGTCAGCGCTCACAACGGGAGGACGGCCATGACCGAGACCGACGTCACCGCGACCACCAGTGACCCGTGGCGCACGCCCGAGCGGGTGGCGCTGCGCCGGCTCGTCCGCGACTTCGTGGCCCGGGAGATCGCGCCCCACATGGAGGAGTGGGAACGGGACGGCGAGCTTCCGCGCGATCTGCACCGCAAGGCAGCCGCCGTAGGGCTGCTGGGCGTCGGCTTTCCCGAGCATGTGGGCGGCAGCGGTGGCGACGCAATCGACTCAGCGATCATCACTGAGGAGATCCTGCACGGCGGCGGATCCACCGGCGTCTGTGCCTCGCTGTTCACCCACGGCATCGCCGTCCCGCACATCGTCGCCTACGGCAGCCCCGAGCTGGTTGACCGGTACGTCCGACCGACGTTGGCGGGGGAGCTGATCGGGTCCCTGGCGGTCTCCGAGCCCGGTGGGGGCTCCGACGTCGCAAACCTCCGCACCAGGGCGGTCCGCGACGGTGACGAGTACGTGGTCAACGGCAGCAAGACGTTCATCACCAGCGGCGTGCGCGCCGACTTCGTCACGGCCGCGGTACGCACCGGGGGACCAGGTCACCCAGGCATCTCCCTGCTCGTCATCGACAAGGACACACCCGGATTCACCGTCTCCCGCCGACTCGACAAGATGGGCTGGCGGTGCAGCGACACGGCTGAGCTGTCCTTCACCGACGTCCGGGTGCCGGTCACGCACGTGGTGGGCACCGAGAACACCGGCTTCGCCCAGATCATGCAACAGTTCCAGAGTGAGCGGATCGGCCTTGCTGTCCAGGCCTACGCCACCGCGGCCCGTGCCCTGGACCTGGCACTCGGGTGGGCGCGGGACCGGGAGACGTTCGGACGACCGCTGTCCTCCCGCCAGGTGATCCGGCACAAGCTGGCCGAGATGGCCCGCCAGGTCGACGTCGCGCGCTCTTACACCCGGGCAGTCATGCAGAGGTTCCTCGCCGGTGAGGACGTCGACGCAGAGGTGTCGATGGCGAAGAACACCGCCGTCTACGCGTGCGACTTCGTGGTGGACGAGGCGGTGCAGATCTTCGGCGGCATGGGCTACATGCGCGAGTCGGAAGTCGAGCGTCACTACCGGGACGCACGGATCCTCGGGATCGGCGGAGGGACGAACGAGATCATGAACGAGGTCATCAGCAAGCGGATGGGGTTATGACCGTAGAGCCGGACCGCTCGTTTCGAGTCACTGGTACCGAGCAGGAACGGTCCTGGGCAGAGAGGCTCCTGCCGCCGGTGGAGCAGGTCCAGCCAGGGCTGTGGTCCATCCCGGTTCCCATCCCCAACAGCCCGCTGCGGTACGTGCTCGTGTACGCCCTCGAGCTGGACGACGGGCTCGCGCTGATCGACGCCGGGTGGGACACCGAGGAGGCGTGGCAGGCCCTGACCCACGGCCTAGCGACGGCCGGGTACGCCGTCGGCGACGTCCGCGGCGTGATGGTGACGCACATCCACCCAGACCACTACGGGCTGGCCGGCCGGGTTCGTGAGGCCTCCGGCGCCTGGGTAGGACTACATCCGGACGACGCGGCTCTGCTGCCTGCTCGGTACGGGGCCGGGCTGAACGATCTCCTTGAGGACATGACCCGGTTACTGCGCAAGTGCGGGGTCCCGGAGAAGGAGCTGGGCAGCCTGTCCCGGGCATCGTTGGAGATCGTCGACTACGTGCGCCAGGCCGAACCGGACCGCCTCATCCAGGACGGTGAGCGCCTTCCGCTGCCGGGCTGGGACCTGCGCGCGGTGCACACACCCGGTCACTCACCTGGCCACCTGTGCTTCCACGAGCACCGCCGCCGGGTCTTGTTCTCCGGCGACCACGTCCTGCCCCGGATCACGCCCAACATCGGGGTGCACGCCCAGTCCTCAGGCAATCCGCTGGCCGACTTCGTCGACTCCTTGGCCCGTGTCGGTGCACTGGATCCCGAGCTGGACGAGGTGCTGCCCGCGCACGAGTACCGCTTCGCCGGCCTCGCCGCGCGCGTGTCGGCGCTCCTGGCCCACCACGACGCGCGCCTTGAGGAGATCCGCACCGCCACCGCGGCGAGGCCGACGACGTGGGAGCTGACCGCCGCGCTGACCTGGTCGCGACCGTGGGATCAGATCTCCGGCTTCATGCGACGAGCGGCCGTAGCGGAGACGCTGGCGCACCTGGTCCTCCTCGAGAGCAGGGGACGCGTGACGCGCACTCGCGAGCTCCCGTGGCGGTGGGAGCCGCGCTGAGCGCGGGTGCCACCGTTCAGTCGGTGCGCGCCTTCCAGTCAGCGACTGCCTCCGTGTCCGGCACGCTCGTTCGGTCCCCGCCGGGCCAGGCGGATGGCGCCAGGCCGATCGCACCGGCCCACAACCGGGTGAGGACGTCGACGGCAGCCGCCTCGTCCAGCCCCTCCACGGGGTCCTGCCACAGGTGGGCGAAGGACTCCACCATGGCCCCCAGCGCGCTGGCCGTCGCCCGCGGTGGCAGCAGTGGGTCGGCCAGGCCCAGGTGCTGCAGTCGGATCAGGCCCTCCATCCCGCGCTGGACGAACGACTCCCGGATCTCCAGTCGCAGCCCGCGGAAGTCCTCCCGAGTATCCGCCAGGGAGTCGAGCACCCGCAGGATGCGCGAGTGCCGCGTGACGGCTCGTAGGAACGAGCGGTTCGCGGCCTCGATGCGGGCGTAGGCCGCGTCCGGCGGCAGGCGGCTACCGATCGAGGTGGCCGAGAAGATGTCCTTGGCCACCTCGGAGACGATCTCGCGGAGCAGCGCCTCCTTGGAGTCGAACCACGTGTAGAACGTTCCGTGAGACACCCCAGCGCGCTGCGCGACGGCATCGATGCCGACGGTCGAGAACCCGTGCTCCTCGAACAGCTCCCGCCCAGCCAGCAGCAACGCCGACCTGGTTCGCCGGCCGCGTGCGGTGACTGGGGGAACGCCCGATCCCTTAGTCGTCACTGAAGTCCTCCAGCAGATGTGTGCTGCCATCTTGACGGCACCGTCAGGTTTCGCCAAACTGCCGTGATCTCGCTCACTCTGAGGCCATCTCTCCGGGAGGACAGGCATGGACATGGGAATCGGCGGCTGGGTCGCGACAAGGGCGTTCCTCTCCGGGGACCGGATCGCGGTCGTAGACGGTCCGCGGCGCCTGACCTACACCGACCTGGACGGCAGCACCAATCAGCTGGCCCGGGCACTGACAGCCCTGGGGGTCCGCCGCGGCGACCGCGTCGCAGGGCTGCTGGTCAACAGCACCGCGTTTCTGGAGACGATGCTGGCCACCGCCAAGCTGGGCGCAGTGTTCGTACCCATGAACGTCCGACTGGCGCCGGCCGAGATCTCCTACCTCTTGGCCGACTCGGGAGCCGATACCTTCGTGTACTCGGCGCCGCTGGCCCCGGTGGCTCGCGCGGCAGTGGCGGAGGACGGTGTTCACGTCAGGTCCCGGCTGATCGTTGCTGGCGAACCCGACCACGGCGAGCTCCGTTACGAGGACGTGCTGGCCAGCGGTGACTCGCGTCCGATGAGGTCCGACGTCGATCGACGTGACCTGTCCTGCCTGATGTACACGTCAGGAACCACCGGCAAGCCCAAGGGAGCGATGCTGACCCACGACAACCACCTGTGGAACGTGGTGAACAGCCTGTCCTTCGGACGCGGGTTGCGTGAGTCCGACGTCACCGTGACGGTGGCGCCGATGTTTCACATTGGCGGCCTCGGGATCCACACCCTGCCCCTTCTGTACGTCGGCGGGACTAACGTGCTGCTGCCGTCGTTCGACCCGGTCCGAACCCTCGAGACGATGTCCCGAGAGAGGGCCACGGTGCAGTTCATGGTCCCGGCCATGTGGGCTGCGCTCATGTCGGTGCCCGGCTTCGACGACTTCGACCTGTCGTCGCTGGAGCTCGCTGTGTCGGGCGGGGCGCCGTGCCCTCTGCCCGTCATCGAGTTCTACCAAGGTAAGGGACTTCCCTTCCAGGAGGGCTTCGGAATGACCGAGACCGCTCCAGTTGTGTCGATCCTTGATGCCGATCACGTCAAGGAGAAGGCGGGATCCATCGGTCGGGCAGTGTTCCATGTCGAGGCTCGTATCGTCGACGAGGCCGACAAGGATGTTGCCCCGGACCAGGTGGGCGAGCTGGTCTTGCGCGGACCCAATGTGTTCACCGGCTACTGGGGTCTCCCGGAGGCCACCGCGGAGGCGTTCCGCGGTGGGTGGTTCCACACTGGTGACCTGGGCCGCATAGACCCGCAGGGTTTCATCACTCTGGTCGACCGCAAGAAGGACATGATCATCAGCGGCGGCGAGAACGTGTACCCGATTGAGGTCGAACAGGTCCTCCACCGCCACCCGGCGGTCCGTGAGGTGGCCGTCGTCGGCGTACCGGACGCCCGGTGGGGCGAGACCCCAGTGGCCACCGTCGCGCTTCAGGACGGCGCTGAGACGACGGCCGAGGAGCTCATCGCGTACGCCCGGGAGCGGCTCGCCCACTTCAAGTGCCCTACCCGGGTGGAGTTCGTCTCCGAGCTGCCTCGTACAGCAACCGGCAAGGTGCTGAAGACAGTCCTGCGCCAGCAGTACGGCGGAAGCGCGCAGGCGGTGGACCGCTGAGTCGAGTCCTGGCCGGCGCGACGGCGGTGTCCCCAGTCGGGCAGACGTGCCGTCCGGATCCCTCGCCGCCGACGCGTTCCTGTGGGCTGCGTGACCGTCTCGGGCTCGCGACGGGTTACCGTGCCCACCGCACGCGCTCATCCGGCAGCAGGAAGGCAGTCCGTGGCCAGCACGCAGAAGGCGGCATCCCCGGGGGTGCGCCGGCTCGTCATCGTCGAGTCCCCGGCCAAGGCCCGCACTATCGCGGGCTACCTCGGCGACGGCTACGAGGTCGAGGCCAGCGTCGGGCACATCCGTGACCTGCCGCAGCCGTCCGAGCTCCCTGCCGAGCTGAAGAAGGGACCGCTCGGCAAGTTCGCGGTCGACGTCGAGCACGACTTCGCCCCCTACTACGTCGTCAACCCGGACAAGCGCAAGAAGGTCGCCGAGCTACGCCGCGCCCTCAAGGACGTCGACGAGCTGTATCTCGCCACCGACGAGGACCGCGAGGGGGAGGCCATCGCCTGGCACCTGCTCGAGGAGCTCAAGCCGAAGGTGCCGGTGCGGCGGATGGTCTTCCACGAGATCACCCGGGAGGCGATCCAGCGGGCGATCGAGACGACCCGTGACATCGACACCCGGCTCGTCGACGCGCAGGAGACCCGGCGCATCCTCGACCGCCTCTACGGGTACGAGGTCTCCCCGGTGCTGTGGCGGAAGGTCCGCCAGGGCCTGTCGGCCGGGCGGGTCCAGTCCGTGGCGACCCGGATGGTCGTGGAGCGGGAGCGGGAGCGGATGGCCTTCCGCGCCGCCGAGTACTGGGACGTCGAGGCGGAGCTGCGCCCGCACGGGGAGCAGTCGGCGTTCACCGCCCGCCTCGTCGCCGTCGACGGCTCCCGGGTGGCCACCGGCCGGGACTACGACGACCTGGGCCGGCTGCGCAGCCGGGACGTCGTCGCCCTCGACGAGGAGGTCGCGACCCGGATCGCGACCGGCCTGCGGCAGGCGCCGGTCGCCGTCCGCAGCGTCGAGACGAAGCCGTACACGCGCCGCCCCGCCGCCCCGTTCACCACCTCGACACTGCAGCAGGAGGCCTCACGCAAGCTGCGGCTGTCCGCCCGGGACGCGATGCGGGTCGCGCAGTCGCTCTACGAGAACGGCTACATCACCTACATGCGGACCGACTCGACGGTGCTGTCCGACCAGGCGGTGCGCGCCGCGCGGCACCAGGCGGCCGAGCTGTACGGCCCGGAGTTCGTCCCCGACCGCCCGCGGGTGTACGCGGGGCGGTCCAAGAACGCCCAGGAGGCGCACGAGGCGATCCGTCCGGCCGGGGACACCTTCCGGACGCCGGCGCAGGTCGCCGGTGCCCTGAGCGGGAACGAGTTCCGGCTCTACGAGCTGATCTGGCAGCGGACCGTGGCCAGTCAGATGGCCGACGCTCGAGGGTCGACCGCGACCGTGCGCCTCGGCGGTCGGGTGGCCTCCGGCGAGGACGTCGAGCTGTCCGTCTCCGGCACGGTCATCACGTTCCGCGGCTTCCTCGCCGCCTACGAGGAGGGCCGGGACGAGGAGCGCGAGGCCGAGGACGACGGTGGTGAGCGCCGGCTGCCGGAGATGGAGCGCGGCCAGGCGCTGGACGTGCTGCGCGCCGAGCCCGAGAGCCACCGCACCTCGCCGCCGCCGCGCTACACCGAGGCGTCGCTGGTGAAGGCGATGGAGGAGAAGGGCATCGGGCGGCCGTCGACCTACGCGGCCACGATCGCCACCATCACCGACCGGGGCTACGTCCGGCACCGTGGCTCGGCCCTGGTGCCCACCTGGCTGGCGTTCGCCGTGACCAGGCTGCTCGAGGAGCACTTCGGCCGGCTCGTCGACTACGACTTCACCGCCGCCATGGAGTCCGACCTGGACCGGATCGCCGCCGGCGAGGAGGAGCGGGTGTCCTGGCTCGCCCGGTTCTACTTCGGGCAGAGCCCCGAGGGCGGCGGTGAGGACGCCGCCGAGGGCCTGCGGCGCCTCGTCGAGGGCCTCGGGGAGATCGATGCCCGGGACATCAACTCGGTGCCGATCGGGGACGGGATCGTGGTGCGGGTGGGGCGCTACGGCCCGTACGTCGAGATGACCGGTGAGGACGGCGGGGAGCCCCTGCGTGCCGGGGTCCCGGACGACGTCGCGCCCGACGAGCTCACCCCCGAGAAGGCCCGCGAGCTGCTCGCCGCCCAGAACGACGGCGAGCGGGAGCTGGGCACCGACCCCGAGACGGGCCACCGGGTGGTCGCCCGGTCCGGCCGGTACGGGCCGTACGTCACCGAGGTGCTGCCGGACGACGCGCCCAAGGGCGCCAAGCCCCGTACTGCGTCGCTGCTGCGGTCCATGCAGCTGGAGACCGTGACCCTCGACGACGCGCTGCGGCTGCTGTCACTGCCCCGGGTGGTCGGCACGGACCCCGAGTCCGGCGAGGAGATCACGGCGCAGAACGGCCGGTACGGGCCGTACCTGCGCAAGGGCACCGACTCGCGGTCCCTGGACAGTGAGGAGCAGATCTTCGACATCACCCTCGAGGAGGCGCTCGCGATCTACGCCCAGCCCAAGCGCGGCCGCGGCGGCCGGACGGCCGCGGCACCGCTGCGCGAGCTCGGCGAGGACCCCGAGAGCGGCAGGCCTGTCGTGGTCAAGGACGGCCGCTTCGGCCCGTACGTCACGGACGGCGAGACGAACGCGACCCTGCGCAAGGAGGACTCCGTGGAGTCGGTGACCCTCGAGCGTGCCGCCGAGCTGCTCGCGGAGAAGCGCGCCAAGGGGCCCGCCCGCAAGCGCGGGGCCAAGAAGACAGCGGCCAAGAAGACGGCGGCCAAGAAGACAGCGGCGAAGAAGACAGCGGCGAAGAAGACTGCGGCGAAGAAGACGACGGCGAAGAAGACGACGGCCGCCCGGGGACCTGGGTCCGGGCGACGCTGATCCGGGGGTCCGCTCGTTACGCTGGCCAGGTGAGCACTCAGGGCGGGGCGCAGCCCGCCGGCGTGGCCGGTGGCAGGCGACGCACCGGTGCCTTCGCTGCCCACGCCGAGGCCCCCGACCACGACATCCGGGGGGTCCTGGCCATCCGCCCGTTCCGGCAGCTGTGGCTCTCGCTCGGCCTGTCGAGCTTCGGGGACTGGCTGGGCCTGCTCGCCGTCACGGCGTTCGCCAGCCGGCTCGGCGGGGAGTCGTCGTACGCGGCCGCGAACCTCGCCGTCGCCGGCGTCCTCACCCTGCGGCTGGCACCGGCGATCGTCTTCGGACCGCTGGCCGGTGTGATGGCCGACCGCCTCGACCGCAAGGTCAACATGGTCGTCGGGGACCTCCTGCGGTTCGGCCTCTTCGTCTCGATCCCGGTGATCGGCACACTGTGGTGGCTGTACGTCGCCACGGTGCTCATCGAGATCATCGGTCTGTTCTGGGTGCCGGCCAAGGACGCGACGGTCCCCAACCTCGTACCCCGCCAGCGCCTGGAGGCCGCCAACCAGCTGAGCCTGGCCACGACGTACGGCAGCGCTCCGCTGGCTGCCCTGCTCTTCTCCGGTCTCACCCTGGTCTCCGGCGCGCTGAGCCCGGTGCTGAACGTCATCGGCGGGCCCATCGACCTGGCGCTCTACGTCAACGCCCTCACCTACCTGGTCGCCGCCCTGGTCATCTGGCAGCTGGACATGCCGCGGCGCCCTGCCGCGAACCAGCGGCCCACCGAGCGTGCCCCCGGGGTGTGGCGGACCATCACCGAGGGCTGGCGGTTCGTCGGCACGACCCCGCTGGTGCGTGGTCTCGTCATCGGGATGCTGGGCGCCTTCGGTGCGGGCGGGTTCGTCATCGGCGTCGCGCCGACCTTCGCCTCCGACCTCGGAGCCGGTGCTCCTGGCTACGGGATCCTGTTCGCAGCGGTGTTCGCGGGGCTCGCCGGTGGGATGTTCGTCGGCCCCCGGGTGCTGGCCGAGCTGCCACGGTGGCGGCTGTTCGCGGCTGCCATCGTGGCGGCGGGCTTCTTCCTCGCGCTCGTCGCGCTGATCCCGAACATCGTGCTCGCCACACTGTTCACCGGGGCCCTCGGCGTGGGCGCAGGCATCGCCTGGGTCACCGGGTACACGATGCTGGGCCTCGAGGTCGCCGACGAGATCCGCGGGCGAACCTTCGCGTTCGTCCAGTACGCCTCCCGGATCGTCCTCATCGGGGTGATGGCGTTCGCCCCGGCACTCGCGGCCCTGCTCGGGCAGCACGAGATCCGGTTCGGTGACAACGTGTCCCTGACGTACAACGGGGCAGCGCTCACGCTGCTCGTCGCCGCGGTCATCGCGGTGGCCATCGGCGTCGTCTCCTACCGGCAGATGGACGACGGCTCGAGCGTGCCGCTGCGCGAGGACCTGCTGCGCGCGTGGCGGCGCCGCCACCTCGCGGCACCACCGCCTCTTCCGCGGACCGGTCACGGCTACCTCGTCGCCTTCGAGGGCGGTGACGGGACGGGCAAGACCACGCAGGTGTCTCTGCTCGAGTCGTGGCTGCGGGAACTGGGCCACGACGTGGTCGTCACCCGGGAGCCCGGTGCCACGGCTCTGGGAGAGCAGCTCCGAGAGGTCCTGCTGCACGGCGACCACATCGACCCACGAGCTGAGGCGCTGCTCTTCGCGGCGGACCGGGCCCAGCACGCCGCCACGGTGATCCGCCCCGCGCTCGACCGTGGCGCCGTCGTCGTCACCGACCGGTACAGCGACTCGTCGGTTGCCTACCAGGGTGCCGGCAGGGCCTTGGACAGCGACGAGGTCGCGGCACTCTCGCGGTGGGCCACGAACGGGTTGCAGCCGGACCTCACGGTGCTGCTCGACCTCGACCCGGACGTCGCGCGCAGCCGCCGCGGTCGCGAAGAGGACCGCCTGGAGGGCGAGTCGGGCGAGTTCCACGACGCGGTGCGCGCGCAGTTCCTCGAGCTGGCCCGCCAGGACCACCGGCGCTACCTCGTGGTCGACGCGGCGAGCGACCCGCAGACCGTGCACGCCCGCATCCGTGAGCGGCTGGCCGAGAGCCTCCCGCCGCCGCACCGGAAGGGGGAGCAGGGAGAGCGAACCGAGCAGCTCGACGTCCCCGGGGTCCGCGACCTCGCCGACGGGTTCTCCGACGCCGGTCCCGATCCGTCCGGACGGAGCAACCGGTGAGCGTCTGGGACGACGTCGTCGGGCAGGAGGCGTCCGTCGAGGTGCTCCGCCGCGCCGTCCGGGACGCTGCCGGCGTCCCGGGTGCCGGCAGCGGCGGCATGACGCACGCCTGGCTGTTCACCGGGCCGCCCGGCTCCGGTCGCTCGACGGCTGCACGCGCGTTCGCTGCCGCGCTGCAGTGCGAGCAGCAGGGCTGCGGGCAGTGCCGGGCCTGTCGGACGACGCTGGGCGGGACGCACGCCGACGTCCTCGTCGTCGCCACCGAGCTCGTCACCATCAAGATCGACGAGGTGCGGTCCCTTGTCCAGGTCGCGCACCAGCACCCGTCCCAGGGTCGCTGGCGGATCATCCTCGTCGAGGACGCAGACCGGATGACCGAAAAGACCTCGAACGTCCTGCTGAAGTCGATCGAGGAGCCCCCCGAGCACACGGTGTGGCTGCTGTGCGCCCCGAGCCCGGAGGACATCGTGCCGACGATCCGGTCTCGGTGCCGACCCGTGCAGCTGCGCGTCCCCCCGGTGGAGGCGGTGGCCGACCTGCTCGTCCGGCGGGACGGCGTCGACCCGGCGATGGCGGCGTTCGCCGCCCGCGCCGCCCAGAGCCACGTCGGCCTGGCGCGCCGCCTCGCCCGCGACGAAGGGGCGCGCATCCGCCGGCAGGAGGTGCTGCGCATCGCGCTGTCGCTGCGGGACGTCGGTGAGGCGGTGACGCAGGCCGGGGCCCTGGTGGACGTGGCGACGGAGGAGGCCAAGGCGGCCACGGAGGAGCGCAACGCCAGCGAGCGGGCGGCGCTGCTGCGCTCCCTCGGTGCGGAGGCGGCCGGCAGCCTGCCTCCCGCGCTGCGCTCGCAGCTCAAGGCGCTCGAGGAGGACCAGAAGCGCAGGGAGAGGCGGCTGCGCCTCGACGTCCTCGACCGTGCACTGCTCGACCTCGCCTCGGTGTACCGGGACGTGCTCGTCCTCCAGCTCGGCGCGGGAGTCGATCTCGTCAACGCCGAGCTGCGCGACCGGCTCGAGGACCTGGCCCGGCAGTGGCGCCCCGAGGACACGCTGCGCCGCCTGGACGCGATCAGCCGTACTCGCTCGAACCTGGCCGAGCAGCCGGTCCTCAACGTGCTGCTCGCCGTGGAGTCGATGACACTGCGGCTGGTGGGAGCGTGACCGGGAAGGGGCACTCCGACCGTGGCGGCCGCCTGCTCGGACGTCTTCGCCCGGTCGTTGCCCTCCTGCTCGCCGGGGCGGTCGTGGCTGGGTGCACGGACGCGGGTGGGCACGGTCAGGACCCGTCCGGGGCGCCGACCACGTTGCCACCCCTGCCCCCGCCCGCCGCTGACGGTGCGACGGGCGGCACCGGGGCCGACGCCGGCGCCGGTGAGGGTGGCTCGACGCACGACCCCGCGACCGACCCCGCCTACGCCCGGTTCTACGACCAGGAGCCGGCATGGGAGGACTGCGGACCGGTGACGGAGTGCACTGCGGTCACCGTCCCGGTCGACTGGGCCGACCCGGACGGCGAGACGCTGGACCTCGCCGTCGTCCGCCGACGCGCCGACCGGGACGCCGTCGGCGCGCTGTTCATGAACCCTGGGGGACCGGGTGCCTCGGGTGTGGAGTACGTCGGCGACCACGGCGACCTCGTCACCACCCGTGACCTGCGGGACGCCTACGACCTCGTCGGCTTCGACCCGCGTGGCGTGGGTGCCTCCGAGCCCGTCGACTGCCTCGACGACGCCGAGCTGGACGCGTTCCTGGCCGCCGAGGCGGACCCGACGACGCCGGAGGGGCTGGCGGCGATGCGCGCGGACGCCGAGGAGCTCGGGCGGGCCTGTGCGGCGGACGCCGGTGAGCTCCTGGGTCACGTCGACACGGTCAGCGCGGCCCGGGACCTCGACGTCCTGCGCGCGGCGCTCGACCAGGAGCGCCTGCACTACCTCGGCAAGTCCTACGGGACCCTGCTCGGTGCCACCTACGCGGACCTGTACCCGGGCCGCGTGGGGCGGATGGTCCTCGACGGGGCGCTGGATCCCGCGCAGTCGTTCACCGACGTCAGCATCGGCCAGGCGGAGGGCATGGAGCGGGCGCTGAGGGCCTACGCCGAGGACTGCGGCAACCGCTCGGACTGCCCGCTGCGGGGTGACCTGGACGAGCGCCTCGATCAGGTCCGTCAGGTGCTCGAGGACGCGGAGCAGCAGCCGCTGCGCACCGGGGACCCGCAGCGGCCGCTGACCGCGTCGCTGGCCTTCTACGGCCTCATCGCGGCGCTCTACGACCGGGCCAGCTGGCCGGTCCTCGACCAGGCCCTCGGTCAGGCCCTGGCCGGGGACGGCGCCGGTCTGCTCGCGCTCGCCGACGTCTACGCCGGCCGGGAGGAGGACGGCTCCTACGGCAGCAACCTGCTCGAGGTGTTCAACGCGGTCAACTGCCTGGACTACCCGGTCGACGCGGACCCGGAGTCGATGGCGGCCACGGCCCAGCGCCTTGAGGAGGTGTCCCCGACGTTCGGTGAGGCCCTCGCCTACGGGGAGGTCCTCTGCGACGCGTGGCCCGTCGAGGCGGTGCGCGAACCGGCCCCGGTGCACGCGAGCGGGGCGCCACCGATCCTCGTCGTCGGCACGACCGGAGACCCGGCGACGCCGCATGCGTGGGCGGTGGCACTCGCCGAGCAGCTGGACTCCGGCCGGCTGCTCACGTACGAGGGCGAAGGGCACACCGCGTACATGCGCGGCTCCGCGTGCGTCGACCGCACCGTCGACCGGTACCTCGTCGACGGCGTGCTACCGGGCGAGGGCGCGACCTGCGGCTGACCGCCGCTCGTCGGCTGGCTCGAACCGGGCGACGACGCCTTGCTATGCTTGCGGACCGCGTCGGCAGAGCCGGCCGCGCCGCCTTAGCTCAGTTGGCCAGAGCGATTCACTCGTAATGAATAGGTCGTGGGTTCGATTCCCACAGGCGGCTCTGCGGAGGGCAGCGGTGCTCGATGATCCGTGCGTGGTGCGGCTCGAGCTCCGCGAGAGTGGTGACCCCGAGCAGCCGCATGGTTCGCTCGATCTGACCCGTGAGGATCTCGATCGCCCGGTCCACGCCAGGTCGACCTCCGGCCATGAGGCCGTACAGGTACGCGCGTCCGATCAGGGTGAAACGCGCGCCGTTGGCCAGGGCGGCGAGGATGTCTTGCCCCGACATGATGCCCGTGTCGACGTGAACCTCCACCTGGGAGCCGACCTCCCTGACCACGTCAGGGAGCAGGTGCAGCGGCGCTGTCGCCCGGTCCAGCTGACGGCCACCGTGGTTGGAGAGCAGGACTGCGTCGGCTCCCGTGGTCGCCACGCGAACCGCGTCAGCGACTGTCTGCACACCCTTGACGACGAGCTTTCCCGGCCACTGGTCGCGGATCCACGCCAGGTCGTCGTAGGTGACGCTCGGGTCGAACATCGTGTCGATGAGCTCGGCCACCGTGCCCGGCCACGAGCCGAGCGATGCGAACGACAGTGGCTCTGTCGTCAGGAAGTTGAACCACCAGGCCGGACGCTGAGCCGCATCGATCACTGTCCGGGGCGTGAGCGCCGGCGGGATGGTGAGTCCGTTACGGACGTCCCGCAGCCTGGTACCGGCGACAGGAACGTCCACGGTGACCAGCAGCGTGTCGTAGCCCGCTCGGGCGGCGCGCGAGACCAGGGCCATCGACTTGTCGCGGTCCTTCCACATGTACAGCTGGAACCACGTGCGGGCTCGGGGGGCTGCGGCTGCCACGTCCTCGATCGACGTCGTCCCCATGGTCGACAGCGTGAACGGGATCCCGGCGGCCTCGGCGGCGGTGGCCCCAGCGATCTCCCCTTCTGTCTGCATCATCCGGGTGAACCCCGTCGGGGCGATGCCGAACGGGAGTGCGGACCTTCCCCCGAGCACCTCGACGGACGTGTCGACGGTGGAGACGTCCCGAAGGATTGCCGGCTGGAACTCCACGTCCCGGTACGCCTGGCGTGCGCGTGCCAACGACATCTCCTCGTCGGCGGCGCCGTCGGTGTAGTCGAAGGCCGCCCTCGGCGTGCGGCGCTTGGCCACCCGCCGCAGGTCCTCAATCGTCAAGGCGGACTTCAGGCGGCGGTCCCGAGGCGACAGCGTCGGCTTTCGAAACTTGATCAGCGGCGCCAGGTCGTGGGGATCAGGCATCTGGCGCTTCACCACGGGCTCCTCGAACAGGGCGGGCAACTGCTGCGTGACGACGTCTGACAGTCGCAGTGGTCTGGATGACCGGTGTCGTCATGATGATTTCGCGGTCGACCGGGGTCAAGCGGCCGGGGCCCCGCGCTAGTGGTGTCAGTGCCCCGACGTCGCGTCCTCCCCTTCGTGATCAGTCGAAAATCCTCTCTTCGTGATCATGCAATCCCGCCACCCCGCACGACCCACTCGTGATCATGCAATCCCGCCACCCCCGGCCACCGGTCCGGCTCACAGAATGCTGGGTTTCTGGCGCGACACGCCGGTCAAACTATGCCGAGCGCAGCATTCTGTGGTCGTGGTCAGTGTGTCGACCTACGTACCCGGGACTTGCGGCGGGTGAAAAGGTGGCGCAACTGCATGATCATCGAAGGGGCGGGTGGCGGGATTGCATGATCACGAGTGGGTCGTGCGGGGTGGCGGGATTGCATGATCACCGCCAGGGCTAGTCGTTGTCGCCGGCGGTGGCCAGCACGCCCTCCCCGTGCCCGGCGCTGCCCTCGGCGTCCTCTTGCGCGGAGCTCTGCCACTGCCAGCGAGCGATCTCCGGCATGTCCTCGCCGTACCGGCGGATGTACTGCCGGTGGCGCAGGATCGCGTCCTTGAGCTCCTGGCGGGCGTAGCCGGCTGCGTCGCCGAGCCGGGGGACCCGGTCGATGACGTCGATCGCCAGGGAGAACCGGTCGATCTCGTTGAGCACGCACATGTCGAACGGCGTCGTCGTGGTGCCCTCCTCCTTGTACCCGCGAACGTGCAGGTTGACGTGGTTCGTGTGCCGGTAGGTGAGCCGGTGGATGAGCCAGGGGTAGCCGTGGTAGGCGAAGACGATCGGCTTGTCCTGGGTGAAGATGGCGTCGAACTCCCGGCGGGTCAGCCCGTGCGGGTGCTCTGAGGCGTCCTGCAGCCGCATCAGGTCGACGACGTTGACGACTCGGATCCGGATGTCGGGGAAGAATCCGCGCAGGATCTCCACGGCAGCCAGCGTCTCCATCGTCGGGACGTCGCCGGCGCAGGCCATCACGACGTCCGGCTCACTGCCCTGGTCGGTGCTCGCCCAGTCCCAGATCCCGATGCCCCGGGCGCAGTGCAGCGCGGCCTGCTCGGCGTTCAGCCACTGCGGCGCCGGCTGCTTTCCGGCGACGATGACGTTGACGTACTGCTTGGTGCGCAGGCAGTGGTCGGTCACCGACAGCAGCGTGTTGGCGTCCGGCGGCAGGTAGACCCGCACCACCTCGGCCTTCTTGTTGACGACGTGGTCGATGAAGCCGGGGTCCTGGTGGGAGAAGCCGTTGTGGTCCTGCCGCCAGACGTGGCTGGACAGCAGGTAGTTCAGCGACGCGACCGGACGGCGCCAGGGGATCTCGTTCGTCACCTTCAGCCACTTGGCGTGCTGGTTGACCATCGAGTCGACGATGTGGATGAACGCCTCGTAGCAGGAGAAGAACCCGTGCCGGCCGGTCAGCAGGTAGCCCTCCAGCCATCCCTGGCAGGTGTGCTCGGAGAGGATCTCCATCACCCTCCCGTCCGGGGCTAGCGCGTCGTCCTCCGGCAGGGTTTGCGCGTTCCAGGCCCGGTCGGTGACCTCGAGGACGTCCTGCCAGCGGTTGGAGTTGTTCTCGTCCGGGGAGAACAGCCGGAAGTTTGACTGGTCGGCGTTGGCGGCCATGACGTCGCGCAGGAACCGGCCCATCACCCGGGTCGCCTCGGCCGCGGTCGCGCCGGGCCGCGGGACGTCGACCGCGTAGTCCTGCCAGGCGGGCAGCCGCAGCGGGACGAGCAGCTCGCCGCCGTTGCTGTGCGGGTTCGCGCTCATCCGCCGCTGGCCGGCCGGGTGCAGGTCGGCGATCTGCGGGACCGGGCGACCCTGCTCGTCGAAGAGCTCCTCGGGCCGGTAGGAGAGCATCCAGGTCCGCAGCGCCTCGAGGTGGTCAGGGTTCTGCCGGGTGTCGGCGAACGGGACCTGGTGGCTGCGCCAGTAGTCCTCGACCTTCTTGCCGTCGATCTCCGCCGGACCGGTCCAGCCCTTGGGGGAGCGCAGCACGATCATCGGCCAGGTGGGCCGCTCGGTCGCTCCGCCGGAGCGGGCCGCCTGCTGGATGGCAGTGATCCGGTCCATGCACGCGTCCATCGTTGCGGCGAACCGCTGGTGCATGTCGGCCGGGTCGGAGCCGGCGACGACGAACGGCTCGTACCCGTAGCCGCGCATGAGGTCGAGCAGCTCGGACTCCGGGATGCGGGCCAGCACGGTCGGGTTGGCGATCTTGTACCCGTTGAGGTGCAGGATCGGGAGCACGGCGCCGTCCCGGCGGGGGTCGAGCCACTTGTTCGAGTGCCAGGACGTCGCGAGCGGTCCGGTCTCGGCCTCACCGTCACCGACGACAGCCGCGACGACAAGGTCCGGGTTGTCGAAGACCGCACCGTAGGCGTGCGAGAGCGCGTAGCCGAGCTCACCGCCCTCGTTGATGGACCCCGGGGTCTCCGGGGCGACGTGGCTGGGGATGCCGCCGGGGAAGCTGAACTGGGTGAACAGCCGCTTCATGCCCTGGGCGTCCCGGCTCACCTCGTGGTAGATCTCCGAGTAGGTCCCCTCGAGCCAGGCGGCGGACACGATCGACGGGCCCCCGTGCCCCGGGCCGATGACGTACATCATGTTGACGTCCCGCTGCATGATCACCCGGTTGCAGTGGGCGTAGATGAAGTTCAGGCCAGGGGAGGTGCCCCAGTGGCCGAGCAGCCGTGGCTTGACGTGCTCCGGCTTCAACGGCTCCCGCAGCAGCGGGTTGTCCATGAGGTAGATCTGGCCGACCGACAGGTAGTTCGCCGCGCGCCACCAGGCGTCGATCGCGGCGAGCTGAGCGTCGTCCAGGGGACTGGTGGGCTGTTCCTGCGAGTTCATGCGCCCATTCTGCCGTGCACCGCGGCCGCTCGCGAGAGGCCGGACGTCCCCCACGGCGGTGGCCGGTGAGCCGGCGCGTCGCGGGCGGCTTGCTCGTCCACCGACGGACGCCGGCCGGGGACGTCGAGCTGCTGCTCGCCCACATGGGAGGCCCCTACTGGGCGGGTCGGGACGCCGGAGCGTGGTCCGTCCCCAAGGGTGAGCCCGAGGACGGCGAGGACCTGCTGAGCGCCGCCCGCCGCGAGTTCACCGAGGAGCTGGGTCTGCCGCCTCCCGATGGCGAGCCGGTCCTGTTGGGCGAGGTCCGGCAGCGCAGCGGGAAGGTCGTCACCGTGTGGGCGGTGGCGGGCGACCTCGACCCGGCCCACGTCGTGCCCGGCACCTTCGAGCTGGAGTGGCCGCCGCGGTCCGGTCACCGGGTCCGGGTGCCGGAGGTCGACCGGGTCGCGTGGTTCTCCCCGGACGACGCCCGCCGGCTGCTCGTCAGCGGCCAGGCCGTGCTCGTCGACCGGTTGCTCGAGCTGCTGGGCACCGGCCCCGCCGGGCCCGCCGGGACCTAAGCCCCTCGCCCCCCGGTGCCGGCCGACCGCAGGATCGGTGCACCGGGTGACGACGGAGGCGGTGGCACCGATGACGACGAGGACCCCTGAACCGCAGCTGTCCGAGCAGGTCCGGGCCATGGCGGAGGCGGCACGGCTGGCGCCGTCGGTGCACAACACCCAGCCCTGGCGGTTCCGCGCCCTGGCCGACGGGCTCGCCGTCCACGAGGACGTCGACCGGGCGCTGCCCGTGCTGGACCCGCAGGGCCGGCTACGGACGATCTCCTGCGGCGCCGCAGTGCTCAACGCCGTGGTCGCCCTCGCCGCGGCCGGCAGCACGCCGCGGGTGGAGCTCTTGCCCGAGGGCCCTGACTCCACCCTGCTGGCCGTCGTCCGCGCCGGTCCGTCGCACCCGCCGTCCGTCGACGACCTCGCCGACGCCGAGGCGGTCCCGCGGCGGCGCACCCACCGGCGGGTGCACAGCCCGGAGCCGGTGGACTCCGACGTCCTGGGCGACCTCGAGCGCTCGGTGGCCCGCGAGGGGGCCCGGCTCACGGTGGTCGACCGGGCCACCCGGCGCGCCGTGGCCAGGCTGCTGACCCGGGCGGTCCAGACTCAGGCCACCAACGGCGAGCTCGTCGGCGAGATCGACGCGTGGATCCGGCACTGGGGGACCGGGGAGGAGCCCGTCGACGGGATCCCCGTCGGGTCGCTGGGCACCGCTCCCTACCCCGTGGACTCCCTCGTGCAGGAGCAGACCGACACCGGCGTCGTGCGCGCGGAGGAGGTCGAGGAGGTCCTGGACACCTCCACCCTCGTGGCCATCAGCACGTCGGGCGACCGGCGACGGGACTGGCTGGCCGCAGGGATGGCCCTCGAGCGGCTGCTGCTGCGGGCGACCGGGGCCGGACTGGTCGCGACGTACGCCGACCAGGCCACCCAGGACCCCCGGACCCGCCAGGAGCTCGCCGAGGTGCTCGACGTGCTCGGCTTCCCCCAGGTCGTGCTGCGGCTCGGCCACCCGCTGGTGGACGTCCCGCCCACCCCGCGCCGCCCGCTGGAGGAGCTGCTCACCTAGGCCAGCCCGAGGGCGTGCGCCTCCTCCCACAGCTCGTCGCGGACCTGCGGGTTGGCGGCGTGCTCGATGAGGTTGCGCGCCTGGCCACGCTCGTCCCGGCCCCAGATCTCCGCCGTTCCCTGCTCGGTGACCACGGCGCTCGGCTGGAACGACGTCACCGGCTCGTCGACGAGCGGCACGATCGTCGAGACGAGCGCCTTGGGGTGCCACGAGCGCAGTGCCATCAGCGCCTGCCCGCCGGGTGACTGCAGTGCCCCGACGATGAAGTCCGTCTGGCCACCGAAGCCGGAGTAGATCCGGGTCGCGATGCGTGAGGCGTTGGCCTGGGCGAACAGGTCCACCTGCAGCGCGGTGTTGACGCTGGTCATCGCCGGGTTGTGGGCGATGGCTGCCGGGGCGTTGGTCCGCTCCGTGCGCAGCAGCCGGACCCGCTCGTTGCCGTCGAGCCAGCGGTACAGCTCCTCGGAGCCGAACACGAACGAGGTCGTCAGCGGCGTCCCCGGGTCCAGCGCGCCGGCCGCGTCCAGGCCGAGGACGCCGTCGCTGAACATCTCCGTCCAGATCCGCAGCCCGCGGCGGTCGGTGAGGGCCGCCAGCGTCGCGTCCGGGACGGCGCCGATCCCGGTCTGCAGGGTCGCGCCGTCCCCCACCCGGGCCGCCACCCGCTCACCGATCGCCGCGGAGGTGTCGTCGACCGGCAACGGGGTGTGGGCCGGCAGCGGCTCGTCGATCTCGACGCCGGCGTCCACGTCGTCGAGGGGCAGCACCGCGTCCCCGTACGTCCACGGCATCTGCGGGTTCATCTGCACGAGCACCAGACCGCCACGGGCTCGTGCCGCCTCCACGGCGGCCGGCAGCACGTTCACCTCGGTGCCGAGGGAGACCGCGCCGTCCCGGGGCGTCGTCGTGTGCAGGACCACGACGTCCGGCGGCAGGGTGGTGGAGAACAACCGGGGAACCAGCGACAGCCGGCTCGGCACGTAGCTGAGCCGGGGGTGGCGCCGCTGTGCCGGTCCCACGAACGCCGTCTCCGGGACGACGCCCTCCCGGTCGGGCAGGCCGGCCTGGCCGTTGAGCACGAACAGCCGGTACGCGGGCAGCGCGGCGTCGACGGCTCCCAGCAGGGTGGCCGGGGTGGCGAAGTTCCCGCTGGCCACGACCCGCGGCTGCTCGCCCGGGACGCGGGCCAGCAGCCCGTGGACGGCGTCGAGCTCGATCGTCTTCATCGGCGTGCGTCCTGGCGCGCCCGCGGCACCCGCCAGCTGGCGACCGTGCCGCCACCGTCGGCGGCCGTCACCTCGAACCTCCCACCGAGGGCGGCGGCACGCTCGGCGAGATTGCCCAGCCCACTGCGGCGCGCCGTGTGCTCGGGGATGCCCACGCCGTCGTCCCGGACAGACACCTCGATCTCGCTGCCCACCCGAACACGGACCTCCGTCCGTCGCGCTGCGGCGTGCCGGGCGACGTTCGTCAGCGTCTCGCGCAGCACGGCGAGCAGCTCGTCGCCGACGTCCGCCGGGACCGTGGACAGAGGGCCCTCGATCCGTAGCCGGGGAGCGAAGCCGAGAGCGTCGGCCGCGTCGGCGACGACGCCCTCGACGTCCTGACGCAGCCCGTCGACGACGTTGCGTGACCGCAGCTGGAAGATCGTGCGCCGCACGTCCTTGATGGTCTCGTCGAGGTCGTCGACGACCCGCTCCAGCCGTTCGGACAGCTCCGGGCGCACCGCGGCGCGGGCAGCGGTCTGCACCGACAGCCCGACGGCGAACAACCGCTGGATGACGTGGTCGTGCAGGTCGCGCGCGATGCGGTCGCGGTCCTCCAGCACGGCGAGCCGGGCCCGGTCCTGGTGCGCCGCGGCCACCTCGATGGCGAGGGCGACCTGCTCGGCGAAGGAGTGCACGAGGCCGAGTGCGTCGTCCGGGAGGTCACCGGTCCGGCGCCCGGCGAGGACGAGCGCGCCGATCCGCTGCTCCCCGGCCCACATGGGCACGCTCACCGCGCCGCCCACGTCTCCGACCGCCGGACCCAGCGCTCCGGCCAGCGCGGAGGCGTCGATCTCGACGGGGGAGCGGTCCTGGCGGTCCCAGTCCAGCGCGGCGGCCGACAGCGTCTCCGGGAGGCTCCCGGCAGCGACGCCGGCAGCCGCGGCCACCTGAAGCCCGGCCTGGTCGACCGGCACCTCCGCGCCCCCGGCCGGTCCCTCCCGCCCGGCGAGCACGACCAGCACGACGTCGGTGCCCCCGGCCTCCCTCGCCGACTCGGCCACCCGGCGCAGCCCGTGGGCGAGGTCGTGGCCGCCGGTGAGCGCCTGGGTGGAGTCGGCGGCGGCCTGTAACCACTGCTCGCGCTGCCGGCTGCGTTCGTAGAGCCGCGCGTTCTCCACCGCCACCCCGGCGGCGGCGGCGAGCGCGACGACGAGCTCCTCGTCCTCGACCGTGAAGTCGCAGACCCGGCCCTCGTCGTCGAGCTTCTCGGTCAGGTAGAGGTTCCCGAACACCTCCTCGTGGGTGCGGACAGGAACCCCGAGGAACCCGTGCATCGGTGGGTGGTGCTCGGGGAACCCGACCGACCGGTGGTGCTCGGCGATGTCCCTCAGCCGCAGCGGCCGCGGGTCCTCGATGAGCAGTCCGAGGACGCCGCGGCCGGTGGGCAGGTGCCCGATGCGGGCGTGGGTCTGCGCGTCGATGCCGTGGGTGACGAACTCCACCAGCCGGGTGCCGTCCCGGGACAGCACGCCGAGCGCGCCGTAGCGGGCACCGGAGAGCAGGCAGGCCGTGCTGACGATCCGCTCGAGCACCGCGGCCAGGTCGAGCTCGGAGGACACCGCGACGACCGCGTCGAGGAGGGCGCTCATCCGCTCCTGCGAGCGCCGGACAGCGCCGGCCCGCTCGCGCAGCTCGGCGAGCAGGTCGTCGAGGTCGAAGCGGGACAGTCCCGGCACGAGACCTGGGTCCCGTCCGGTCCTGGGCTCCACGCCGCCCGATGCTATCCCTGGCAGACCACCGGGCGGGCCGCGGTCAGGTCCGGTCAGCACGGCCGGTCAGGTCAGGCGGTGGCGGCCAGGACCGTCGGGCTCCCACCCGCGTCACCGGGAGGGTTCGCCGCCCGGACGACGAGCACCGGGCAGGACGCGTGGTGCAGCACCTCCCGGCTCACCGAGCCGAGCAGCATCGCCTCGATCCCCCCGAGTCCGCGGGTGCCGACGACGACGAGCCGGGCGCCGCGGGAGTGCCGCAGCAGCGCCTCGACCGGATGGGTCTGGGCCAGCACCTGCTCGAGGTGCAGGCCCGGGTGCTCGAGCGGGACCATGGCGACCGCCTCGGACAGCAGGGCCTGGGCCCGGGTGATCTCGGGGTCCTCGGGTCCGGAGACGAACCCGAGGGCGTCGGTCACCGGGGACAGAGCCATGACGGCGCGCAGCGTCGTCCCCTCCCGCTCGGCGACCCGGGCGGCGCACGCCACCGCGACGGCGGACGCCGGAGAGCCGTCGACGCCGACGACGACGGGTCCGCGCGAGCGCATCCGTGGGCCTCGGACGACGAGCACCGGGCAGCTGGCGTGGGCCGCGACCGCCGTGCTCGTCGACCCGAGCAGCATCCGGGCGACCGGGCGGTGCCCGTGGCTGCCGACGACGAGCAGGTCCTGCGGCTCCGTGTGCGCCAGCAGGACCGCCGAGGGGGATCCTGGCTCCACCAGGCTGGTCACCCGGTTCTCACCGAGGACGGCGGCCGCCCGATCGAGTGCACGGGTCACGGCCTCCACGCTGGCGCGGCGGTAGGCGGTCTCGGACGCCGGCGCCCTGTCGGGCGTCTCCACCGCGCTGAGCACGTGCAGGGGCGCGCCGGTCTCGCGCGCCTGCTCGATGCCCGCGGCAAGCGCCTCGTCGGCAGAGGAGGATCCGTCGTAGCCCACCACCACCCGGGTCGGACGGCCCGCCGTCCCGGTGCGTCCGCCCGTCCGGTCCTCGGTCCTGGGCACCGCACCACCTCCTGCTGGGACGACCGGGGGCGCCGGTTGTCGGCTCGGCGTCCGCGCCGCGGTGTGCCGTGCCGGACGCCGCTGTGCCGATACTGCGCCGACAGGTGCGGTCCAGAACACACCCGAAGGACCCCCGCCCGGGGGACCTTCGTCCCGCGGGCCGGGATCCCCCGTCGTCCCGTGTCGTCGGCCCGGGCCGAACAGGGGCCGACACGGCGTAGCATCGACGGGTGGCGAAGATCAAGGTGTACCTCGTCGATGACCACGAGGTCGTCCGCCGAGGCCTCAAGGACCTGCTCGAGCTGTCCGGTGACATCGAGGTCGTGGGGGAGTCCGGCGAGGCCGGCGAGGCCACCCGCCGGATCCCGGCGTTGCGTCCTGACGTCGCCGTCCTGGACGCCCGCCTGCCGGACGGCAGCGGTATCGACGTCTGCCGCGAGGTGCGCTCCCGCGACCCTCAGATCAAGGCGCTGATCCTCACCTCCTACGACGACGACGAGGCCCTGTTCGCGGCGATCATGGCGGGCGCGGCCGGGTACATGCTCAAGGACGTGCGGGGGTCCGACCTCATCGACGGCATCCGCCGGGTAGCCGCCGGCCAGTCGCTGCTCGACCCGGCCGTCACCGAACAGGTGCTGCAGCGACTGCGCAGCGGCCCGGCCGAGGACCCGCGGCTCGCCACGCTGACCGCGCAGGAGAAGCGGATCCTGGCGCTCATCGCCGACGGGCTCAGCAACCGGCAGATCGCCGAGGAGATGTTCCTCGCCGAGAAGACCGTCAAGAACTACGTCTCCTCCCTGCTCGCGAAGCTCGGCATGGAGCGGCGGACCCAGGCCGCCGTCTTCGCTGCCAGGCTCGACCGCTCCTGACCCACTTCTTCGTGATCATGCAGTCCCGCCACCCTCGCCGGGACTTGTGACCCTCGCCGCCGCCGCCCCGGCCACCTAGCCTCGCTGCCGAGGCAGGTCCGCCGGACGACGCGGAGCGGTGGTGAGGGACGTGTCCGACGAGGCGCTCGACATCAGGCTCGCCGAGCCGGACCCGGTCGTGGTCGCGGTCGACGGCTCCCCCGAGAGCCGGCTCGCCGCGCACGAGGGTGCGCTCGAGGCCCTCCTGCGCGGGGCACCGCTGCGCCTCGTCGGCGTCGACACCCCGGTGGGCACCCTGTCCGCCCTCACCGCGCGGCTGACCGGTCTCTACCCGGGGCTGTCCGTCGCGGCCCAGCGCGCCGGCGGCCGTGCCGTCGACGTGCTGCGCCGGCTCTCCGCCGAGTCCTCCGTCCTCGTCCTTGGAGCCCCGGCCACGAACCGGACAGGTGCCCTGGCCGGTTCGGCGGTGTGCCGCGAGCTGGTGCGCACGTCCTCGTGCCCTTTGCTCGTGGCCCGGGGCGGCTCGGGTCCCGTCGACGCCGACCCGGGGGTCGTCGTCGCCCACGCTGCCGGTCGCGTCGCTGCCGCGCTCCCGGTCCTGGACGCTGCCGTGGCTGCTGCCGTCCGGCGGCACAGTGCGCTCCGCGTCGTGCGCCCCTACCTGGCAGGGTCGGGAGAGCGGCCGGCTGCGGCACTGGCCCGGGTGCGCGGTGACACCACTCGGCTGCTCGCGGTCCTCGGCGCGGACACCGAGCAGGCCGGCGTCTCGGTCACGACCGTGCACACCGGGGACGGCGGGCCCAGGGTGATCGCCGACCACTCCCGGGACGCCGCGCTCGTCGTCCTCGGCGGGGACGTCGCCACCGAGTACCCGTGGGTCGTCGACGAGTCGGCCCGCACGGTCCTCGTCGTCCCGCACGGTGCCCGGCACCGCCGCGAGGCATGCCTGGAGATCTACCGGCAGGCGCTGCTCGACGAGCTGGCTCGGACCGTGCCGCGCCCGGACGGCTGCACCACCCCCGCCGAGCTCGACGACGCCTGGCGGGTGGGGATGGACCTGCCGGCCGTGGGGCCGCGTGTCCCGCTCGCCTGGCGGGCCTGCCTGCAGGGAGCTGCTGAACCCGTAGCCGACGGTCCGGTCGGCCGGGTCGAGGAGAGGAGACCGTCGTGGTCATGACGACGCAAGCCGACCGTCCCGCGGACGCCGCAGGCACCACCTGGGTGCTGTCGTTCGCCGAGGGACACCGGGGTATGGCCGACCTGCTCGGCGGCAAGGGCGCGAACCTCGCCGAGATGACCCGCCTGGGACTGCCGGTCCCGCCGGGTTTCACCATCACCACTCAGGCGTGTCGCGCCTACCTGGCCGAAGGTCACGAGCCCGAGGGCCTCGCCGAGCAGGTCGAGGAGCACCTGCGCCGGGTCGAGGACGCCGCCGGCCGGCGGTTCGGTGACCCCGCCGACCCGCTGCTCGTCTCGGTCCGCTCCGGTGCCCGTTTCTCCATGCCCGGGATGATGGACACGATCCTCAACGTCGGGCTCACCGACGAGACCCTGCCCGGGCTGGCCCGGCGGGCCGGCGACCGGTTCGCGCAGGACTGCTACCGCCGCCTGGTGCAGATGTACGGGCGGACCGTGCTCGGCGTGGACGGTCAGCTCTTCGAGGACGTGCTGGACCAGGCTCGGCAGCGCGCCGGGGTGCGTGACGACCAGGGCCTGGACGCCGCCGCGCTCGCTGACGTGGCCACCCGGTTCCGGGAGCTGCTGCGCGAGCACGCGGGCGAGGACCTGCCTCAGGACCCGCGCGAGCAGCTGACCCGGGCGGTACGTGCCGTGTTCGAGTCGTGGAACTCCCCCCGCGCGGTCCTCTACCGCTCCCGAGAAGGCATCGACCCGAACCTCGGCACGGCGGTCAACGTCGTCGCGATGGTGTTCGGTAACACCGGCGAGCGCTCCGGCTCCGGCGTCTGCTTCACCCGCGACCCCGCCAGCGGGCACCGCGGCGCGTACGGCGACTACCTGACCAACGCCCAGGGCGAGGACGTCGTGGCCGGCATTCGGCAGCCGGTCCCGCTCGCACGGCTCGCTGACATCGACCCGCCGGCCTACGAGCAGCTCATGGGGCACCTCGCCACGCTGGAGAACCACTACCGCGACCTGTGCGACGTCGAGTTCACCATCGAGGACGGGCGGTTGTGGATCCTGCAGACCCGGGTCGGCAAGCGGACGGCGGGGGCCGCCTTCCGGATCGCCACCCAGCTCGTCGACGAGGGGGTCATCGACCTCGACGAGGCCCTGCGCCGGGTCACCGGCGAGCAGCTCACCCAGCTCCTGCACCCGCGGTTCGCCGCCGACCAGGAGCGGCGGGTGCTCGCTCGGGGCCTGCCCGCCAGCCCCGGTGCCGCGGTCGGCGAGGCGGTGCTGGACTCCCAGCGCGCCGTCGAGTGGGCCGCCCAGGGCCGGACCGTCGTCCTCGTCCGGCCGGAGACGAGTCCGGAGGACCTGCCCGGCATGGTCGCCGCCGTCGCCGTCGTCACCGCCCGCGGTGGGCTCACCTCGCACGCCGCCGTGGTCGCCCGCGGCATGGGCCGCACCTGCGTCGCCGGAGCCGAGGGGCTCCAGGTCGACCTCGAGCAGCGGGTCGTTACCGGTCCCGGTGGCCAGGTCCGCGAAGGTGACGTCATCTCGGTCGACGGCACCGCCGGCGTGGTGTCGATCGGGGAGCTGGACGTCGAGGCCAGTGTCGTCGCCGCCGCGCTGGAGGACCCCGGCGCGGCCCCCGACGACGAGCTCGTCGAGGCGGTCGCCCGGCTGCTGGCCCACGCGGACCTGCGCCGCACGACCGGAGTCCTGACCAACGCCGACACCCCCGAGGACGCGCGGCGGGCCCGCCGTCTCGGCGCGGAGGGGATCGGGCTGTGCCGCACCGAGCACATGCTGCTCGGCGAGCGTCGTCACATCGTCGAGGACATCGTCCTCGACCGGGACCGCGAGACCGCGTTCAGCCGGATGCACGACCTGCACCGTGAGGAGTTCCGCGGTGTCCTGGAGGCGATGGACGGGCTCCCGGTGGTGGTCCGGCTGCTCGACCCGCCGCTGCACGAGTTCCTGCCGGACCTCACCGAGCTCTCCGTGCACGCGGCCCTGGAGGAGGCAGCCGGCCGGGCCGACGAGGACACCGCCCGTCTGCTCGCCGGCGTCCGCCGCTGGCACGAGGCCAACCCGATGCTCGGCCTGCGGGGGGTGCGCCTGGTCGCCGTCGTGCCCGAGCTGTACGCCGTCCAGGCCCGGGCCCTGGCGCACGCCACCGCGGACCTGCTGGAGAAGGGGTTCGACCCGCGTCCGGAGCTCATGGTCCCGCTCGTCGCCGAGGCAGCCGAGCTCGCTGCGGCACGCCGGGTCATCGAGCAGGCGGTCCGCGCCGTCGCCGACGAGCGCGGCGCGACGGTGAGTATCCCGGTCGGCAGCATGATCGAGCTGCCCCGGGCGGCCCTGACCGCCGGCGAGGTTGCCCGGCACGCCGACTTCTTCTCCTTCGGCACCAACGACCTCACCCAGACCACGTGGGGGCTGTCCCGCGACGACGCCGAGGCCAGCTTCATGCCCGCCTACCGGGAGTCCGGGCTCGTCCCCACCGACCCGTTCGACTCGATCGACGTCGACGGTGTCGGGCGGCTGGTCCGCATCGCGGTCGCCGAGGGCCGCGCGACCCGGCCGGACCTGGGCCTCGGCATCTGCGGCGAGCACGGCGGCGACCCGGCCTCCGTCCGGTTCTTCGCCGAGGTGGGCCTGGACTACGTGTCGTGCTCGCCGCCGCGGGTACCGGCGGCCAGGCTCGAGGCCGGACGAGCGGTGGTCCTCGCCGAGGGCGCCTCGGAGGCCGACACGCGCTGACCCCCGGGCGTGGCAGGTACGCCCCGACGACCAGGGTGGGGCGGTGAGCAGGACGCGGGTGGGACCCGCGCCCAGAAGGGAGCCGGAGATGGCCACGGGACTCGTGCTCGTCGGCACTGACGGCAGCTGGCGCAGCACCGCGGTGCTCCACGTCGCGGCTCGCGAGGCCTCCCTGCGCGGCGCCGAGCTGGCGGTCGTCACGGTGATCCGTGAGGTCGCGGACCCCCGGTACAGCCTCACCGCGCTGCTGGCCGAGGAGCGGCGCGCCGCCGAGGTGGCACGCTGGCGTACGGGTGAGGCCGTGGTGCGGGTCCGCTCGCGGTACCCCGGCCTGGAGGTCACCACGCACCTCGTGCGCGACCGCGACCTCGGCTGGCCGGACGAGGCGGTCCGGCTGGGCGCGGCCGACCTGCTCGTCCTCGGGGCCCACGGGGCGCACGCCGGGCCGGTGTTCGGCCTGGGAACCGTCAGCCGGTTCCTGCTGAAGATCACCGCGTGCCCGGTCCTCGTGGTGCCTGACCGGCGGCCCGGCGCGGTGCCCCGGTGGGACGACGGGGGGACCCGCGGTCCCGTCCTGGCTGCCGTCGGGCCCGCCGGGGGTGAGGAGGTGCTGGCCGTGGCTCGCCGGGAAGCGGCCCTGCGCGGCACCGGCGTGCACGCCGTGCGGGCGATCCGGCCCGGGGACGACGTCGAGAGGGTTCGCAGCGAGATCTCCGGCCTGGTGGCCGACGTGGACCGGTCAGCGGACGGCGTGGAGGTCGTGCTGGAGACCCCGCCCGGGACGCCGGCCGACGTCGTCCTGCACCGTGCCGCGGCCTCGGCACTCGTCGTCGTGGGGACCCGGGGGCCAGCGGCACTGGCCGGCCTGACCGCGGACTCGGTCGCCCGTACCGTGCTGGACCGCTGCCCGTGCCCGGTGCTCGTCGTGGCCCCGCGGACGGCGCGTGCGCCGCTGGGACCGTCCCGGCTAGCCGCCCCGGCGCGCTGAAGGGAAGCGGGCCCTGGTCACCGGCCGGTACCGCTGCCGATGTCGACCAGCCCAGCCCGGACGGCGTGCACGACGGCATCCAGGGCGGTGTGGACCTCGAGGCGGGCCATCGCCGAGCGGATGTGGTTGCGCACGGTGTGCTGGCTGAGGTGCAGGTCCCCGGCGATCCCGGCGACCGACCGGCCATCGGCGAGCGCCTGCAGCACCTCGACCTCGCGAGGCGACAGTGCCTGATGGGACGCCCCCTGCCGACGGGACAGGATCGCGGCCATCGCGGCCCGGGTGAAGTACGCCTCCCCACCGGCCACCGCGCGCACCGCCGTGAGCAGGTCCTCGGCGCCGGAGTCCTGGTGCAGGAAGCCCATCGCCCCGGCCTCGAGGACCGCGGCGAGCGCCTCGTCCTCCCTGGAGGCGGTCACCACGAGGACCCGGGTGCGGGGGCAGGCCCGCAGCACGCCCTGGATGCCCAGCGCCCCGCGGCTGTCCGGGAGCCGGTAGTCCATCAGCACGACGTCCGGCGCCAGCGCGACGGCCATCGACGCGGCCCGCTCGGCGGTGCCCACCTGGCCGACGACGGTCACGTCACCGGCGCCCTCGAGCAGGGCCGCCAGACCGTCGGACACCAGCTGGTGGTCCTCGGCGATCAGGACGGTGACCGGGGCACCCGTCATGCCGGGAACCCTAGCCAGCGGTTCCCGCCGCGCGTGGCGGTTTCGGTCACCTAGCCGACCGGGTGACCCAGCCGCTGGTGACGTGATCGCGTCAGACGACCCGGACGACGCCCGGGACGGTCCGGGCCAGCACGGAGGCGATGCGCTGCCGGGGCTCTCCGCCGGGGGAGTACAGGTGGACGACGCCGTCCTCGACGTCCACCTGCCAGTCACTGCCCTGCCCGAGGTCCTCCAGCAGCGTGAGCACGTCCCGGCGGATGTCGTCGTCCGGGCGGGCAAAGCTGCGGAGCAGGTCGCGGCGGGCGACGACGCCGACCACCCGGCCTCCCTCGACCACCGGGGCGGCCTTGATCCCGTGGTCGAGGAGCATCCGGGCCGCGTCGTCGACGTCGGCACCGGCCCGGACCGACAGCGGCCGGGTGGACATGACGTCCCGCACCGAGCTGGCCGGCCGGTCCGTGACGGGCTCCTGCGGCGGCGGGGTGAGGTGGGCGCGCGGATCGCGCTGTGTCCGGCCGCGCAGCAGGTCGGCCTCACTGACGATGCCGACGAGGCGGCCTCCGGCGTCGACGACGGGCGCGGACGCGATGCGGTGGTGCAGCAGCAGCTCTGCGGCGTACCGGACCGTGTCGTCCTCCTGCACCGTCACGGCTGGGCTGGTCATGACCTCACGGACGAGCATGCGACTCCCTCAGCTGCGGACGACGGCCACCGGGCAGGCGGATCGGTGGATCACGCCGTGGCTGACCGAGCCGAGAAGCAGCCCGGTGAAGCCGCCGCGACCCCTGGCCCCGACGACGACGAGCCCGGCGCCTGAGCTGAAGTCTGCCAGCACCCGGTCAGCCGGACCGCCGACGACCACCTGGCGCACCTCGAGCTGGGGGAAGGAGCCGTGGACGAGGGCCTCCGAGGCGGTGGTCACGTCAGTGGCGGCCCGGCGAGCGGCCTCGCCGAGCTCGGCCCCGGGCGCCACGGACGTCCAGTACGCGGCCTCCCAGGTCTCGGCGGCAGCGGGGTGCCAGGCGGCGACGAGCACGAGCGGTGCCTGTACCTCGGTCGCCGCCGCAGCGGCGAACCGCAGGGCGGCCTCCGAGCTCGGGGAGCCGTCGACTCCCACGACCACGGGGCGGTCGGGTCCCGGCGGGGCGGTGTCCCCCCGGACGACGACGACCGGGCAGTGCGCGTGGGCCGACACGGTGAACGCCACGGAGCCGAGCAGTGCCCCGGCGAGCTCGCCGTGCCCGCGGGTGCCGACCACCAGCAGGGCCGCGCCGGAGGACTCCTGGACGAGGACGCCTGAGGCGCTGCCTACCTCGGTCAGGTGCGTGACGTCGAGCCCGGGCTCGAGCTCGCGTGCCCGGGCCACGCCCTCGGCGGTGACGTCAGCGGCGATCGAGATCGCACGCTCGGGCAGGTAGGGGGAGACGCCGATCGGCCCCGGTGCCAGTCCTGGGTAGTCCGCGGCGTAGACGACGTGCAGCGTGCCGGACCGGCGCGCTGCCTCGTGGGCCGCCCAGTCCAGGGCGGCGGCGGCGTGGTCCGTGCCGTCGTAGCCGACGACCACCGAGCCCGGCGCTGCGTGCGACATGGCCACCACTCCCTCGAGGTGCCTGGCTGTCGCCTCTACCGTCCGGCGGACCCTGGCGCCACCGGAAGGGGCGAAGGTCACCCCTCCGGTCCCACCACCCCGGCGCACCTGCGTCAGGGCGGGGTGACCGGATCGCGCACGACGCCCGGGATCGCCGGTCGTGCGGGCACCTGGGCGGCGCACGATCGGTCGCAGCAGCTCAGGACGGGGAGCGACCCGGGAGGTGGACGTGCCGGAACGACGGATGGCGCCGGTCGGCGTCGTGGCGGGTTTCGACGGCTCGGTGGCAGCCGAGCGTGCGGTGGCCAGGGCGGCCGAGGAGGCGCTGCGACGCCGGACCAGGCTCGCGGTGGTGTCGGTGCTGCCCGCCGCGACGACCGAGGCGGCGGTGCTGGAGGGCATGCTGCGTGAGCTCGTCGCGCAGGTCCGCCGTCGCCGCCCGGAACTCGTGGTCACCGCCCACCGGGTCCGCGGGGACCCGACGGTCTCGCCGGCCGGAGCGCTGTGCGAGCTGGCGGAGCGAGCGGTCCTGCTCGTCGTGGCGGCGAGGGGGCGGGGGCGGCAGACTGCGCCGGGAATTCTCGGGTCCACCTCGCCGCAGGGCCTGGGCACGGTCAGCCGTGCCCTGCTGGGGCGGGCGGCGTGCCCGGTGCTGCTCGTCGGGACACGGCAGCTGCCGGTGCCGGCGCAGCGTCGCGCCCTGGTCGTCGCGGCCGTCGACGACGGTGCGGCCGGCGCAGCCGTGCTGCGCGCGGCACTCGACGAGAGCTACCGCCGCGGCGCGCGGGTCCGGCTCCTGCACGCCTACGACGGCACCCGCGGGGACGGCCCGGCCCGGGCCCGTGGGCTGGTCCGGGAGACGACCCGAGCGGCCGGCGCGGACGCCGTCGGGCTGGCGACCGTCGTGACCCCTGAGGGGCCGGCGGTCGCGCTGGGCCGGCACGCCGGGGACGCCGACCTCCTCGTCGTCGCGGGGGGCTCGGCGCCACGGCGACCGGTGGTCCGGTCCTGGGCGACCCTGGCCGGGTCGGCCGTCGGGGGCCTCCCGTGCGACGTCCTCGTCGTCACCCCAGCGGCGGCCGTGCGACTGCTGCCGGTCCAGCGGGAGCAACGCTCGGTGAGTCTGCTGCCGGCACGCACGCCCGCCCCGCGGGCGAGCGTGGGCTGAGCCCGGCCCGCGGGTCAGCGCCGCATCAGGAGCTCAGCGCACCAGGTGGACGTCGGTGTGCTCGAGGTCCGCGATGTCCGTCGACGCGGTCTCGAGCAGCCGGTCGGCGAGGTGCCGCAGGGCCCGGGCCGCTGCGAGCTCCTCGCCGATCTCCGGCACCATCGGGTCCGCCGGGTTGCGGCGGGCCCGACCGTGCCCGTGCACCCGCGTGCCGGCGTGCGTGGTGAGCACCGCGTCCGCCGAGGTGCTGTCGTCGTGGTCGAACAGGTGCAGCTCGACCTTCCAGGTCTGGATCGAGGTCGACATCGGGACCTCCCGGGTCCTGCGGGGCAGGGACCGCCGGCGGCGGCCCTCGGTGCCCAGCACAGCGCAGCGGGGTGTCGGCCACCAGGGTCCGATGTCACCGGTTGGGTGTGCCGGGGCGGCCGAGATCGGGGGAGCCGGCGGCGGTGATCAGTAGACTCCCGGGACGGGGACCGACCGCCCCGTGCGACCGCCGGGAGGCCCGCCGTGCTGACGTCGTGGTGGTCGGACCTCGTCCCCGGGCTGGGAGACCCGGCGCCGTCCGGGATCAACACGCTCGTCGCGGTCGCGGCCGTCGTCGTCATCGTTGCGACGCTCTCCGTCCGGCTCGCCCACCGGACGGGGCTGCCGACGCTGCTGCTCTACCTGGCGCTCGGGCTGGCCATCGGCGACAGCGGCCTGGGGGTGCAGTTCTCGGACGTCGAGCTGACCCAGAACCTCGGGCTGCTGGCGCTCGCGCTGATCATCGCCGAGGGTGGACTGACCACCAGCTGGCGCACGCTGCGGCCGGCGCTGTGGCCCTCGCTGCTGCTGGCCAGCGTCGGCGTCGTCGTGTCGGTCGTCGTCGTCGGCGCGGGGGCCCACCTCCTGCTCGGACTCGACTGGCGGACGTCCCTGCTCATCGGGGCGGTGCTGTCGTCCACCGACGCGGCTGCGGTGTTCTCGGTGCTGCGCAACCTCCCGCTCCGTGGCCGGGTCGGCAAGGTCGTCGAGAGCGAGTCGGCGATGAACGACCCGCTCGCCGTCATCTTCGTCGCCCTGCTCGCTGAGGAGGACTGGGCGTCTGCGACCTGGTGGGCGACCGGAGGCCAGGTGGTCTACCAGCTCGTCGTCGGTGCGCTCGTCGGCCTGGCGGTCGGCCGGGGCGGCCAGTGGCTGCTGGAGCGGGCGGCCCTGCCCTCGAGCGGCCTGTACCCCGTCGCCACCCTTGCCTTCGCGCTGCTGGCCTACGCCGGCGGGGTGCTGATGTCGGCCAGCGGGTTCGTCGCCGCCTACGTCGCCGGCCTGTGGCTCGGCAACGCCCCGCTGCCGCACCGCCGGGCCACGGTCGGGTTCGTCGAGAGCGCCGCGCTCCTGGCCCAGATGGGACTGTTCATCCTGCTCGGGCTGCTGGCCAGCCCGCAGCGGCTGCCCGGCGTCGTCGTCCCGGCCCTCGTCGTCGGGGTGCTGCTGACCTTCGTCGCCCGCCCGCTGTCGGTCCTGGTGTGCATGCTGCCGTTCCGGATGCCGTGGCGCGAGCAGGCGTTCCTGTCGTGGGCCGGACTGCGCGGGGCGGTCCCCATCGTGCTCGCCACCATCCCCGCCACCGCCGGCGTCCCGGGCTCCCAGCAGATCTTCGACGTGGTCTTCGTCCTCGTCGTCGTCTTCACCCTCGTCCAGGCCCCGATCCTGCCGTTCGTGGCGCGCCGGCTGCGGGTCGAGGCGGCCGGGGACGCCCAGGAGATGGAGGTGGACTCCGCGCCGCTGGACGAGCTGCGCGCCGAGCTCCTGCAGTTCACCGTCGTCCCCGGGTCGCGGCTGGCGGGGGTCTACCTCGACGAGCTGAGGCTGCCTGCCGGTGCGGTCGTCAGCCTCGTCGTGCGCCAGGGCACTCCGGTGGTCCCGGACCGCAACACCGTGCTGCGCACCCACGACAAGGTCCTCGTCGTCGCCGACCGCGACGTCCGAGACCGCACCGAGCAGCGGCTCCGTGACGTCTCCCGCGCCGGCCGCCTCGCCCGCTGGCTCGACGAGCCCCCGCCTGAACCCCCCGCCAGATGACGATGTGACCTGTGTGACGACTGTTCCCGCAGAGGCCCGTGAGGTGTAGCGTGCCCGGCGGTCGGCCGCTTCATGCCGCTGAACCTGGTTCTGTCAACACGACACGCCGTCCCGACGTCGTGTCCTTTCTGGAAGGCCGTCCGCTCGTGGGTGCTCACCGTCATGCCGGACCACGCAGCGTGGTCGTCCGGATGACGGTCCCGGCCGTTGCGGTCGCCGTGCTGCTCGGCGGCGTGATGGCTCCGGCGGCCGCCGAGCCGGGCAGCGCCAGTCCGTCGGCCGTCGACCCCGGCTACCCGAGCGAGGAGCAGGTCAGCGCCGCTCGCGCCGCCGCCCGGGACACGGCCGGCGAGATCGGGGCCGTCGAGGCGCGCCTGGCCGCGGCCTCCGCCCGCCTCGAGGAGTCCCAGGTCACGGCCGGCATGGCCGCCGAGGACCTCGCCGACGCTCTCGTCGCCCTCGAGCAGGCCACCGCCGCCGCCGACGCGGCCGAGCGCGCGGCCGGCGCCGCCCGGGAGGACGTCGAGTCCGCCCGCGCCGAGATCGGCCGGCTCGCCGCCGGCGCGTACCGCAGCGGGACCGGCCTGGGCGAGCTCGAGCTGCTGCTGAGCCCCGGGGGTCCGCAGGACCTGCTCGACAAGGCTGCCGCCCTGGACGTGGTCGGCAAGCGCCGGCAAGAGACCCACCAGCGGATGACCGCGGCGGACGTCGTGGCCCGGCTGCTCCAGGAGCAGGCCACGGCCACCCGGGCCGACCAGCAGGCCGCCGCCGCCCGGGCCGAGGAGCTGCGGGTCGCCGCGGAGCGGGCTGCGCTGGCTGCCGAAGCCGAGGTGACGGCCGTCGCCGAGGAGCGGGAGGATCTGGTCGCCCGGCTCGCCGAGCTGCGCAGCACCACCGTCGAGCTGGAAAGGGCACGGCAGGACGGTCTGGAGGCCGATCGGCGTCGCCGCGAGGAGCAGGCCGCTCTCGCCGCGATCCGGCAGCGCGAGGCCGAGCAGGCGGCCGCCGCCACCGCCACCCGGCAGCGTCAGCAGGACACCCGGTCGGCCACCGACCGCGCGGCCACCCTGCAGGCGCGACGGGACAGCGCACCGAGCCGGTCCAGCCAGCGGGAGCCGGCACCGGCGTCCCCCGCACCGGGACGCTCCGCGCCCACGCCGTCCACCAGCCGCCCCGCGGCCCCGGCACCCGCCCGGACGACGTCCCCCGGCGGCTCCCCGGCCGTCGCGCCGGCACCCGCCCCGGCGCCTCCACCCGTTCCGAGGGCCGCACCCGCACCGGACCCGGGCACCCCGACGTCGAGCGCCGCCGCCGGACGGGCGGCCGTGGACTGGGCGCTGACCCAGGTCGGCAAGGGCTACCAGTGGGGCGCCTCGGGACCCGACACCTACGACTGCTCCGGCCTCACCTCACAGGCGTGGCAGCAGGGCGGCGGCCACTGGATCACCCGGACGTCGCGCTCGCAGTGGGCAGCGGTGGCGAAGGTGCCGTACTCCCAGATGCGGCCCGGCGACCTGATCTTCTACGCCACCGACCCCGGCGACCCGGCCACCATCTGGCACGTCGCCGTCTACGCCGGCGACGGGACGATGGTCGAGGCGCCGCGTGCCGGGCTGCAGGTGCGGGTGGTCCCGGTCCGCTGGTCGAGCACGATGCCCGCGGCGGGCCGGCCCTGACCGGCGGCTGCCGCGCCTAGCGGTGCTCCCCGCCGGAGTCCCGCAGCCGCTGCACCGAGTCGCGGATCTCCTGCTCGGCGGCCTCCCGGCCGACCCAGTGCGCGCCCTCGACGGACTTGCCCGGCTCGAGGTCCTTGTACGTCTCGAAGAAGTGCTGGATCTCCAGCCGGTAGAACTCGCCGACGTCCTCGAGGTCCTGCATGTGGTCGACCCGGGGGTCGTCGGCGGGCAGGCAGATCACCTTGTCGTCCCCGCCGGCCTCGTCGCGCATCCGGAACATGCCGATGGCCCGGCACCGGACGAGGCAGCCGGGGAACGTCGGCTCGTCCAGCAGCACGAGGGCGTCCAGGGGGTCGCCGTCCTGCCCGAGGGTGCCGTCGACGAAGCCGTAGTCGGCCGGGTAGCGGGTCGCCGTGAACAGGGTCCGGTCCAGCTTGAGGCGGCCGGTGCGGTGGTCGATCTCGTACTTGTTGCGGCTGCCCTTGGGGATCTCGATGGTCACGTCGAACTGCACGGCGGGCTCCTGCGCGGCCTCGGCTCGAGGCTCCTCGGGGACGGGGGGACGGCAGTAGTGTCCCGTAGGTCCAGCCCGCAGGTCGGCAGAGGGGAGGGGTGCCGGTGCCCTCACGCGTCCTGGCCGCCGGGACCGCTGTCGTCCTGCTGCTCGGCGGGCTCGGGTACGCGGTCGCCGACGCCTACGACGTCGTCCCGGGCGTGCTGACCGTCCGGCCGGAGCCGACACCCCCGCCGCCCTTCCCGGACCCGCCGGGCGCCCAGCACCCGACCACGCCGCCGGACGACGTCCTGCCCGTCCTCGACGCGAGCGCCCCGCTGCCCGACCGGGACGCGCTCGCGGCGACCCTCACCCCGCTGCTGGCCGACCCCGCGCTCGGTCCCTCCGTCGGCGCCTCCGTCGTCGACGTCCGGACCGGCGAGCCCCTGCTCGCATCCGACGCCGCGACCCCGAGGGAGCCCGCCTCCACGGTGAAGCTGTTCACCGCGGCCGCCGCCCTCGACCGGCTCGGCGGCCGGCGCACGCTGACGACGACCGTCGTGCCGGGCGCCTCGGACGAGGAGGTCGTCCTCGTCGGGTCGGGCGACGTCCTGCTCGGCGCCGGTCCCGGTGACCCGGACGCCGTCCGCGGCCGGGCCGGGCTCGCCGACCTGGCCGCCGCGACGGCCGCCGCGCTGGCGGCCCAGGGCCGCACCAGCACGGCCGTCCGGGTCGACGACTCGCTGTTCGCCGACGACCGGATGGGCCCGGGATGGACCCGGCTGGACGTCGACCTCGGCTTCGTCGCGCCGATCACCTCGATCGCCGTGGACGCCGGGCGCACCACGGACGAGCCGTACGCGCCCCGGGTGGCCGACCCGGCCCTGGCCGCCGGCGCCGCGTTCGCCGAGCAGCTGCGCGCTGCCGGGGTCACCGTCGTCGGCGACGTCACCCGCGGCACGGCACCGCCGGACGCCCCGGTGCTCGCGGCCGTGCAGTCAGCGCCGGTCACCGAGATCGCCGGGTACCTGCTGCGGGCCAGCGACAACACCGTCGCCGAGGCGGTGGCCCGGCTCGTCGCCCTGGACGCCGGTCTGCCGGCGACCTTCGCCGGCAGTGCCCGGGCGGTCACCGAGACCGTCGCCGGCCTCGGAGTCGACGTCACCGGGATGACCCTCACCGACGGCAGCGGACTGTCCGACGGCGCCTCGGTTCCGGCGGCCGCCCTCACCGACCTGCTCGTCGTCGCCGCGGGAGGCACCCACGAGCACCTGCGACCGGTGC